>CAMEQB010000022.1 GCA_945932505.1 uncultured Spirochaetales bacterium
TCTCCATCGCAATCTGTCTCTGCAATGATGAAAGTATTGTCTCTGTTATATGCAGACTCATAGAGTTCTTCTACATCTATAACACTCATGCTATCAATTGAGAGGGAGTGCTTTCTCTCTTCCAGAGTATTTCCGTCATAGTCCATGACTCTGACTCTCATATCAACACTCTTTCTTTCGCTTGTGTCGTTGACTGCTTTGATAAAGACTCTACCTTTATCTATATATAGGAGAGGAGCAACTTGGGCATAGAAATGTTTTACAGCGTAGTGCAATGCCTTCCATCTGCCGTTATACTCGATGCTGGACCAAGAAGCTACAGGCCATACATCATTAAGCTGCCAAATGAGAGTTCCCATACAATATGGCATCAATGAACGCCAGTATGTTACAGCTGTCTCTATTGCCAGAGCCTGCTGTACCTGTGATAGATAGAGGCTGGATTCGAAGGATGATGGATATTTGAAGGAACGTGTAAACTGCTCCATCATAATCTGGTTACCCCTATCGTTCTTCTGGTGATGAAGCATTACAGGGGAAGTAAGGTCAAACTGATCACGTGGACAGAATGTATTTACAACCTGTAGAGAAGAGAATGACTGATAGCCGAACTCTGAGCAGAAGCGTGGCTTTACTGTGTGGTAGAAGTCGAAGTCTTTGCCTTCGTGCCAAACAGACCAGAAGTGCATGTCTCCCTTACCGTCGCTATGCCAGTTGTCGCTGTAGTCTCCAGGTCCTGCACATGGAGAAGATGGCCAGAATATTCTATCGCTGTCTTCTTCCTTAACTATCCTTCCAACTGTGTCATCATTAAGTCTTTCGTAGTCCTTTAAGTATCTATCTCTGTTCTTGATTGTCTCTTCGTACCAAGTAAGAGCTCCAAGATCTTCGTTGTTTCCACACCATAGTGCGATACAAGGGTGAGACTTCAGTCTTCTGACTTGGTCTCTCAACTCCTTCTCAACGCTTCGTAGGAACCACTCGTCGGAAGGGTAAGTAGAACAAGCGAACATCATATCGTGGTACAATAGGATTCCCTTCTCATCGCAGAGATCATAGAAATCTTCTTTCTCATACCAGCCGCCACCCCAGACACGAATCATGTTCATGTTGGCGTCCACTGCATCCTGTAAGAGTTCGTCGTAACGTTCTCTTGTCATACGGGAAGGAATGGCATCAAGAGGAATCCAGTTTGCACCCTTGGAGAATATATCTCTACCGTTTACACATATTGTAAGCTCTTTGCCGCCCATAGTAGGCTCGTTTTTTACCTTTAGTGTTCTGAAGCCTACTTTTCTTTCCTTCTTGTCGCCGTCAACACTTATTTCAGCCTTATATAACTTTTGGCCTCCAAAGCCATTTGGCCACCATCTCTCAACATCACTAACAGGGATTGAAAGGAAGATAGAGTATTTATTTATGCCTTCTTTTAGATCAAAGATACCTTCAATGCTCTTTCCTGCTATTTCTGCCTTTACAGAGACTCTCTTTTCTTTGATGGCTTCAATCCAGCACTCAAACTCAACTTCCCACTTATCTTCCTTAAGTCTTGGGATTACTGAGAAACTTTCAAAGAGAGATGAGCCTGTCTCTATGAGCTTGATGCTCTCATGAATACCCACACTCATGATACATGGACCCCAGTCCCAGCCAGCATTGCATTGAGTCTTTCTTACTAGGTTTCTATTTGGAGAATCGTTTGGATAACGTGAACAAGGGATAGGGTAGGAGAGCTTCTCGTTTCTCTCTGTAGCAAGGCTCTCAGAGGAGCGGAAAGAGAAGGAGATAGTATTCTCGCCCTCTTTGAGGAACTTTGTTATTTCGATAAAGTGGATTTGATGCTCGTTTTCGAAGCCTCTTACCTTTTCTCCATTGATGAAAAGCCTAGCGACAGTATCGACTTTCTCCAGTCTGATAAAAGTACGCTCATCTTCCTTTTTCCAATTGAAAGTTCTATAGATACTCCAATCACCTCTACCGATGAAGAGAATATCCAGCTCATTCATTCCATAGTATGGATCAGGAATAGTGTTATTCTTTATGAGTGTGTCATGCACATCCCCAGGAAGTGTCATGTCCCACTCCATGTTTTCTTTAATACCAAATTTGTTGTCTTCGATTTTATCTGCTCTGAGTTTCCAGAGACCGTCAAGAGTTATTTCTTTCATATATCTCTCCTTTTTCGACAATAAAAGTCTATAGATAGTTTGAAGTTTTGAATATATGTTTTCTGAACTAACCTCATTTTTTATAAACAGTTAGAGCATTTAAATGGTGGTAATTTTTCCATGTGTAAACATGGGTGCTGAATTTCTTTCATCTTTTAATTTGCGTTATATGTTGACAAGTTAGACATATCTAACTTATATTGATTCTCGGTAAGTTAGAATTAACTAACTAGGAGAAATAAAATGATACCTCTTTCTTTTTCACCAGTAGGAAGCGAGATGACAGTGAAGGCTTTGGGAGGGAAGCCTGACGAGAAGAGACACTTGGAGTCTCTGGGGTTTTCCAATGGATCTAAGGTTACAGTTACATCCGTCATAAGCGGAAATGTAATAGTGAAAGTAAAAGAATCACGAATAGCAATAAGCCGGGAGATGGCAGGAAAAATAATGGTCTGAGAAAGGAGAAGATATATGAGGACTCTTAGAGATGTAAAGATTGGCGAAAGCGTGAAAGTAAAGGCGCTGAAGGGTGAAGGCCCAGTGAAGAGAAGAATTATGGACATGGGGATAACTAAAGGTGTGGAGATAAATTTGAGAAAAGTTGCTCCCCTTGGAGACCCTATTGAAGTAAACGTCAGGGGATATGAGCTGACACTTAGAAAGAGTGAAGCAGAGAAAATAGAAGTGGAATAAAGAGGTGAAAGATGAATATAAGAATCGCATTGGCAGGTAACCCAAACTCTGGTAAGACCACGTTATTTAACAATCTTACTGACTCTAACCAATATGTAGGAAACTGGCCTGGAGTAACAGTGGAGAAGAAGGAAGGAAAACTAAAGAAGCACACTGACGTCAAGATTATTGACCTTCCTGGAATCTACTCTCTTTCTCCATACACTAGTGAAGAAGTAGTTGCAAGAAACTACCTCATGGACGAGAAGCCTGAGGCCATACTAAACATTGTGGATGGAACAAACCTAGAAAGAAACTTATACCTCTCTTTAGCGCTACTTGAATTGGGCATTCCTATGGTCATAGCTCTCAACATGAGCGATGTAGTAAGAAAGAATGGCGACAAAATAAACGTTGCACTTCTTTCTCATACCCTGGGCATTCCTGTTGTTGAGATATCTGCACTGAAAGGCGAAAACACCCTGAAGGCTGCAGAGGAAGCGATCAAAGAATCCTATAAAGGAGAAAGAAAACAGAAACCAGTATTCTCTGAAAGAGTAGAGAAAGCTCTGTCGGTAATTGAAAAAGAAGCTTTACAGAATATAGAAGAGAGCAAAAGAAGATGGTATGGAGTAAAACTCTTCGAGAGAGACAAAAATGTAAGAGAGAAGCTGAATCTGGAGCAGTTTGTCCTCTCTGAAATTGAGAAAGAAATAAGCAGTGTAGAAAAGGAAATGGATGATGACGCAGAGTCTATCATCACTAACGAAAGATACCGCTATATCGAGAGCGTAATGAAGTCATGCTACAAGAAAAGCGGTAAGACTCTTTCCACTTCAGATAAAATTGACCGCATTGTAACAAATAAGTATCTCTCACTACCAATTTTTGCCCTTGTAATGTGGCTTGTATACTTCGTTTCAGTAACGACTGTTGGAACAATGTTCACTGACTGGGTAAATGACGGAGTCTTCGGTGACGGTTTTTTCTTATTCGGAAAAGGAAGAAGCGCATACGAAGAGAGATTGGAGGAATATACAACATCAGTAGCTATTGCTGACGCATTTAGCGAAGGAATTGAGTACGAAGAGTTAGACGATAGTATCCTAGAAGAGATTATTGAAGCAAATAACTATAATTCAACATCCATTTATACTGTCGTTGACGAAGAGACACTCTCGGAAGAGGAAGTGGAAGTGTCATATGAAGATCTACTCACAGCCTCCGATATTCTCCGCTCTTATGATTTTACAGAGCCAGAACCTGGAGAGTATGGTATTTGGGTTCCAGGATTACCTGTCATGATAGAGAGTGGATTAGAGAAAATCGGATGCAAAGAATGGCTCATGGGTCTGATTCTTGATGGAATTGTTGCGGGAGTGGGGGCAGTACTGGGCTTTGTTCCACAGATGTTCGTTCTCTTTTTGTTCCTTGCCATTCTTGAAGACTGCGGATATATGGCGAGAATAGCCTTTGTAATGGATAGAATATTCCGTAAGTTCGGCCTATCAGGAAAATCATTCATTCCTATCTTGATCGGTACAGGTTGTGGTGTTCCTGGTATTATGGCTTCCCGTACTATTGAGAATGAGAAAGATAGAAGAATGACTATAATGACCACAACATTCATTCCTTGCGGGGCGAAGCTGCCATTTATCGCACTTATAGCAGGCGCTATCTTTGGCGGTAAGGCTTGGGTTGCTCCTTTTGCATACTTCTTAGGAATGTTTGCCATCGTTTCCAGTGGAATAATACTCAAGAAGACAAAAGTCTTTTCTTGTGACCCTGCTCCATTTGTCATGGAACTACCGTCCTATCACATGCCTACGGTAAAGAATGTACTCTTGTCAATGTGGGAGAGAGGCTGGTCTTTTATTAAGAAAGCAGGAACTATAATTCTTCTCTCTACTATTGTCGTTTGGTTTACGTCTTACTTCGGCTTCACAGAAGAAGGCTTCAGAATGCTGTCGGAAGAAGAGCTGGACATGTCTATCCTCGCTACCCTTGGTTCTCTTGTCGCCTGGATATTCTATCCACTTGGATGGGGTAACTGGCAGAGCACAGTTGCAGCTATCACAGGACTGGTGGCAAAAGAGAATATTGTAGGAACACTTGGAATTCTATTCGGTGCTGGAGGTAGTGCGTTTATTAGAATCGGTGAAGCTTTTACTAGAGTTTCTGGGCTTTCATTCTTATGCTTCAACCTTCTTTGCGCTCCTTGCTTTGCAGCTATAGGCGCCATCAAGAGAGAGATGAACGATAGAAAATGGACATGGTTTGCAATTCTGTATCAAACACTCTTTGCTTACTTCGTGGCCTTTGTAATCAACCAATTCGGCTTATTGTTTACAGGAAGCCCAAATTACATATTCCTTCTCATTGCTATTTTGGCTTCTGCATATTTCTTATATTCATTATTTAAAAAAGATAGGAGAGTGAAAGCATGAACTTACCGACTTTAATTGTTTTATTAGTCTTACTTGTTGTAGTGGGCATAGTTATTGTGAGCATGGTTAAGAAAAAGAAAAATGGAGGAGGTTCCTGCTCCTGTGGCTGCTCAGGATGCAGCATGAAAGGCTCTTGCCATAAGTAAACGAGGGGGTGTCTCTATAAAGGCACCCTTTTCATACAAAATATCTTTCTCGATTCTATAAAGGCTTTTATAATCAGAAAAGGCGGAATCACATATGAAAATAAAAACAAAGAGCTCTGATTATAAGAGTGTCATGGCTATGGAGAAGGAAATAAGGAAGAAGCCCTTACGACCTAATATCTTCTTTCGTAGCCTCCTCGGAGGTCTATCCTGGCCAACACTGAAAAAAGTTCACTTCAAACTAGAGAAGAAGAATATGGAGAGACTGGGAAAGAATGAGTGTGCCCTATTTCTAATGAACCACTCTTCTTTTATAGACTTGAAGATTGCATCCTGCATCCTATACCCCAGGCCCTTCAATATTATCTGCGAGGCAGATGGCTTTGTAGGTAAAGAGTGGCTAATGAGGGCAATTGGTTGTATTCCTACACATAAGTTTGTTGCTGAGACAGCCCTTGTGAAAGACATGATGTATGCAGTGAGGACTCTGAGAGACTCAATACTTTTGTATCCTGAAGCCTCTTATTCCTTCGATGGTACTACTCCCACACCTCTTCCTGAGAGCCTTGGAAAGATGATCAAGCTCCTGAAGGTTCCTGTTGTCATGATAGAGACCTTCGGTGCATTCCATCGCGATCCCTTGTACAACAGGCTTCAGATAAGAAAAGTGGATGTAAGCGCAAAGATGGAGTATTTATTGTCTCCTGAGGACGCAGAAAAAATGAGCGTTGACGAGATAAACGCTGCCATCAGGCCACACTTCGGATTCGACCACTTTAAGTGGCAGAAAGAGAATGGGGTAAGAATCGGAGAGAACTTTAGGGCGGATGGCCTATCAAGCGTACTCTATAAGTGTCCTCATTGCCATAAAGAAGGAATGATGAAAAGCTCCGGCACCACTATTAAGTGCACTTCCTGTGGCGAGGAATGGTCACTGGAAGAAGATGGAAGCATAAAGAACAAAAATGGAGACGACACTTTCACTTCAATCCCTTCCTGGTCAAAGTGGGAGAGGGAAGAAGTGGAGAAAGAGATAGATGAGGGAAGATATAAAGTCGACGTAAGAGTAAAGATTCTCATGCAGAGGGGAAATAGTGCCATATTCGATATTGGAAACGGAAGGTTAGTCCACTCTGAAGAGGGTTTTCATCTAAAGAGTGACGACAAGGCGTTGGATTTCAGACGTTATCCCCTGGACAACTACTCTGTGGCATCAGATTTATATTGGTATGAAAAAGGAGATATGATCAGTATCGGAGACTCTGAGAAAGTCTTCTATTGTTTCCCTATAGAAAAGTGTGATGTGGCTGCAAAAGTAAGAATGGCCACAGAGTATATTTATAGAGAAGCAAATGAAGCGCTGAAGGAGAATAAAAAAGCAAAATAAAGCCAAGTTGGTATTTGGTTTTTGTTTGTGTTAATATAGAGCCATGACAACTTTGGTTATTGATCCTCAATCTTCAATTAGTAATGTCCTCTCTACGGCACCAGAGGGTCCGTTGACTCTTATTCTCAAAGAGGGCGTTTGGAGAGAAAAGGTTTTTGTTAATCGTCCTGATGTAACACTTATCAGCGAGGAAGGCGCCAGAATCGACAACGACGATAGGCACGGTATTATTAGGGATGGTAAAGTTTTTAATACTGGAGACAGTGCAACTTTTACTGTCTCTGCTCCAAACTTCTCTGCCTTGGGTATTACTTTTTCCAACTCTTTCGATTATCAGAAAGGAAAGGCTTGGAATCAGGCACATAAAGACGACAAAGAGAAAATGGACTTGCAGGCAGTAGCTCTTCGTACCACCTTCGGCTCTGATCACGCTACTTTCCGGGCCTGCACTTTTCTTGGATGGCAGGATACCCTCTACTTGGATTCGGGGTCCACACTATTGGAAGACTGCACTATTAAAGGATCTGTAGACTTTATCTTCGGTTCCGGTTCCGCCTTATTTCAAGGCTGCGAAATAGTATCAAGGGGGCCTGGATTTGTCTCTGCGCCTTCAACTTTTGAAAGCGAAGAAGTGGGATTTATCTTTCATGACTGTGTCTTCTCGAAAGAAGGCAATACTGACAAAAATTCTGTATTCATAGCCCGTCCTTGGCACCCGGCAGGAAGTGAGAACAGAAATCCTATGGTTCTACTTATTGACTGCTCCCTTGGCCTCCATATTCATCCTTATCTTTGGACAGATATGGCTTCAAAGCGTCCTGACGGGACAGAAAAGGTATGGAGAGGTGAAAACTCCAGGTTTTTCATATCCTCATCAGGAAAAGAGAACATCAAAGTCAATGAAGCAAATAGACTATTAAGGCTTATGATGTCCCGCTTATAAGAGTCCTATGGCCCTTGCTTCCTTTTCGATACCCAGGGCATAGAATACTTCTCTCTTGAAGCGATAGAAGACTTCCATGAAAATATCGAGGATGCTGTTTCTTAGCTCATTGTTGCTGTTAGTGTTTTCAACGTAGACTCTTCCCTCTTCGTTTGCTTTCTCAATGAGGGAGTAGTCGAAGTTCTTAAGAGCCCATAGAGTAGTGTCCAAAGAAGACTCCAACTTCTCTTCTTCATCATCGGGGAGGAGAGGAAAGAAATCCAGACCTGTAATATCCTCAACTTCATCAACAGTAACAGCAAAGTAGGAAAGAGGTTCCTTTGAGTTTTCGTGAGGCATAATAAAGCCTATGGCTTTGATGGTAGGCGCCGTGTAATCGAGGATGACTTTATAGAAATACTTTGGAACAGCGACTTTATTCTCTCCGATGGTCTCGTATGGACCATCTGTCAACACTGGTCCCGTAACGACATAAATGCACTCATCTTCATAGGCTATAGATCTTACGGCCTCTTCCAAGTCACTCCATATTCCTGCGTTGAAAGCGTGAGTCTGAGGACACATATTCGATAGATAGAATGTATCGTTCATGGCATCAAATGACCATCTGAAGTCTGCAGCAGGTGCCATATGGCCTCTGTCATAACCAGACTTCTTGTAGTCATTGAGAGTAGCGCTTCCAGTCGTTACAGCCTTGTCTTCCCTGAAGTTATCTTTTCGTTCCACGCTCTGTGTCACCACTTCTTCTCTCGTCAGCTCGTAGGCAACCCACTCAGGAACTTCATATTTCTCGTTGTATGATAGTGTGTAACCAGTATGCTCTATAACTTCTCCCTTTCCACCAGCTGGTATTTCCAAGTTAGCAATATATGTGGGATTGTATCCATCTTCCATCTCACTCTCAGTTGGAGTTAGGAAAGCGAGTACAACAAAGAGCACTACAAGAATTAAGAAAAGAAATATTATCCTTTTAAGGGCTCTTCCTCCCTTTTTCTTCTTTTTCTTTTTATTTCCAGCCATTTAAACTACTCCTTCGTGTTTCTATTCTTGCTTTTTCTAGTGTGATAAGAATTGAAGTCAGAGTCTTCTTCTCCTCAACGCTTAGTCCTGCTATAGCCTTCTTGATCTCTGGAAAACGCTTGGCCGCAGCTTCAGGCATAAGCCAGACGTTCTCTTCTTCAGTGGCTTTTAATACTTTATATAATACCTCAACCAAGGTCTCTCTTTCATTCTTATCCAGCATATTGATGAAGTTTTTAACAGTACTGTCTATTTTGTGGCTTCTATAAGTAATATCTGGCTGAGTAATGAACTTTCCTCCTGAGAGAAGCCAAGTAAAGGCATCGTGCTGTAAGAGCCCCAAGGATGAAGATTTCACAACCACAGCGTTGTCTGTAGTGTTAAATAGCATCCCGATTACTGAAGAGGATGGTATAAACGAGTGCGTTATACTCTCTATTCTCTTCCATCGTTTCTCTTCGATTAATGAATCGGGAAGGCCGGGAGCATCGAAGATGTAGATGTCTTTTATCTTATTAAACACTTCTTCTTCCGCCTTCAAGGCTGCATATAGAGCCAATGTGCCTCCCTTACTGTGCCCCAAAAGATGGATGCCATCTATATTCTTGGTAACCTTTTCCAGGCTCTCCAAAGCTCTCTTTTCAGATGGGATTTCATCGCACACCGCCATATTGAAGTCTTCTTTCCACCCTGTGAGACTTTCGTCTGTCCCTCTATATACAAGGTAGTATTCGCTTCCATCTTGAAAGAGTGCTGCAGCGTATTGCTCTGCACCTTTATCGTCTTCTATCTTTTCTCCAACAGCATCCAAGAGCTTTAAGTCTTTGTATCTTTCTGATGCCGATACTTTCTTCCATAGCTTCACCTGGTTTACTTCAAACCCCATTACTTCATCTTCATTAAGGGGGCAGGCATATGAAAGAAGCTCTTTTACAGGTTTTCCAAACTCTTCCTTCGGTGTGGTCTCAAGTTTCTGGTACTCAAGAATCGTAATGATCAGCATATCCACTTCGCTATATGGAATAGCGTTCTTACTAATGGAACCCAACCATAAAAGAGTATCCAGGATATTATTCTTGGCATTCACTGTGTCTTCTCCTTTTTAGTGTGTAAAAAAATATAAACTCCAAGGCAAAAAGAAGAAGGAAAGTCATTATTGCCTTTGGGCTGGACGTCTCGTTTTCCAGTATGAAGAAGGATGTAGATGATAAACTTGAACCTTTATAATTTGCAACAATGGATACCACAAGATTGTTAGATAGGTGCATTGCAAGAGGAAACTCAAAGCCTTTTGTAATGATGGCTCCTGCCATCACCAATGAGCCCCATAGAAAATAGTGTATTACAGCCCAGTATCCACCCTCAGCCCATACTTCCTTATTAAAGAGATGGGGAAGTGTAAATAATAAGCCTGAAATAAGAGAGAGAAGAACGTATACTCTCTTTCCCCCCATTTTCTCTTCTTCCACTGCCTTATAGGGTAGGATACGAAAAATATACTCTTCTATCGTAATCTGGATTGGAATGAATAAGAGCGAAATAAAGAGAGATAATATCTTCTCCAACAAAGGCGCTGGGTTTACTTTCGCTCCCTCAAATAGAGATGTAAGGGAGAGAAATATAAAGGAAGAAGAAAGAAAAATGAAAAACAGAGGGAGGGAGAAGTCTCTATCTCTCGAGGCTCTGAAATCGTCAATAAGTCTCTTTCGTTTTAGGATAACCAAAACTAAGAGAGTGAATAGCGATGGGATAAAAAGAGAAGCGTAGGAGAGTAGAGTACCGTTTATATATGGATATATGAGGGCATATATAATGGGTCCTATTATTAAATAGGAGAATAAAGCCACAATAAACGATACTCCGCACTCAATGAGGTTGTTATTCTTCAAAGACTCTCCACCGCCTTCTTTATTCTCAAAAGCGCATTATAAACCTTGTCTCTACTTGTTCCATAGTTGAATCTGACGAATTTGTAGTACTGGTCACCAAACCAAGAGCCGTCGTTCATTGCGACTGAGGCTTCGACTCCGAAGAACCTCGATAACACTCCTCCCGATGTAGATTCATACTTCTCTGGTGTCTCTTCAACTCTCTTCTTTATCTTGTCATATACTCCAGTGCAGTCCAGGAATGTGACGAAAGATGCCTTACCATTCACCATCTTGATCCCTAGGTCATTTTCAGCGAAGAAAGAATTGATCAACTCAGCGTTCTCTCCAAGGTACTTACAAAGATCTTTGTTCCACTCCAGTCCGTCTTTATATGCAGCCTCTGTCAACTCTCCGATCAAGTATCCAGGTTCCGACACCCATAAAGCGTCCTGTGCATGCTTAAATCTCTTAAGAGTGGAGCCTGAACTGAAAATAGCAATGGCGCTATGTTCCCCTGCCACATTGAATGTCTTTGAAGGCGCCATAAGGGTGACAGTCTCCGCTCCTATGTTCTCATTTGCCTTTCCCATAGGAATATGTGTGTATCCAGGGTGTACCAAGTCTCCATGAATTTCGTCGGAGACTACAGGAATATTAAGGTTTTTAGCTGTAGTCAGCACAAACTCCAATTCGTCTCTAGAAAAAACCAGTCCAGAGGGATTATGAGGAGAACAGAAAAGGATCATCTTTGATCTCTTTGCACTTTCTATAAATCTCTCTCTATCTAGAAAGTAAGATCCATCTTTATACCCCAGTTCATAGTCTTCCATTACTCTGTCGTTGAGAGAGCATAGAAGCCTGAATGGTCTATAAGTAGGACTAGGAACCAAGATCCTGTCACCCTTGTTTGTCAGGAGGTTTATACACATGGAGACGCCATGTAAGAGGCCCATAGAGTAGAGAATGTTTTCTTTATCTACGATCCAATTGTGTTTTTTCTCTAGCCAAGAGGCTGCTATTTCCCTGAAAGTAGGGAATGAAGGGTAGCCGAAGACTCCAAGAGTTGCCAGTTCCTCAGCCTTTGCCTTTATGTGAGGCTCAGGCTTGAAGTCCATATCTGCAACCCAAAATGGCTCTGCCTCTCCATTTACAGCGATGCTAGCTATGGCTTTCTTGTTCCATTTCTCGCTGTTTGTACCTCTTCTGTCTGCTGTCTCGTCGAAAAAGCTCATCTTCTCTTCAGCTCCTCTGTCTTTACCAGTCCCTTATAATGGTCGTTTCTTCCTTCGTACTTTATTGCTCCGTTGGGACAGAAATTATAGCAGGCATAGCAGTGGAGACACTTGTCGCCGATCTCTGCTTTCTTTTCTCCGATTACAATATTACCCGACGGGCAGATTGAAGCGCAGGTTCCGCAGCGTACGCAGTCGGTGCCCACACTCATTTTCTTGTCTTTGGCACTAGGGCCAGTTTTACTGACCATCTTTGACATGATCTTTCCTAATATTGGCTTAGAAGGGAGCCGGATCTCTTCTTTCTCTATGTCTTCTAATGCTTTCTCTATTTTTTCTTCAGCTTTACCTAGAATCTCTTTTGTCTTATTTTCGTCAGGGACCTTACTTACCAGAGGTAGATAAGAGTCAGGGTAACGGATAGAGAGAGCATAACTAAGGCCTATTCCAATATCCTGGAGAGAGCGGTCAAGCATCCACTCTGCATTCTTTCCGCCGCTACCGCAGGTGATGAGTGAGAATACGTATTGGAGTGAGGAGTTATCTCGACCATTGAGGGTGTTACTTATAAACTCTCTCACTGGATATGGAACTCCTCCCATATAGACAGGGAAGAAGATGCCTAGTCTAGTGATGTCATCATCCAATGTTGCGTTTCCTTCATTTATTTTGATGATATCAACTAGCTCTGCTCCCTTTATTCTCTTTGCAAGCTCCAATGTATTTCCTGTACCTGTGTAATAAGCAATAACAGTCTTTTCCATATTATTTCTCCAATTTTTCCAGTAGATCGAAGAATGTAGGGAAGGTGACGGAAGCGGCGCTTACGTCATCTATCTCTGTCTCTTCTTCTGTCCTTGTACCAAGAATAGCGAGAGCCATGATGACTCTGTGGTCGCCGTAGCCCTTGGCTTTTCCTCCCTTGACGCTTCCATTTCCATGAATAATGAGGGCGTCTCTCCTCTCATCGGCTTCTACTCCAAGCTCGTTGAGATTCTCTCTCATTACCTTGATTCTGTCAGTCTCTTTGATTCTTGCCTGCTCAACGTTTCCAAGAATTGTATCGCCCTCTGCAAAGGCAGCAGCAACAGAGAGGGCTGGAAGAGTATCTGGGATTGCATTGAGGTCAAAGACTCCGCCTTTCAGCTTCTCTGGTCCCTTTACAGTGACTGCCATGCCGTTCCACTTGATGGAGCATCCCATCTTCTCAAGGATATTGAGTATTTCTTTGTCTCCCTGAGTTGAGTTTTTATCGAGGCCCTCTACTGTGACTTCGGTGCCGTGTATTGCTGCGGCAACAAAGAAAAATGATGCAGAAGAGAAGTCTCCTTCAATGTATGTATCAAGTGGCTTATAACTTTGTCCACCCTTTACCCAGACTTCTTCCAAGTCGTCGCTGATTCTGTACTTTATACCTTGGTCATCAAGCCACTTGAGAGTCATCTTTACATATGGCTTTTCAAATAGAACAGAGCACTTGATGTGGCTGTCGCCAATAGCTAAGGGAGCTCCCAGGAGGAGGCCTGAGAGATACTGACTTGTCTTACACTCTATAGTGCACTCTCCGCCGTCCAAAGGACCACGGATGGAGGCAGGAGGAAAGCCATTTGTGCTTTCTGTCTCTGCCCCAAGGCTCTCCAAAGCATCCAATAATGGCTTAAGAGGTCTTTTTCTGAGCATCTCATCTCCGTCTATGTTTACTTGTATTCCAAGAGAAGAGAGCATAGGAAGAGAGAGATACTCTGTAGTTCCACTGTTTCCTGCGTCTATAGAGAGTTCATCCATATCACTAAAGGCATATGTGGCGTCAACTGTAATATCGCCATTCTCGAGAATATTTACATCTGCACCCATGGCTTTGACTGCGTTGATACAAGACTCTGTATCGTCTGAAATAAGAGGGTGCTTGATGTATGAAACGCCTCGAGAGAAAACAGAGATCAAAAGGGCTCTGATAGTCTGACTTTTAGACGATGGGATTATTATTTTTCCACTTAGTTTTACAGAAGGTATGATCATGGCTCCATTATATGTAAAAAGAAAAGATAAATAAATCGTAAGAGCTGAAATATAGAAATAACATGCATATTTTTATTCAATAAGATGCATAATTATGCGTGGTTCTTGAAATAAACACATGGAATATGGTAAAGTTCGCCCCATATTACCTACGGGTCAAACAGGCAGGCAAAAGCGTGAATACAAAAACTTTAAGTTACATTATCAAGAGAGTATTGCTTGCTGTTCTGACGGTATGGATTGTTTTGACCATTACTTTCTTTGTAATGCACTTTGTTCCTGGTGGACCATTTGCCAGCGAGAAAGCCGTTACACCAGCAGTTCAGGCTGCACTTGAAGCTAAGTATGGTCTTGATAAGCCTCTAATGGAACAGTATTGGACGTATTTGGTGGATGCTTTCACTAAATTTGATTTCGGACCATCTCTCAAACAAAGAGGAAGAATGGTTATAGACATCATAAAGGATGGTCTCAAGACATCTGCTAAACTGGGACTTATTGCAGCAGCATGGGCTACCGTTGCAGGTGTCGTTCTTGGCGCTATGGCGGCTTTGAAGAGAAATACAATTCTCGACAGAATCGTCATGGTCATCTCAACAGCCTTCGTGTCTATGCCGTCGTTTATTATGGGATCTTTGTTGTTGCTGTTATTCTCAGTAAAACTGGGACTTGTTCCTGCAAACGGTGAGACAGCCAAGGGTTTGATCCTTCCTATCATCACTCTGGGTCTCTCTCCTATGGCAAACATCATAAGGCTTACCAGGTCCAGTATGCTTGATGTCCTTGGTCAGGATTACATCAGGACAGCCAGGGCAAAGGGTGTCGCACCAGCAAAGATCATCTTCGGCCATGCACTTAAGAATGCCTTGATCCCTGTCATCACATATATCGGACCAATGCTTGCATATATTGTCACAGGAAGCCTTGTTGTAGAGCAGATCTTCGCTGTTCCTGGAATCGGAAGAGCCTTTGTACAGTCAATCATTAACAGAGACTATCCTCTGATTATGGGTACAACCATTGTACTGGCTTCTCTCATCGTCATTATGAATCTCATTTCCGACATCCTCTATAAGATCGTGGATCCGAGAATCGATTTCAGCTGAGGAGGATAGAGATGCTAAATAGAAATAAACCATTCAGCATTCAGCAGGATTTGGGTGACTTTAGACCTGCTACTGATAAAGAAAAAGAATATCTTGTGCAGATGAGACCATCTACAACCTTCTTCAGAGACGGCTTGAAGCGTTTCAAGAAGAATAAGGTTGCCATGGTATCATTCTTCATCATCGTAATAATCACAGTGGGCTGTATCGTGATCCCATTCTTCTGGCCATATGCCTACGATACTCAGCTTGGTGTAACACCAGGTAAGCCTGTGGATCCTTCTTTCAAGAACCTTAAGCCATTTGAGTATGGTAAGACAGAGTTGAAACGAATAGAGGCTGGTGAGAAGGTGTTCCCACATGTCTTCGGTACAGACAGCGCGGGGCGTGACTACTTTATCCGTATAGTCTACGGAACAAGAATCAGCCTTGCAGTAGGATTCTTTGCTTCTATCATCGTTCTTTTGATCGGACTTACTGTAGGAAGTATTTCTGGATACTTCGGCGGCAAAGTGGACCTTGTAATAATGAGAATCGTAGATATCATCTACTCACTGCCAGATATGCTTATGGTCATTTTGCTGGCTTCTGTCATCAGAGAGCCACTTTCAAAGGTTATGGAAGGCACTGTCTTTGAGAAGATTGGAAGTAACATCATCTCACTCTTCATTGTCTTCGGTCTCTTGTACTGGGTATCTATGTCCCGCCAGATAAGAGGACAGATACTCTCTTTAAGAGAGCAGGAATATGTTCTTGCTTCCCGTACAGCAGGAGCCAAGGGCAAGTGGGTGATCACAAAGCACCTTCTTCCTAACTGTATTTCCGTCATAATCATTTCTACAGCTCTTCAGATTCCATCTGCCATCTTTACAGAGAGCTACCTGTCATTCCTTGGCTTGGGTGTAAACGCCCCGATGCCTAGCTTGGGCTCCCTTGCATCCGATGCCCTCAACGGAATGTACAGCTATCCGTCAAGACTTGTAATCCCTGCAGTAATGATTTCGCTCATCGTCCTCTCTCTCAACCTTTTCGGTGATGGACTGAGAGACGCATTCGACCCGAAGCTCAACGGTTAAGGAGGAAGATATGGCACTATTGGAAGTTAGAAATCTTCAGACGAGCTTCTTTACCGATGCTGGAGAAGTCAAAGCTGTAAACGGAGTATCATTTAACCTGGACCATGGAAAGGTTCTGGGTATTGTAGGAGAGTCGGGTTCTGGTAAATCAGTAACAGCATACTCCATCATGCAGATTCTTGCCTCTACTGGAAAAATCAAGGAAGGCTCATCTATCAAAATCGATGGCCAAGAGCTGGTAGGCGCTGGAGAAAGCGTCATGAAGCATATCAGAGGCGGTAAAGTCTCTATTATCTTCCAGGATCCTATGACATCCCTTAACCCCACTTATTCCATCGGCCATCAGCTTGTGGAGGCCATTATGCTCCACACTGATAGAAATAAGAAGGAAGCTTGGGACAGGGCTGTGGAGATGTTGAAGCTTGTCAACGTCAACGAGCCTGAGAAGAGAATGAAGCAGTATCCATATGAGTTCTCAGGTGGTATGAGACAGAGAGTTATGATCGCTATGGCTCTTGCCTGCGAACCAGATATTCTCATTGCCGACGAGCCTACAACTGCCCTTGACGTTACAATCCAAGCTCAGATTCTTGACTTGATGAGGGATCTGCAGAAGAAACTTGGAATGGCAATCATCCTCATCACTCACGACCTTGGAGTCGTAGCACAGATGTGCGACGAAGTAATCGTCATGTATGCCGGTTCCATCTGTGAGCAGGGTACTGCGGACGAAATCTTCTATAATCCGAGACACGAGTATACAAAAGGTCTTTTGAGATCTATTCCTACTCAGGATACTGCCGGAAAGAGACTTCAGCCTATTTCCGGTACCCCAATCGACCTTTTGAATATGCCTAAGGGATGCCCATTTGCACCTAGATGCGACAAGGCTTTGAAGATTTGTCTATCGGAGAGACCTGAGAGAATGAGAATCAACGACGACCATATTTCAGGTTGTTGGATTAATGTGAAAGACTGTATCGAAGACGGAACTGCAAAAGTTCTTGGAAAGGAGACCCAAGTATGAGCGAAGATAAGACACTTGTGGAAGTAAAACACCTTAAGCAGTATTTCGACATAAACATGGGTATGTTCAAGACAAAGCCTTTGAAGGCTGTAGATGACATATCTTTCACTATCAAAAAAGGTGAGACTTTGGGCCTCGTAGGAGAGTCTGGATGTGGTAAGACTACTGCAGGTAGATCCATACTCCACCTTTATAAACCTACAGCTGGAGAAGTCATATTTGACGGCAAGAAAGTCGATAAGTCCACCATGCAGGAATACAGGACCAAGGCTACAATGGTATTCCAGGACCCTTATTCATCTCTCAACCCTCGTATGACTGTTGCAGATATCATCGCTGAGCCATTAGACATCCATAAGATGTATAAGACAAAGGAAGAGAGACAGGAAAGAGTTCTTGAACTGATGAACTACGTCGGTCTCAACAGTGAGCATGCTGCACGTTACGCCCATGAGTTCAGTGGCGGACAGAGACAGAGAATCGGAATTGCAAGAGCTCTGGCTGTAAACCCTGAGTTTATTGTCTGTGACGAGCCTGTATCTGCCTTGGACGTATCTATTCAGGCACAGGTAATAAATATGTTCGACGAACTTCAGGATAAGTTCGGTCTTACATATCTATTTATCGCCCACGACCTTTTGGTTGTAAGACATATATCAGATAGAATCGCTGTCATGTATCTTGGAAAGATGGTGGAGCTTGCTCCTGCCGACGAAATCTATAACCATCCTCTACACCCATACTCACAGTCACTTCTTTCAGCAGTTCCTGAGCCGGATCCAAAGAAGGCTAGGGCAAACCAGAGAATAGTCCTTACTGGAGATATTCCATCTCCTCTCAATGCTCCTTCCGGGTGCCCGTTCCGCACTCGCTGCCGCTTTGCAACCGATAAGTGCAAAGAGAGTATGCCAGAGTTCAAGGAAGTGTCCAAAGGTCACTTTGTGGCATGCCATAGAACAGAAGAAATCAACTGATTTCTCTCTTACACATAGTCCCATAGCTTTAAAAAGTTATGGGATTTTTCTATTTGTTTATTACAAAGTTGTTTTTTTATCTTCTGTCCATATTTATACTTTTTTCCAGCTAATTGTTCGTGCTAAAACAAAAAAGAATATCA
>CAMEQB010000023.1 GCA_945932505.1 uncultured Spirochaetales bacterium
GGTGGTGGATACTTTATGATCACTCTTTCCTCTTTTTCTTTTGGCTTAGTGGCTGTTTTACTGGCTATTATGGTTGCCAGAAAGAGTAGGATAGATTCAACTCTCTCCCTTGTATTGGCAGGAGTAATGATCAGTTCTCTGTTTTCCAGCGGCACCAGTCTCGTGAAGCTTATGGCTGACACAGAGGACCAGCTTCCTGCAATAACATATTGGCTTATGGGTTCACTCTCTTCTATAAAGATGAAAGACTTTGTCTTTGCATTCTTTCCTATAGTAATAGGCCTTGTTCCTATTATGCTTCTAAGGTGGAGAATTAACCTCCTGACTCTAAATGAAGATGAGGCAAAGAGTATGGGAATAGAAGTGAAAAAAATGAGGCTTATAGTTATTCTATCCTCCACTTTGATGACAGCGGGAGCTGTTTCTATAAGTGGTATGATAGGATGGGTTGGACTGGTTATTCCTCATTTCTCTCGTCTCATCTTCGGCGACGATTACTCTCTGACCCTTCCTTCATCTGCTTTCTTGGGTGCGACTTTTCTTCTTTTGGTGGATGATCTGGCTCGTATTGTGTCTACAGCAGAGATTCCACTGGGAATTCTTACATCTTTTGTAGGTGCTCCTGTATTCCTGTTCCTCATTATTAAAGGAGGAAGAAGAAATGAGACTTGATGTAAGAGACTTATCTTTCAGCTATGGAGACGATAGAGTATTAAAGAATGTTTCATTCTCTTCCTCCGGAGGAGAAGCAGTTGCTGTACTTGGACCAAATGGAGTTGGAAAGAGTACATTCTTTAAGTGTATATTGGGTTTTCTTCCTATCAAGAATGGAAAGATAGAGATAGACGGGAAAGATGTATCCCTGATGAAGGGGAAAGAACTATCAAAGTATATTGCATATATTCCTCAGTCATCTAATCCTGTGTTTAACCACACAGTACTGGAAAGTGTGGCAATGGGGATGAATAACCAGATCGGTCTATTCTCCGTCCCAGGGGAGAAAGAAAGAGAAAAAGCAGCTGCAGCCTTGGATAGGCTTGGAATATTAAAGCTCAAAGATAGGGGATGCTTAAATATATCGGGGGGAGAGAGGCAGTTGATGCTTATTGCCAGGGCAATGGTGCAGAGTGCAAAGATCATTGTAATGGATGAGCCTACATCCAGCTTGGATTATGGCAACTCATATAGAGTGATGGAGACCATAATGTCTCTCTCTAAGGATGGGTACACTATACTTTTCAGCACCCATGACCCAGATGCCGCCATGCGTTACTCCGATAGAGTAATAGCCTTCTATAATGGCGAGATTATCAGGGATGGTAAGCCCAGTACTGTACTGTCTACAGATGTTCTCTCAACTCTCTATTCCATTAATGTAGCCATACGAAATGTAAGAGTAAGGGAGAAAGAATACTCTGTGTGTATTCCTACAGGGCACGATACTACAGATAGTGCAGGCTGTGTTGTTTTTAGGGGCGATGAAGTGTTACTTGTCTCCTTCTCTAAGAGAATAGGTTTTCCCAAGGGCCATATAGAGAATGGGGAGAGCATGGAAGAGACGGCCCTAAGAGAGACATTTGAGGAGACTGGTATTAAAGCTCGGATTGTAGAAGCCAAACCATTTCGTGTTCCCTCCACTAGGCCTGGAGACCAAAGAAGCGTTTATTTTTATAAAGCTGAGTATGTTGAGGGCGAGACGATGGCAGATGGTGGCGAAGTGGATAAAGCTTTTTGGGTCGATAAAGAAAAAGTGACAGAGCTTCTATCTTTCAGCTTAGATAGAGAGATGTATAATGAGCTGAACCGATAATCACGGAGAGGAAAGAAAATGATCATAAGGCAATATGTAGATAGAGACAGAGAAAGAGTGGAAGAGATATGTGAGATTACAGATAACTCTCACCTTGAGAGAAATCTTCTTCTGACTCTTTACTGCCACTACTATATAACATATGAAAAAGAGAACTGTTTTGTGGCTGAAGTAGATGGAAAGGTTGTGGGATACATTATCTCAGCTGAAGATACAAAGACTTGGATAGATAGATTCTCTTCTAATCTTCTTTCTTCCTCTACACCTTTAATCCGGGAGAAGGGTATTGAGTCTACCAAAGGATATCTTCCTTATTATCCAGAATACCCTGCTCATCTCCATATAGATATAGACCCGGAATATCAGAGAATGGGAATAGGGAAGGCTATGATGGACGCTCTCTTGTCTCACTACAAAGAAAAAGGGGTGAAGGGAGTCATGCTTGGGGTAGACCCAGAAAACATAAAAGGCGTTTCCTTCTATAAAAAATACGGCTTTACTCCTTTAGACACAGAGGGTGTCTGGTGGGGAATAAAGCCATAAGAGGGGTATGAAATATACTACGATGAGTAGTCCAAGTCGATATTGAAGTCTACGACAAAACCTGGGAATTCTTTTTCCAAGGCTTCTATCATGCCCTTTTTGAACTTGTTGTGGTCCTTAAGAGAGAAGTCTACCACAACATCAAATTCAATCTTCTTTTCATTAAAATGAACGTGGAAGCCATGGATTCCTATTACATCTGATGAAATCATCTGCATAGTCTTAAGTGTGTTGTCACGCATCATTATCACTTTCGGATCATCCTGGTTTGTAGCATTCATGCCAAAAGTAAAATCAATGCCCATTTCTTTCTTTATCTGCTCTTTTGCCTTCATCATTGCTTCATAGACACTTTCAGCAGAGGCGGTAAATGGTACTTCTACATCTATTGTACCAACGGCAGAGTCTGGCCCATAGGCGTGGATCCTGATGTCGTATCCACCTGAAAGGGGAGGAAATGATGCTATTATAGATCTAATCTTTTCCAAGTCTTCTCTTTTTGGTCTCTCTCCAAGAATTGAATCGGAGGTGGAGAGGATTGATGATAATCCATTCCACATAATAAAGAGAGAAACCAAAAGACCTGCCCAACCATCGATTGGAAATGTTGTGAATCGTGATACGAAGGCTGCGATAATTGTGACAAGGGAAGTCAGAACATCCGATAGTGCATCGGCCCCGCTGGCAGAGAGAGCTTCTGATCCAGTTTCTTTCCCTACCTTTGTGTTCATACGCCATAACCATATCTTCACAAGTACTGTAAATGACAAAACAGCGATCATCAGCATAGACACTGACATATCATGAGGATTCTTTATGGCGTCGATACTTCCTTTAAAGAAGGAAAAACCAGTCATCAGAATCAAGAAACCCACTAAGAGGGCAGAAAGGTATTCGATTCTACCATATCCAAGAGGATGCTCTTTTGTCGGGCGTTTCTTACTAAACCTATATCCTATTAATGTAACGAAGGATGAAAGACTATCAGTTGCGTTGTTTGCACCATCGGAAATAACTGCAACTGAGCCTGAGAGGTAACCGATGAGGATCTTTATTCCTCCCAAGGCTACGTTTACTCCTATTCCTGTATTAGCAGCTCTTTTAATCTTTTTTGATCTTATTAACTCTTCTTCTTCAACCATAGGCGAAATTCTATTCCACTAGAATATGGTTTGCAATAACAGAAGTCATATTTATGTGAAAAATTAGCAGTATCAAACTCTGATAGAGAAAAGATTTATTAGTGTTGTCTAACTAAATAAGAGGCGGTTATCCGCCTCTTGTACTTACTTTTCTTTTGCTTTCTTTAGTGAAACGATCAAGAGGATAAGACCAGCACCCAAAAGTATGTGCCCGATTCCTGCGATGCCAGATATCGATGCATTGAGGCCTTTGGAGAGAGGAGCTCCGATCACTTCCAGCGTGCCCCTTATAAGCATCATCAATACAGTAAGTGGAAGACCGATGTTGTAAATTCTCATAAATAGAGTGAAAGTCTTCTCTTTCTCCAGAATCAATCTTTCAGAGAAGAGAGCTACGATCAAAAAAAGTATTGTTCCCAGCATCAAGAGGTGAGGGTGGGCTTTGGAAAGAGTTGTTACGCCACTAAATCCCATAACCTTTGTAAACTCTCTAAAGTAGACTCCACACACTAGTCCCATGACTCCATAAGAAAGAGAGTAGTTAAGATACTTTTTCATTTTATATTTCTCCTCTGGGCATTAAACCCTATTAATACTGTCCATACGTAAGCCAGAGTCTTTGGAATCATAAGCATACCGATGAAAGGGTATTTATCAGCAAAAAGGACTACAGGAAGGTAGAAGGCAAAGCTTAATACAACAGTGAGGTAAAGGTACTTGAAGTCTTTATCATTGTTTCTCTTCGCTTCTGTGTAGAATAGATAGATGATCAGTATTCCAAATAATAAGAAAGGTATATTTCTGATTATTCCCCAAGAGAGAGGTGGGTTTTCACCGGTCCAATTATTCTGAGTCATCAGACACAACACTATTCTTAGTATAGCAAGAACCCAAACAGTGAGAGTTATACACTTTCTTTCCTTTTTATATCGAAGGCACCATACATAATAAAGAAGCACATAGAAAAATGTCATTGTAATGGAAGTGATCATTTTTCCTATTCCCAGTGCCGTTCTATAGCTGGAAAGTCCTGTTGTACAGAGCGCTATAGCTCTTGGAACAAGGTGAAAAGCATCTCCTGATCCCAGTACGATGGCCATTAAGCCGAATAGAAGATATTGTTTATCGCCTTTGGATTTCTTTACCATCAATATTCCGATGATAATGACAGATACAAGATAAACTACATCGAATGCAGTTTCAAAGATAGCACGCATATCAACTCCTTATATAATTTAAGATTAAAGTCTCTAGTATTTCTGGTTTTTCTTTTTTCATACAAGAAAAAATGATGTTGGTTAAAATAAACTCTGAGAATTTCTCTTCATCCATGGTTTCTATTATTTTTGCTTTAAGATCATTATCTATGGAGGAGGTGAGATACTCCCTTAATTCTCTTTGAGCTTCTCCCATCTCTTTTCTTCCTTCATCGTTTCCCTTTAGAAATTTAGCGTGGGCAGAGAGAAAACCTGAGTAGTCGCTGTCTACGGATAGGATAGCGTCATATACAGTGGAGACTGCAGAGATAAAGTCCTTTTCTTCTTCCAGTTTTTCAATGGCTTCTTTCCATATAGAAGAGATTGTAGAGAGGATTAGGACATCTTTGTTTGGAAAGTAATTATAAATAGTACCGAGTGCAATATTGGATGCTTTTGCTATCTCACGCATTCCAATACTCTCCAACCCCTTGTCCTTTGCTTCTCTTTTTGCTGCTTCAAGGATTTCGTCCTTTGTTGTAACTGAATTCATCATAATATGAACAATGTTCATTTTGAGATAAATTGTCAAGAGGTGTATAAGAGAAAAATGTTTGTTTGTATAAATGAAATTTTTTAAATTATTTAAAAAAACACTTTGCTTCTTATTTTTACTTTTCTATAATCAGACAAGAGGCAAAGAAATGTCAGAAATAAAAGGAAACAATCTTCCGAGAATTAAAGTAACTAACCAAGCTCTAATTCGTGAGGCCATTTATAAGTTCGGCCCTATTTCCCGTTTGGATATTTCTAAACGCCTCGATCTTACGTTCCCCACCATTACTACTAATATATCTTTAATGTTGGAAGATGGACTACTTGTAGAAAAGGGTGATGATTCAGTTTCTTCTGCCACCAGAGGAAGAAAGACTATGCTTGTAGACATCAATCCAAAGTCCAGGTTGTTTATGGGTGTGGAGATGAGACGCCATGCTTCCTATGCTGTGATAGTGGATTTGAAAGGAAACATAATAGCCAAGAAAAGCTTAAAGAGTTTTCATGACGACTATGACGGCTCTTTGAAGGAAGCTTGTAATCTTGCACTTTCTTTGTTGAATGAGAGTGGAATGACATGGAATGACATTATAGGCTTGGGATTTTGCCTCCCTGGTATTGTAGACTCAAAAAAAGGAGTTTTGGAGATACATCCTCGTTTCAAGTGGAAAAATAGAGATACTAAAGAAGATGTAAAAAAGGCAACAGGGTATGAGGGCCTAATTACAATCGTCAACAACACTTGTGCAAGAGTATATGGATCAAGCTTATTTAATAGCGCTGTATTTAAGGGAGCCGATCACGCTGCATACATGTATGTGGGTACCGGTATCAAGTGTCCTTTGGTGTTCTCTCTTCGAAACCACTTTGGAACTATTGTTGGTGAAGGAGAGGTGGGACATATGGTTGTAAACCCATCAGGTCCGGAGTGTGAGTGTGGAAACCATGGGTGCTTGGAGTCATATTCAAGCGAGAACGCAATTCTAAGGGAAGCAAAAAAGGCTGTGAGCGAGAATAAGAGTCCACTTCTTTCTTCCCTTTCTTCAACCCGCGAGTTAGAGATCAGCGATATCCTCTCTGGTATGGACCAAGGCGACGAAGAGTGTACAATGATAGTGACAAACGCTTTGGAGTATTTGTCACTGGCTATAGCCAACGTAAACAACTTTGTCAAACCTGACTGTGTCGTCGTTGAGTGTCGATTATTTGAAAGAGAAGAGAACAAGGCGATATTTGAGAGTGCGTTGAAGAGAAATCTCTCTTGGAATTCTATTCTTGATTACAATCTATCCTACGTAAAGAGCGATGAGTTTAACGGAGCACTGGGATCATCTGCTGCAGCTATAAGAGATAATCTTCAACTGTTCATGGAATAGAAAACACCATTTCCACATGTTAAAGAGAATCAAAAGTAATAGAATCATTCTGGAGGTGAGACTTTTGTCTTTTTTGAAGAAAGCATTCAATTTCATTCTTGATCTATTGATTCTGGGCTTCTCAGCTTTTATAGCTTCCCTTGCTTTTCCCTCAAAGTATATTGAGAACGGGGTTCCGTTCCTTGCCTTTTTCTATCTTATTCCGGTCTTCTATGTAATATGGAGAAGTAAGTGGAGTACTGTTTGGCTATATGGTGCTTTTTATGGCTTTCTTTTTTACCTCTTCTATAACTACTGGCTTGAGACATTCCATCCCCTGGCAATATTAATTGCCCCAATACTTGAGTGTGTCCAGTATGCACTTTTATTTATGTGCATAAAACTCTCAAAGACACTCTTAAAGCGTCATTACAGTCTTTTGGCTACACTACTTTATTCGGCATATCTATATCTGACGCAGCAAGGATTCCTTGCTTATCCCTATGGCAATATTGCATCCGCCCTTTATCAATATACATCTCTTATCCAGATAGTAAGTGTCACTGGAATATGGGGGCTGGATTTGATCGTTGTTCTTCCCCAGGTAATTGTATCAGAGTGCCTCTATGAGAAAGAGTGGAGGAGAAATAAGTGGGATCTTCTTATTTCTCTCCTCATTCTATCCTCCACTTGGATAGGTGGCTCCTTTGTAAAGAAAAAGTGGGAGATTAAAGAAAGTGACAGAGTAATGAGAATTGCAGCCATACAGCATTCTGCAGATACTTGGCAAGGTGGTTACAGAACATATAAAGAAAACTTTGAGAACCTGAAAAGGCTGACGATGGAAGCTATGGAAGAGAATCCTGATATGGTGGTCTGGTCTGAAACAGCTTTTGTCCCATCGGTAGCTTGGCATAGTGCCTATCCCAATAATGTGGCTACATCCAAGCTCTGTAATGATTTCGTTTCCTTTGGCTCCAATCTTGGGGTACCGCTTGTTACAGGAAACCCCGAGGGCGTAATAAAAGACAAGGAGCTAGCCCCTATTCTTGAGAGCGGTGATTGGAACTGGAAGACATATAACACAGTAATACTCTTCTCTGATGGTGGTATACAAGGAATATATAGAAAACAGCATCTTGTTCCATTTACAGAGTATTTCCCATATGAGAAAGAGCTTCCATGGCTCTACAATCTTCTACTTGCCAATGACTATAAATGGTGGGAAGTGGGTGAGGAAGCTACAGTCTTTGAGTACGACGGAGTCAAGTTCTCAACTCCTATCTGCTTTGAAGATACTTTCGGGTATTTGAGTGCAGAGTTTGTGGCTAAAGGGGCCCAGATGCTTCTTAACCTCTCCAATGACTTCTGGTCAAT
Organism: uncultured Spirochaetales bacterium; assembly: GCA_945932505.1. GTDB lineage: Bacteria > Spirochaetota > Spirochaetia > Sphaerochaetales > Sphaerochaetaceae > Ornithospirochaeta. The sequence goes on from CAMEQB010000023.1 coordinate 7,979, forward strand.
GTCAGTGCAGGCAGAGTTGCAGCACTATCAGTTGGCTGTGTTCAGGGCAGTGGAGAATAGAGTGCCGCTACTTCGCAGTACTAATAGCGGTATTACTTGTCTTGTGCTTCCTGATGGAACAACAGTAGGGAAACTGGATACCTTCACACAGGCTTGGGGAATATATGAAGTGCCTATATATGAAGATAAGACTCCTACTTTCTACACTCTGCACCCAGATCTCTTTGGAAAGGGGTATGTAGTCATCTCCATTTCTTCTGTATTAATAAGTGTTATATATGACATATTTCAAATAGTCTTAGAAAAGAGAAGAAAGAAGAGAATGGAAGAGGAAAGGCTCTCCACACTCTTTGTCTCTATGGATGAAAAGGTTGAGTGTTAAGCGCCTTGAATGATAAAATTAGATATGGCTGAAAAACTATGGGAGACGCTGGAGAGCATCCTTATTGATAATAGTAGAGGATTTATCAGTGTAAATGGTGGGGGAGGAAAGACTACATTTCTCGTTTCTTTCTCCTCATATTTAAAGAACAAAGGATACTCTGTGCTTATTACAACAAGCACAAAGCTTGCTTCTCCCTACTCCTTTAATTACAACACAGACAGAGTCTTTCTCTCTCCTCAGATCATCTCCTATTGGCCGCGTAGGGGAGAGAGCGTCTTCTATGGAGAATATGATGAAGTGCTTGGTAAGACTATTGCACCTCCAGAATCTATAGTCTCTTTATTGTATGAAAGGTATGACGTAGTAATAGTTGAGGCAGACGGTTCAAGGCGCTTGCCGCTGAAGATACATACTGAGAGAGATCCCGTAATATGGAGTCCTACTTCATCCGTTGTATCTATCTCAGGCCTTTGGGCGTATGGAAAAAGAGTTGAAGAGAGTGTTTTCGGAGAAGAGAGAAAAGGCCTCTATGTAGATAAATCTTATTTTGATTACCTGACTTCAACGCCTCAAGGTATGATGAAAGGTATGAGGAAAGACACGAAGAATGTGTTCTTGTTTAATGGGGGAGACGTGGTAGGAGAAGAGGTGATAGAGGAAATAAAGAGCATCAAGCTTCCGCTCCTAGCCAAAGGCTTTATCGTTTCTCTCAATGAGGATAAAATCTATGAGTCTCTTTAAAGAGTGTAGCTATTGGGAAGAGAATAATATCCCATTTGCTTTGGTTACTATTATTTCTTCTTCCGGTACAGTAAGTAGAAAGGAAGGAAGAATGGCTGTGTCTAAAGATGGAAAGTGCTTTGGTACTATTGGTGGAGGGGCACAGGAAGCAGAAGCCAAGGCTTTTGCCCTTAGGGCCATAGAGAGTGGTAAGAATAGAATAGAGAGAATAAAAGTCAGAGATAAGGGAGAGATTAGCATTATGATAGATGTTCCTGTTAAAGATAGATCCGTAGTGATTCTTGGTGCCGGACACGTAGGAAAGGCCCTTTATGATCTCTTTTATTCATTAAAGTGGCATGTAACTGTAATAGATCCAAGGGAAGAGCTCAACACAGAAGAGTCATATCCATTTGCACTCCGTATTATGGATGAATATAAACTAGGCTTGGAGAAAGCTATTATCTCTGATAACACCGCTCTTATCTCCACGGTTCCTGAGATAAATGAAGATATCCTTCCCATTGCTCTCAATTCAAGGACATTCTATATAGGGCTCTTATCTTCAAGAAAGAGAGTTTGGAGTAACGATGAGAGAGTCTATAGCCCTATGGGTATAGATTTGGGGGAAGAGACACCTGAAGAGATAGCTCTTTCTACTGCCAGTGAAATACTGGCACGCTTTAACAATAGGTCTCTTCTTCCTCACTCTGAGTGGAGAAGAAGATTGGTTGTAGTAAGGGGGGCAGGTGATTTGGCTACTGGCACAATCATACGCCTCCATAACGCAGGATATAACTGTATCGCACTTGAAATCCCAAACCCCACTGTAATAAGGCGAACTGTATCTTTTGCCGACGTTGTCTATGAAGGCTCAAAGACAGTAGAGGGTGTGGAGTGCAGGTTAGCCAAAGATATTAATGAGGCTTTGGATATTCTTAAAACCGGCTCAGTCCCTCTTTTGATAGACCCTAAGGGAGAAACAATAGAAAAACTCAAGCCAGGAGTCGTTGTAGACGCTATCATTGCCAAGAAGAATCTGGGAACTAGAGTAGGCATAGCTCCCTTTGTTGTGGCTCTTGGCCCTGGTTTTACGGCAGGTGTGGATGCTGATGTGGTCATTGAGACTATGCGTGGTCATAAACTGGGACGCCTTATATATGAAGGAAGAGCCATGGAGAATACCGGGACACCAGGATTAATTGGCGGAAAGGGAAAAGAAAGAGTAATCCATTCATCAAAGGCCGGATTCTTTAAAGGGAACAAAGAGATAGGAGATATAGTTGAAGAGGGGGATGTGGTGGCATACGTTGACGACGAGCCCCAGTATACTACTATCTCAGGGCGCCTAAGAGGCCTATTACATGACGGTCTATATGTCCCTGAACACTTTAAGATAGCTGACGTGGATCCTAGGGGAGAAGAGACAGATCATACTACAGTAAGCGACAAGGCCAGAGCTTTGGGAGGAGCTGTCTTGGAAGCTATAGACAACGCTCTTTACTGCAAACGGTATTAAGAAAAATCATCCTTTGATTCTCCCGTAGTGGTGTTAGACTCATAATAACGGAGGATCAAATGGACAAAAAATATTATTCATATCCTAAAGAAAGACTGGGAGAGGGAAGAATCCCTGTCAAATGTCTGGGAGATAGCGGTGAAGTCTTTTCTGAGATTGCCCACATCATGGTGGATACAATTGAAGAGAATAACAAAAAAGGAAAGAAAACTGTATTTATCTGCCCAGTTGGACCAGTGGGACAGTACCCGATATTTGTAAGGCTTGTAAAAGAGAGGAATCTTTCTCTCGCTAATTGTTGGTTCTTCAACATGGACGAGTATTTGACAGATGATAAAGAATACATCGACTCATCTTCTCCTCTCTCTTTCCGTGGTTTTATGGAGAGAGAAGTCTACTCCCAGATTCCAGAGGAACTTAACGTCCCTGAGTCTCAGAGATTCTTTCCAGATCCAAAGAATCCAGAGAGTGTGGGAAAGAAGATAGAGGAACTTGGCGGCGTAGATATCTGCTTCGGAGGGATCGGAATAAACGGGCATCTTGCTTTTAATGAGGCTGAAGAAGTATCTGCAGAAGAGTTTGCTACCCGTGATACGAGAGTCCTTGCTATCTCGAGAGAAACAAGATGCGCCAATGCCATCGGTGACCTTAATGGCGCCATAGATGCTATGCCTGTATATGCAGTGACAATCGGAATCAAAGAAATAATAGAAGCAAGAAAGGTTGTTCTTGGTGTATTCAGACCATGGCATAGGGCTGTAGTCAGACAGGCTATCTTTGACGAGCCTAGCGGACACTTCCCTGTAACCTTGTTGCAGAACCATCCTGATGCATTGATTCTTACAAATAATATCGCTTCAGAGAGGGCTTTTTAATGACACTTTCTGGAAAGATTCCCTTTAATTCAAGACTTATCAGTGTAGAAATTGAGACGGAGGGAGAAAAAATAAAGCGCATTAAGGAGATTGAAGACGGAAACTATCCTCTGATTCTCCCTGGTTTTATTGATGTCCATACCCACGGCGGTGGAGGAATGGATGTAAACCATATTGAGAGTATGGAAGATGTGGAGAGACTCTCCTCCTTCTATGCTTCTCATGGTGTTACATCTGTTCAGCTCTCTCTTGTCACCGATACAGAGGAGAGCATGGTAAAGTGCCTTAAAGTATTGGGAGAAGCAAGGGAAAAGAAGTTGAAGGGAGCTCAGCTAGTAGGAATTCATTTGGAAGGGCCTTTTCTATCAGATGAATATAAAGGTTCCATGCCTTCAGAGCTGATAGTGGATCCCGATCCAGAGTTGTTTGATAGATATTTTACAGCTTCCCGTGGTCATATTTCATATATCACCATCGCTCCTGAGAGAAAGGGTGCCATGCCTTTTATTTCTTCTCTCAGACGAAAGGGTGTTGTAGTCTCCATGGGACACTCCAGTGCAGAGTATGAGACAGCATTGGAAGCCATAGAGAATGGAGTGACATCTGCTACACACCTTTTTAATGCAATGAAGCTATTTCATATGCATCGACCAGCTATCTCCGGGGCATCCCTTGAAAGCGACCAAGTTTATACTGAGATTATTTCAGACGGCTTTCATCTTCATCCTGGAACAGTAAGATTGGTTCTCAAAACAAAGGGCCTGGATAAAGTTGTGGCCATTACTGACTCCATTATGGCTGCAGGCCTTCCTGACGGAGAGTATAAGCTGGGAGTAAATGACGTTGTGGTAAAGGACGGGGACGCAAAGCTCAGAAATGGTGTCAGGGCTGGTTCTACCCTCACTCTCGACAAGGCCTTGAGAAACTTGATTAAGTTTACGGGGCTTGGACCTGAAACTTTATGGAGAATTCTTTCTCTTAACCAGGCAAATATGATGGGGCTCTCAGATAGAGGGGCACTTGAAGTGGGAAAGAGGGCTGATATGGTAGTTCTTTCGAAAGAAAATGAAGTGATGAAGACTATTGTAGGAGGAGAAGTAGTCTTTGAAAAGGAGGATAAATGAAATATCTATTTGGAGATATTCATGATCACTGTGGTATTTCATATGGCTATGGAAGCTTGGAGAATGCACTTGTGAACGCTAGGAGCCACTTGGACTTTGTTGCGGTGACAGGACACGCTTTCTGGCCAGATATCCCACCTGTAACCCCGGATACAGAGTTCCTGGTTGCATTCCACAAGAAAGGTTTTGCCAAGCTGAAAGGTAACTATGAAGGAAACAAGGCTATCTTTGAGAAGTACAATAAAGAGGGCGAGTTCACTACGTTTATAGGTTATGAGATGCATTCTCATCACTTTGGAGACCATCATATTGTTTCTGGGGATACTTCAATTCCGTTGCTGACAGATGCAAAGACTCCAAGAGAATTCTATGAAGAGACGAAAGGGTATAAAGATACAGTGATCATTCCCCATCACATTGCCTATGCTCCTGAATACAGGGGAATAAACTGGGATGAATATGATGACTCCCTCTTTCCTGTGGTCGAGGTGATAAGTAAGCATGGATGCTCCATGAGCGATTCTCATCCTTTCCCTTATTACCACAATATGGGAGGCAGAGACAGTAGGAACACTGTATATAGGGGACTGGAAAAAGGAAAACAATTTGGTTTTGTAGGTTCAACGGACCACCATGCTGGTTATCCTGGTTCCTATGGTGACGGGTGTTTATGTGTCCTAGCTGATAATAACGATAGGGCCAGCATCATCGACGCTATCAAAAAACGTCATACCTATGCCCTCAGTGGAGACAAGATCAAGGCATACTTTGATGTGGATGGTTTTATTATGGGTGATAAAGTCTCATCTTCTATAAGCCATCATACCGTCCACTATAAAATGGATCTGTCATATTTGTTGGACAAAGCTGTAATCTACAGAAATCTGGAGCCTATAGCTGTAATAAATGGTGAGAGTTTCAGAGTAGTCAACGAAAAAGGAAAATACAAAGTAAGACTTGAATTCGGCTGGGGTGGAAAGAAAGATCTCCTTACCTGGGACTTTGATGTAAAGCTTGAAAACGGGAAGTTTTCTTCTCTTGAAAAGTGTTTCAGAGGTAAGAGTGTATTGGCTCCACAAGAAGGAGTAGAAGTACCAGAGGACTGCAATGTCATCGATAACAGGGCAAGTATTATTAGTGATGACCATTTGGAAGGTAGAGTACAGACCGCAAAGAATATTAATCCTACCACACCTTCTACATCCATGGTCGTAATGGAGATCGACGGTTCTCTTGATACTCTTCTGTCTATCAAAGTTAATGATAGGGAAGTGAGATTGAAAATAAGAGATCTACTAAACAACTCGTTCTGTTACCCCGTTGGAATTACAAACTCTCCTTCCTTTAAAGTTCACCAGGCTATTGGCGAAAGTTTATACAGAATAGAAGGGGAAGTCGAAGACGATATTAAGGGTAATGCTTTCTACCATATGGAAATATTCCAGAAGAACGGAAGCGTGGCATTCCTTAGTCCCGTCTATTTCAATTAGTTTTCACCTTTTGATGGGCGTAATAAATTTCAACCTATCTTTTTGGAAAAGGTGATTTAGACTCAGATTAACAATAAGGAGGCAATAAATGGCTGCAAAGCTAAAGGGAGGCAAAACCAACGAGAAACTTACAAATTGGATTTGGCTCGGTATTTCTTTACTTTGTGCTCTAGCACTTTGGACACTTTTATCAGTGTTGCCGGCTACTGCACGTTCGTTCCCCAATATCTTCGTCGTCTTTAATCAGATTGGTGTCATGATTCAGAGAGGCGTTCTTTGGAAGGATATTTCTTCTTCTCTTATCTCTGTAAGTGCTGGATATGCCCTTGGTTTTGTCATTGCACTTCCATTGGCTATTCTTATGGCTTGGTATAATCCTGTAAGAAGAATTATCCAGCCATGGATTCAGTTCATCAGAAACATACCACCTCTTGCTTATGTTCCGCTCATTGTCATCGCAGCAGGAGTAGGAAGAAAACCACAGATTATCGTCATTACAATCGCAACCTGTCTCATTATGTGTATCACAATGTATCAGGGAATCGTAAACATTGACGAGACACTTATTAAGGCAGCAAGAGTCCTTGGAGCTAAAGATAAGGATATCTTCCTTCGCGTTCTTGCTCCAGCATCTCTTCCATTCATTCTTACAGCTGTACGTCTCGGTGCTTCTTGTGCCCTCACGACACTTATCGCCGCAGAATCTACAGGTGCATTCGCTGGATTGGGAATGAGAATCAGATCTCTTAACAACAACTTCGAAACAGCTCCGATGCTTCTATATATCATCATCATCGGTATCATCGGAATCACAGTTGAGAAGCTTATACAATTACTTGAAAGGAAGTTGACAGGATGGCAGGAGAAGAGAGAAATATAAAAGTTCACATTGAGAACGTTAAGAAGACATATCAGGGAAGAACTGGTGAGGTAGTAGCTCTCAACGGTGTAAACCTGGATATTATGGACAACGAGTTTATTACTGTAGTCGGTCCATCTGGTTGCGGAAAGTCTACAATCCTCAATATTATGGCTGGTCTTTTGGAGCCTACAAGCGGAAGGATTCTCTGTAATGGAAAGGAAGTCCATGGAACAGGTCCAGATAGAGGTGTCGTATTCCAGCAGTATGCACTCTTTCCTTGGCTCACAGTAAAGAAGAATGTCCTCTTCCCACTTCAGATGAAGGGAATAAAGGGTCAGGAAGCAGAAGATATCGCAATGAAGTACATCAAGATGGTTGATCTTGAGAAGTTCTGCGACCACTATCCAAAGGAACTCAGTGGCGGTATGAAGCAGAGAGTCGCAATCGCTCGTGCTTATGCTGCAAATCCTGAAGTCTTATTGATGGATGAGCCATTCGGAGCTTTGGATGCTCAGACAAGAACTCAGCTTCAGCAGGAGTTGTTGGAGACATGGGAAAAGGAAAGAAAGACTTGCTTCTTCATCACCCACGATGTCGACGAAGCCCTCATCCTTGGTCAGAGAGTAGTTATAATGTCCGCTAGACCTGGAAGAATCAAGGATATCATCGATGTAGATATTCCTTATCCACGTGATCAGGAGACAAAGATGAGCCCAAGATTCTTGGAGCTTAAGAACCAGATTTGGTCTCAGGTATATCATGAATACCTTGAGGTAAGAAAATAATCGGAACCACATTTTTTAAAACAAAAAAAGGAGATATAAAATGAAAAAGGCAATCGCTATACTTTTGGTAGCAGTCATCGCTCTGACAGGCATTTTCGCTCAGGGATCAGAAGAAAAGACAACAGCTTCTTCTCTCAAGACTCTCAACGTTGCATATATGCCAAACTATGCATCCCTCTGCTCCGTAATGGCTGCAATCGAGACAGGAGCTTTCGAAGAAGAAGGCCTCAAGGTTAACCTTGTTGAATTCGCAGACGGTCCAACTATCATCGCTGCTATGGAATCCGGCTCCATCGATATCGGATACATCGGACATGGCGCTCATAAGCTTTGTATCAATGGTCGTGCTTCCATCTTCGCATTCTCTCACCTTGGAAACGGTGACGCTATCGTCGGTCTCAAGTCTCATGGTGTAGAATCTCTCGCTGACCTCAGAGGAAAGAAAGTCGGTTATTCTTCTGGAACATCTTCAGAGAACATCCTCATGCTCGGTCTTAAGAGAGCTGGTCTCACAATGAATGACATCACAGCTTACGAAATGGATGCTTCTTCTCTCACATCCGCTATGACATCTGGTTCTCTCGATGCATGTGCTACATGGTCACCATCAACAGAAACAATGTGCTCTCAGATCGGTTCCGATGCTGTCGTAATCGCTAAAAACGAAACATTCTCTGACGAGACAGTCAACATCGCTTCTTGGATCGTCATGCCAAAGTGGGCTGAAGCTAACCACGATACTCTCGTCAAGTTCACAAGAGCACTCTATAAGGGTGAAGACTTCAGAGCAAAGGAAGAGAACATGAGACAGGTTGCTGAATGGGTTGCTAAGCAAGTTGCAGGTGACGTTGAAATCCAGTATCAGCAAGTTCATGGCGCAAAGTGGTATACAGAAGCAGACACAATCAATGGAATCAATGATGGATCCATCAAGGCTCTCTATGAAGTTCAGAAGCTTGCTTTTGGAGACGCTGTTAATCCTGCTACTCCAGTGGAGAACTATGTCCTCTTTGACATCATGCTTGAAGCTGCACACAAGTAATTCCAACTTCTGGAAATACGGCTCGGGAGAAATCCCGGGCTTTTTTAGTTTATTGCGTAAAGGAATATCGATTTATATTTTCTTGTCTCCTTAATTTAGCTGATTTATAATTTTCTTATGCTCCCTGTATTGTTATTGATCACTCTATTTATGTCTTTGGCTCTTTTATTGTTGAGACGTGATTTGAGAAGCGTTCTTCTTTTTCTTGCTGTGGGTTCAATAGCTTTCTTTCTTTATACGATTTCAGTTTATATTGCAAAAAAGGGAGGAATAACAGACTTTACAACCTTTGTCCTCTATGGAAACAATCGGGTTAGACAAAAGCTTATGTATCAAGTCTTCACAATGAATAGACTTGGATTCATGATGGCTATAGGAAGATATCTTTCTCCTTATTTTCTTTTGCTCTCATCTTTGAATATGGCTGGAAAGCTGAATAAGAGTAATTTAATAAAAAAAGGATTGTTGTTATTTATCCTCCCATTGATGGGTATACTTATTTATATCCCCCAGTTCTTTGAGACATTCTCTTCAAATCCCACTGCAATGGGGATTGTAGTCACTGTTACAAAAATATGGATTATTCTTTATTTAGCTATATCTATTCTCATAATGATCATTGAACTATGGGGTACCAAGCTCTCTTTCTTCAGACTTAGGTTTATTATGAAATTCATGATCATTCTTTCTCTCGTAATGATCTATGGTCTTTTCTTTCCTCAGGATCCTGCCCAAGTTTATCTCTTCTATAGAAACGATTATATGTGGATGCTTGGTCTATGGTATCTACATAGAGGATTCTCATCAGGCTTCAACTATGTAGTCATGATAGGAGCTTTGCTATCTGGTATCCTGTCTATGGCCTCTCTTATCAGGTATTTCTCAATTACATTTGGAGAGGAGGTGGCGGAAGTAAAAATAAGAAGAGAGGTCAGTTCCACAGCTAGAGGAGTATCCATGTTTGTTCATGGAACAAAGAATGACTTGTTGGCTACACGTATCCTCCTAGATAAAGTAAAGAAAAATTACCCTGAGGATGGTGATATCGAGAGACTATCACAGATCAACGCTTCTCTTGTGGCGAGGTTGGAGAAGCTGAATAAATCTCTCAAAGTAAACTCAATAAGACTTCGTCCAGCTTCAATGATGGATGTAAT
>CAMEQB010000024.1 GCA_945932505.1 uncultured Spirochaetales bacterium
CCGATGGTACTGCGGCTCGTCCGCGGGAGAGTAGGTCGCTGCCAGCTTTTTTTATGCATTTATTCAGCAAAAGCTGAAGATTATATATAGTCTCAATTGAGACATATTCTTGGATGGCTCTTAATGGGCCCTCTAATGAATGTTCAGGTGTCCATAGTAGAGTGGAAATACCCGTTCCCATCCCGAACACGGAAGTAAAACGCTCTCGCGCCGATGGTACTGCGGTTCGTCCGCGGGAGAGTAGGTAGATGCCTGATTTTTTTTTTGCTTCTATTTCTCCAAATTGTCCTCTTTTTGCCCATACAAAACATCTATCTTTATGCTAAAATTCAGTTATGGCAGCAGTTAAGTTTCAGAAGCCTGCACTCTTTCGTAAAGATATGGATGCTGTGCTTCAGACTATGGTAGATGAAAAAATTGGTCCAGGAGAAAAAAAGAAACTCTTTGTTAAGTCATTTGCATCCTATTGTAAGAAAAAGGATGGTGTCGCATTACGTTCCTTTATTGATGCAGTGGCTATTTCACTTAAGATTCTAGGGTTATCTGAAGGAGATTATTGTGCCATCAGCGTTCTATCTCCAGAGATATATTCTGAAGCTTTCAGGCGTTTTGGTGTTAAGCCTTATCTAGTTGACGTAGACTCAGAGATGATGCCTGATGTAGATGCCATTAAAGATGGTATGGAAAAAGGAGTAAAGGCTTTACTTCTATTCTACCCATTAGGTCTTCTTCCTTCTTCTATCAATTCTTTTAAAGAGCTTGGTTTACCTATAATTGAGGATATAACTCAAAGTGTAGGCAGTAAGTATGGTGATGTTTATCCTGGAGCAGTTGGCGATATCGTAATAGCAGCTACAGAGGAGGATTCTATAGTCTCTACAGCTGGCGGTGCAGTTCTTCTTTCAGATAGAGAGGATTATATTCCTTTACTAAAAAAAGAGACTTCCGATTATTCACCATATATTGAAATGGCAGATATGAATGCTGCATTAGGGATTGTACAGCTTGAGAAACTACCAACAATAGTTCAACGTAGATCAAATATTTGGAGAACCTATCAAGACGAAGTATTAAAGAGAAATAGAGTCAAAGTATTTGGAATTGGAAGTGTTGATTTCGAGATTAATGGCTATGGCTTTTCTTGTATTGTAAATGAGCGTCCTGACGATACAATCGCTTTGGCTTTAAAGTATCAAGTGACAGCTAGAAAGACATTCAGTAAGGCAATAGGTGCTAAGTACCAAGATCGTTTTGATAAATTCCCAAAAGCTGTACCTGCATTATCGCGGGCAGTTAGTTTTCCTTTATATCCATTTTTGTCTCAATCTGAAATAGCTACAGTACAGAAAGTGGTGGGGATTCTGAGGTAAGTTATGAGTAGAGTAAAGAAAGTCCTGATTATCGCACCAAGTATTAAGTCAGAGAGTAAAGAAGTCGCTGAAGAAATTGAAAAGTATTTAGGTGATAAGAAGATAAGTGTCACTTCAGTTTTTATTGATACCACTGAAGGCACTATGGATATTGGGAATGATATTGATCTCATTATTGCTCTAGGAGGGGATGGAACTGTACTCTATGCAGCACGCTGTGCAGCTCCCTATGGTACTACGGTCCTTCCTGTTAACCTCGGAACATTCGGTTATATCACAGAAATTGAGAAAACTGAGTGGAAAGAGAGCTTAAATGCATATCTCTCTGGTGCTGATAACGTCTCAAAGCGATTGATGCTAAAGGTTTCAGTATATAGAGATGGAAAGGAAGTATTCTTCTCTCGTGGCCTTAATGAAGCTGTTATATGTTCTTCCGGTATTGCAAAAGTAATTAACTTGGGACTTAGTATAGATAAGACCTTTGCAGGTAACTTCCGTTCCGATGGTATGATAGTTGCTACACCTACAGGAAGTACTGGTTATTCTCTTGCTTCTGGCGGACCAATATTGGATGCAGAAATGAGAGCTTTGATCATTACTCCTATATGTCCATTCACACTATCTAATCGTCCTGTAGTAACAGGAGAGAAAGAAATTGTGTTGGAAGTCTTGGAGCATCAGAGAACAGATATTGTTTTGACAGTAGATGGTCAGGTTCTCTATGAACTGAAGGAAAATGACAAGATTGTTGTAGAGATGAGTTCAAAGAGACTTAGGCTTATTCATTCTACAAAGCGTAACTTTACAGAAGTCATTAGAGAGAAGCTACACTGGGCGGGGGATATGAGAAATGCTTGAGAGTCTTCATGTCAGAAACTATGTGCTTATTGATAAGCTTGATCTTGATTTCTCTGATGGTTTTACTGTAATTACAGGTGAAACAGGAAGTGGTAAATCTATAATACTGGGGGCATTATCTCTGTTGTTGGGACAGAAGGCAGATAAAGAAGCTGTAAGAAATGGATCTGATATGGCAGAAGTATCTGGGACATTCTCTATAACCAGCCCTGATGTAATATCATGGTGCAGTGATCATGAAATTGATGTTGAAGATAACTCTTTAATACTAAGAAGAGTCATAAGGACAAATGGCAGATCTACATATAGTGTAAACGGCACTGCTCTTACAAGAGCCGAAGGTGAAGAACTTGGAATGTTGCTTGTTGATGTTTCTAGCCAGCATGCACATCAGTCTCTTATGAAGAGCGATGTACTAAGAAAAGTATTGGACGAAGCATCCTCATCACTTGCTGAGCTTGATAGTTATCGCACTTCATATTCTGAGCTTGTCAGCGCAGAGAATAAGCTTAAAGAAACAAAAGAAATGATGGAACGAAGTAGCGAAGAGGCGGATTACATGAAGTATTGCCTCTCCGAGCTTGATAACGCAGACTTAAAGGTAGGGGAGGAGGAAGAACTGAAAGAGAAGCTGAATCTTCAGGCTTCAAGCGAGTTTATTGCTGAGAATCTTTCAAGTACACAGGATGAACTTAAGAGTGCATCTTCTTCTCTATCAGAAGCATTAAGTTATATGAGGAAGGCGGAAAAGAAGGATCCTTCGCTGTTGGAGTACTCTGAAAGATTAGAGAGTCAGAGTATAGAGACGGAAGATATCCTGGAAAGTATCCGCGATTATCTATCTTCACTGTCATTTAGTGAAACAGAGATTGAGATGATGAACCAGAGGATTTCTGTCATCCAGAGAATGAAGCGCAGGTTCGGAGGATCGGTTGAAGCTGCAATAGAACAGAGGGAGAGCTTTAGAGAGAAACTTGAGATGATCTCAGACTCTTCTGATGTTATTTCTTCACTTGAAAAGAAAATAGATAAACTTAATAAAGAAGTTGAAGCTAAGGCGGCGAAGCTCACTTCTTTAAGAAAAAAAGGAGCTGAGATATTCTCGAAGCGTATTGAAGAAAAGCTTCATAGACTTGGTATGGAGGCGGCTGTCTTTAGAATCGCTATAACGCCCCTTTCTCTTCCTGGTCCCTATGGAAAAGATAAAATAGAGTATTTGATCTCTGCAAACAAGGGAGAGAAGACAAGTCTAATCCAAGAGACATCAAGCGGTGGTGAACTTTCCCGTCTTATGCTTGCCATGAAGACAAGTATGGAGGGAAGCGGTAGCGTAGATACCATGCTCTTTGATGAAGTTGATGCAGGAATAGGCGGAAAAGTGGCAACATGCGTTGCAAAGGAACTTAAAGATCTTTCACAAACAAAGCAAGTTATTACTATTACTCATCTTTCTCAGATAGCCAGTGAGGCTGACAGACACTATAAAGTCTACAAAACTGAAGAGAATGGAAGGACAGTAAGCCATATAAAGCTGTTGGAGAATGAAGACAGAGTAAAGGAGATAGCAAGAATACTCAGTGGTGATGAAAGCGAGATATCTCTAGAGCATGCTAGAAAGATGCTTGAAAAATAGTGTTGATTCAGAGTCAGACAAAAAATCTAGGGCTTTATTGAGAACCTTTCGTGATTTTTCATGAAGGGTTCTTCTTTTTGATAAGAAAGCAAGGATGGAAAAATTATGGCTGAGACTGCTTATTATCTGTTATCAAAGGGAACAGATTTACAAGCGATTATTATTTATACTCAATAAGGAGTGATATAAGTCAATATAAAGAATTTTTTAAGATTCTGTGTCTTAACTTTTGACGTTTTTAGAAATTATCTTGAAAAAAAAGTAATAATTTTACCAGTTTACGACTTTATCTAATAATACAACTTCACAAAAAATGTAATTTTCCCATATATTTGTCATTGGAGGGATTTCTCTATGAATTTTATTTTTATTTCTCCGCAGTTTCCTCATACTTATTGGAATTTCTGCTCTCGATTAAAGAGAAATGGTGTTAATGTACTTGCAATTGGAGATACACCATATGATGCATTGTCTAGTCAGCTAAAAGAGTCTATCACTGAGTATTACCGTGTAAACAACATGGAAAGCTATGATGAGATGTATAGAGCTGTTGCATTTTTTGCATTCAAATATGGCCGTATAGATTGGCTTGAATCAAATAATGAATATTGGCTGGAGCAAGACGCAAAGCTTAGAACGGATTTTAATATTACTACTGGAGTAGACTCCAAGGGTATAAAAAAATATAAGTCTAAGTATGAGATGAAGAAGTATTACATTAAGGCTGGTGTCCCTGTTGCAAGAATCCATAAGGTAAGCGATATCAAGAAGGCAAAGAAGTTTGTCGATGAAATCGGTGGATATCCAATTATTGCTAAGCCTGAGTGTGGAGTAGGTGCAGCTCATACATATAAAATCACAAATGATGCTGAGCTTGAATACTTCTTCAACGATAAGCCGGATTTAGAATATGTAATGGAAGAATTTATAGACGGCGATATCGTTTCCTATGATGTAATTACAAACAGTGAGTGTGAACCACTCTTTGAATCTATGACTAATTGGCCACCTTCAATTGCAGATATTGTAAACAACAAGCTGGACTTGGATTATTATACTGCCGCTGACGTTCCAGAGGATTTAAAGACTCTTGGTAGAGCAACTGTAAAAGCCTTTGACGTCAAGTCAAGGTTTGTTCATCTTGAGTTCTTCCGCTTGAAAAAAGCTAAGAAAGGGTTTGGTAAGAAGGGTGATTTTGTAGGTTTGGAAGTCAATATGAGGCCTGCTGGTGGATATACTCCTGATATGATGAACTGGGCTCATGCTACAGACGTTTACCAAATCTGGGCTGATATGGTTACCTCTGATAAGCGCCTTGTTCCAGATCTTGGAAAAGATCACTATTGTGTTTATGCTTCCCGTAGAGATAACTACTCATATAAGCACTCATATGACGAAGTAATGAGTAAGTATGGCGATAAAATTGTTATGGCAGAGCGTCTACCATCTCTTTGGTATGATGCAATGGGTAACTATATGTTTACAGCCCATGCCGATGATGAAGATGCTGCCAAAGAATTTATCAACTTTGTAGAGGAGAGAGCATAATGGAAGGAAAGATAAGAACATCGTTTTCAAAAGTATTAGGTCGTGATATGACTTACAAGACTTTTGGAAAGAGAGGCGGTAGACTTTGTATTGCTTTTGCTCCTCAAAATGGCAGATATTTCGATTTTGAAAACTTTGGTATGGTGGATACTATAATGCCATATATCGAGAGTGGAAAGATATATCTTGTTTTGGCAGACTCTTTGGATGAGATTTCCTGGTCATCAAAGACATTAGATGGAGCTACCAGAGCCAATAACCAGGAGAAGTGGTATCACTACATCGTAGATGAGCTTTATCCTGCAGCAAAAAGACAGTGTGGAAATAAGGAGAGGGCAATAGCAATTGGTTGTTC
This sequence comes from uncultured Spirochaetales bacterium, assembly GCA_945932505.1. Classification (GTDB taxonomy): domain Bacteria; phylum Spirochaetota; class Spirochaetia; order Sphaerochaetales; family Sphaerochaetaceae; genus Ornithospirochaeta. The sequence goes on from CAMEQB010000024.1 coordinate 5,765, forward strand.
AATGGGGGGATACCATGCAGGTAACTTCTTCTTCCGCCGCCCTGATAAGTTCGGTGCAATGGTTTCCCTCTCAGGAACCTTTAATTCAAACTTATTCTTTGGGTCCTATATGGATAGTACTCTTTATGATAACTGTCCTGCCGCATTCTTAAGAAACATGCCATTAGATCATCCTTGGATAGAGCTTTATAAAAATAGCGATATCATCACATGTTGCGGTCAAGGCGCTTGGGAAGAAGACTTGTTGAGAGGAACAAGAGAGCTTGATGAAATACTAGGAAAGATGGGTATTCCTCACTTCTCAGATTATTGGGGATACGATGTAAACCATGATTGGCCATGGTGGAGAAAACAGCTTCCTTATTTCTTCGATAAGTTCATAATTAAATAAAGTATCTGGAGAATCTTCTTAGTTATTGAGGTGCAAGTTCCCTTTTATTATTGGGAGCTTGTTTTTTAAGTCTTAATTCTAGTGATAACAACAAAATAAATGGGACCCATAGAGTCCCATTTAGCATCATATTATCTTTTTTTAGCTAAAATTCAGAGTTCTATAGATTTCTTGCGCTGTTTCTAATGAACACTTTATTTCTTTCTTTCCTGAGTAATATTTGTAGACTTCGTTCTGAAGCTTTCTTAAGTCTGGCTCTTTTCCAACTTCTCTTAAAGTACCTATTACCTTGGATAGAGTGACCGCAACAGCATCGTTCAGTCCTTTTTCCTTTACGATACGTAAGAGGGAGTCAACAGACTGGACGACAAGATCATCAAGCATTAACTGCTCGTTTTCTCTTCCATATGCCTGTATAAAGAACATAAGATCCTTGATCAAGTCCATTCTCTTCTCATATTCCATATCACACTTAGTCTTTAATAGGCTTCTTATCCATCTCATGGATACACCGAGATTTTCAACAAGCCTAGCATCCATTTCTCCAACTTTGCTATGAGAGAGAAGCATTGCGTAGACCTTGAGAGAGTTGATCTGATCGATGAGAGTCTTTTCATCGATAGTCACCATTGCTTCATCTATCCATCTATATGCTTCGTCAAGGACTCTGAGTGGGATATCGGAATTAGTGATATGATAAATCTCAGGCTTTAGTCCACTCTGTTTAATCTTTGTGACATAAAGATTAATACCTTTGTCGATAGTAAGGGCAGGAAGAATTCTAAAAGAGAACTCTTCATCGGTGGAAGTATCGGAGACTGTGATTCTATATTCTTTTCCATCTTCTGTAGCGATATCCTTTAGATAGAACTTGCCATATCTACGCTTCCAATTATCGCTGGTTGCCATTGATACGTTCATATAGAAATAGACTGCAGCTTCCACGTCCCCGTCCAAGTCTTTAATCTCTTCCTGGGCAATAAGCATACCATCGCCTTGCTCTCTAATATTTGATTTAGCCTTTTTCAGATCATTTAAGAATGGAATCATCAGCTCTTCCTGTGTAAACTGCTGGAAAAGAGTTATAGCATGGATGGCATACTTGATATCTTGTCTTGGTTCTATACCGCTGATATCGGAGAAGAACCAACCGCAGGATGTAAATGAGAAGTGCTTGTACTTCATACCTGTCAAAAGATGAGCCAGCTTCTCTGAGTCACTCTTTGAGATATCATATTTATCAGAGAGATTAGCGATAAACTTCTTCATTTCTATTTTCCCACAGAAAACATTTCCTGCTTCGGTTAATAGTTCAGAACTGGATAGTTTACCTTTAAAGATGGAATCTATTTCTCTTGCGAATATATTGTCGATCTTGTCTCCAAGATTATTCAGGGCATTTCTTAGGCCTGTGCGCCACTTCTGGTTCCAGCCTTCTTCTCCTCCTGTATGGCATCCACAGTCTTTATACCAACGGGAGACACCATGAGAACAAGACCAGCTGGTTCCTCTTCCTTCTTCACCTTTCTTCAGTTCAGCATGCTTAGTAGCTGGATGCTTAGCCATATAGGATCCATAGTTATCGAAGATGAAATCATCTCTCTCGTTTACTTTTCGTATAAGGGCTGCCAGAGCCATATCGCCATATGGTTCATGGTGGCCATAGATTTCTCCGTCTGTAGCTGTATGTATAAGCGGAGAATGATCTCGATTCTTAATATCTAGAAGAGAAGAGTAGAGGGTATCTGCATTTCTAAGGAAATGGCCAAATGAGATTCCTGAAGCCAGTCCTGGTTCATAGAAGAAGGCAGTAATCTCTTTTCCTCTCTTTCCTGTCAAAATATAAGGCTCTTTGTATGGAGCTGGATTAGAACCAAGCTCATGCATTAATCCATCATCACCTTCAATACTATTACACTGCCAAGGAGAAAGGATAATAAACTTGATTCCAGCTTCGCTAAGTAAATCAACGACAGTATCATTTACAGCACATTCAGGAAGCCACATTCCTTCAGGATCCCTCTGGAAATGGAATTGGAAATCTTCAATACCCCAAGTTATCTGAAGCCTTGCATTTTCTTCTTTATCCAATGGAAGAATAGTATGATTAAAGCCTTGAGGAATGGCATTACCGTGTCCCAGTCTCTTTATACTATCTTTATCTGCTTCCCTTAGTCCGTCTACAACTTCCGGGTGGTTGTTGTCCAGCCAAGAGAGGAGAGTAGGGCCGAAGTTAAAAGAAAGATAAGCGTAATTATTTGTGAGACTTATAATTCTTCCTGCATAATCTAAATATCTAGATGAAAGATTTGCTGCATAACAGCTGTCAAATATTTTCTCGTTCCAATCCATCCATGGGCTAGCAGTCGGCTGCTTGGGGATGATTCCGGTCTTAGGGTTTTCCCTTGGTGGTTGGTAGAAATGTCCATGTAAAATAAGAGATGTTTTACTCATGCTTTTAGTTACTCCATCTTCAATTCTATCATAAATCGGTTTAATTGAAAGAAAAATCGTTCCATTTGTAGTTCGTTGACTAAAAGGGCCATATTTAGGTAAATTTAAGGTTGGAGAAATTGCAGATGATACTAGTTAATCTTGAGCAGTTGTCTACAGATGAATTAAGAAATCTTTCTGAACAGGAAAAGATTGAAGGTTTTGAAGAACTTAGTCGTGAAGAGCTTATTCAGGAACTAAGTGAGAAGTACGAAGAAGAGTATACAGCATATGGACTAGATGAAGACAAGAAGTCCGATCTTAATATAAAGTATGTTTCTTCTTTTACTGATTATACTGACAACTCCGAGAATATTACTCAGCTACCTGGTGTTGAGGATTTGCCTGACCACTATGAAGAGACTTCTATTCACTTATTAAGTAAGAATTCTGACTGGGGATATGCCTTCTGGTCCATATCTACATTGGATCAGGAAAAGATCGATGAGAAAAAAGGTGTTCCTTTACTTCTTGTGACCCTTACTAGAAAAGATGGAGATAAGGAGTGTTACGATATCCCTATTAGTGATGAAGATGATGAATGGAATATCGGATTCAGCTATGAAAGTAAATCTATTATTGTTTCACTCTGTGTAGATTATCCTGATGGAAGTAGAGACACATTGGCTCAGTCTAAGCCTTTGGAAATGAGTTCGTCTTACTGGATTGATCATAAAGATAAGATGAGAGAGAACGATTCTCTCTTTAAGGTATATCTTTCACTTATTACTACAAAGACAGGTGAAATTATTAATAACTCTATTGTAAAAGAGATTATTGCCGAATATACAGAAGGAGGTGAAGCATGAACAAGATTAACTTGATGCTTCATGCACATCAGCCCTATGTCAGGCATTTGGAATATGAGAAGTTCCTGGAAGAGGATTGGCTTTATGAAGCTTTGAATGAATCTTACATTCCTCTCTTGAGAATGCTTAAAAAGCTTGATGAAGATAATGTTGATTATCGTTTCTCAATTTGTTTTTCACCTACTCTTGTTTCTATGCTTGAAGATGAGCCTTTACAGGAGAGATTCATCAAGTATTTGGAAAGACATATAGAGCTTGGGGAGAAAGAAGTCCAGAGAACAAAGACTGAGGAAAAAGAGTGCCATGAGATGGCTAAGATCTATCTCAAGGAGACAAAGCTTAACCTTGAGCTCTATCTTAATCTTGATAGAAATATCCTTAAGGAGTTCAGGAGACTATCTGAACTTGGAAAGATTGAGCTTGTAGCTTCAGCAGCTACTCATGCCTTTCTTCCTCTTTATAAAGATTATCCAGGGGCAGTCAATGCTCAGATTGCTGTAGGTATCAGCACACACAAAAGAGTATTCGGACAGACTCCTAAGGGATTCTGGCTTCCAGAGTGCGGTTATTATCCAGGTTTGGAAAATCTCTTGGTAGATAACGGTGTGGAGTGGGTACAGCTACCTTCTCAGTCTGTAATAAGCTCTCCAGATAAATCACAGTACGGTGGATATAGACCTATCTTGATGCCAAATGGTTTGAAGGCTGTCGTAAGAGACTGGAATCTTACAAACCTTGTTTGGTCAGATAAGACAGGATATCCTTGTGACCCTGATTACAGAGAATTCTATCGTGACATCGGTTACTACTTACCTATGGAGTATGTAAGGCCATATATGCATGAACCTTCTCTTAGAGTCTTTACTGGTTATAAGTATTACTCCATTACTGGTAATACTGAAGAGAAAGTTTACTACTCACCGAAGAAGGCTCAGGAGAAAGTATCCCTTCATGTAGATAACTTCTTATATAACATCAGAAAGAAGGGAAAGCTGCTGGACGCATATGGAATCCAGAACCATGTCTTTAATCTATTCTTCGATGCTGAGCTCTTCGGCCACAGGTGGTATGAAGGACTTGCTTGGCTTGATAAAGTCATCAGGGCTCTTAGTGACGATAAGAACAACTATGAGATGGTCACAGCATCTTCTGTCATCGAGGAAGATGAAGATTATGATGAAATCAGAATAAATGAAACAAGCTGGGGCCCAAGAGGCGGTGCAGACACTTGGCTTGATTCATCTAATGCTTGGATTTATAGGCATACTATCAAAGCAATCGAGAGAATGGAGGAGTTGACAGAGCGTTTCCCTGATCAAGGCTCATTAAAAGGTCGTTTCTTGAACCAGGCTTCCCGAGAACTATTGTTGGCAATGGCTTCTGACTGGCCATGTATCATCCACGATAATACATCATCCAGTTATGCTGCGAAGAGAATTACAAATCATCTTGGCTCATTTAACGTAGTCCACTCATCTATGTGTAGAAATACTGTAAACACTGAATGGCTTATTAAAGCTGAAAAGCGTAACGCCATCTTTCCAGATATGGATTATCGATATTTTGAAAAGAAGTGATTATAGGCCGGGGATTCCCGGCCCTTATATATAAGAGTAGGAACACCAATAATTATTTATTGTTATAATTCTTTTGAATATATTGAGTTAAGAAAAATATTCAAAAAAAGTTAAAAAACCGGTTGACTCATTTACTCCAAATCTCTAATATATCCATGTTCTTGCGGCCGTGGTGGAATTGGTAGACACGCTAGCTTGAGGTGCTAGTGCTTTAACGGGCTTGGAGATTCGAGTTCTCTCGACCGCATACACCCAGCAAAACTGGGTTTTTTAATGGAGGATTAGCTCAGCGGGAGAGCGCCTGCCTTACAAGCAGGATGTCACAAGTTCAATCCTTGTATCCTCCATTCGACCGGAAACGGTCATTTTTTTTTGCACTCTCGACACATGTCCACCCTTGGTGTAGTCTATACACGGAGATTGTTATGGATACCTTTACTCACTATACTTTGACTTTTGTTTTATACTCATTCATAGGTTATTTATGTGAAGTAGCTTACTGTTCAATTGGACAGCGAAGATTGGTGAACAGAGGTTTTTTATATGGACCTTGGCTTCCTATATATGGATTTGGGGGCTTGATTGTCGATATCTTCCTAGTTCCTATAGCTCAGTATCCAATACTGGTATTTATTGCCGCCATAATTTTGACGAGTATCGTTGAATACATAGGATCCTGGGGCCTTGAAAAGTTATTCTCTATTAAGCTTTGGGATTACTCAAGATATAAGTTCAATATTAATGGAAGAGTGTGTCTCTTAAACTCATCTCTTTTTGGTCTTATGAGTATGATCCTTGTCTATGGCGCTTATCCATGGATTCAGAAACTATTTAATGCTATTCCTGTCATACTTGCTGAAAGACTGGCAGATGCCTTGAGAATCCTTTTTGCAGTAGATCTTACCTTATCTGTAATGAAGATGAGTGCATTCAAGAAGGCACTTCTTGAAGTCAGAGAGAAAGCTAAGAGTGTTGAAGCGAAAGTACAAGAACTCAAGAGTCTTGGTAAGAGCGAATTGAGTGAAGAGTTCAGACTTAAGCTATCAGAGGAAGTTGAAGAACTCAGAGAAAAGACTAGGAACAGTTATACAAGGATTATCTCTGCATTCCCTAGTGCAACAAGTAAGTATGATGATGTAAAACAGCAGCTTCAGAATATTCATACTTGGGCCATAGAGAGAAGGGAAGCTAGTCTTGAGATGAAAAAGAAGATCAAAGAGACTAAGGCTGAATACAAAGAAAAAGTCAAAACCATAAATGAAAATGCAAAGGGCAGGAAGAATGGTTAAATTCAAAGAAATAGAAAAATTGGTTAAGGATAAGTCTCAAGATACAGTGTTGGTGGCTGTATCTAAGACAAAGCCTATAGAGTTAATTGAAGAAGCTTATGACGATGGAGCCAGAGTCTTTGGCGAAAACAGGGTTCAGGAACTTGTTGCAAAGTTTTCTGAGAACAAAAAAGAAGATATGAAGATCTATCTCATCGGTCAGCTTCAGTCTAATAAAGTAAAAAAAGCTGTAATGTATGCAGATAGAATTGAATCTGTAGACTCTATTGCACTCTTAGACAAAATTAATACAGAGGCTGGAAAGATTAATAAGAAGATGGAGATTCTCCTGGAAGTAAACTCTTCCAATGAAGAGCAGAAATCTGGGTTCAAGACAAGGGAAGAGGTCCTATCTGCCGCCAGGTATGCCTTCGCTCTGAAAAACATAAACTTGGTTGGTTTGATGACCGTGGGACCTCTGGGGGGAGACGAAGAAAAGAATAGAAAGGCTTTTCTCTATACTAAAGATATCTTCGATGAAATCAGTAAGACTCATCCTCTCTCTGTGTTATCTATGGGGATGAGCGGCGACTGGGAGACTGCAATAGAGTGTGGCAGCACTGAAGTCAGGATTGGAACAGCAATCTTCGGAGGACGAAGTTGAAGAGAATAATTGCAGTATTGCTTCTTATTTCAATTATATTCTCGCTTTCTGCTGAGACTATTACTCACTCTTCCTTTAACTATAAATACGAGAGTTATGAGGAAGAGGAGTTCCCTCTTTGGACAATAGAACTGAGACGAGCAGAGACAATATTCTTTGGTTCGTTGGTTTTTACTGTACCAATAGCATCATTGACATTAAACTTGATGTCTAATCAGGGGATAATAAACTTTGAAAACAATACTCAGTCTGCTTTGGTGACTTTGTCCTCTGCTGCAGGACTTTCGTTGGTAGTCTCTGCTGTAGATTGGATTCTGGGTAAAATGGAATAGAGTATGATTAACGATAGAGAATATTCTTTTATTGCAGAAGAAGAGGGCAGAGTGGATTTAGTTGGAGTAAATGCCCTAAACATTCCTCGATCTGTCTTTTCTAATCCTACTGTATTCATCTCGGTAGACGGTAAAGAGTGCAAGAAGTCAAGAAAACTGAGGATAGGAGAGAAAGTATTCATCTCTTATAAAGAAGAGATTATGGATGGCTTGGAGAAAGAAGAGATTCCACTGAATATTCTTTATGAAGACGATGAAATACTTGTCATAAACAAAGAGCAGGGAATGACAGTACATCCTGGTTCCGGAGTCTACTCTGGAACACTGGCAAATGCTCTCCTTGGTCTCTATGGTGAAGACTTCGATACAGGTGGAGATAATCTCAGACCTGGTATTGTTCATCGCCTGGATAAAGATACATCCGGCGTAATGGTGATAGCAAAGACAAAGGATGCTCACGCTGATCTCTCACTTCAGTTTTCAGAGCATAGCAACGAGAAATACTATATAGCTCTTTCCAAAGGTCTATTTACACAGAATGAAGGTCTAATAGACAAAAGAATTGTAAGAGATAGAAATAATCGAAAGAAGTATACTGTAACTAATAATAAAACAGAAGGTAAGGATGCCCTTACAAAGTGGAGAGTTATATCTCAGGGAGAGAATTATGCTCTTCTTTCTCTTCGAATATATACAGGTCGTACTCACCAGATCAGAGTACATCTATCCTCCATCTCTCATCCCATTCTCGGCGACCCTATATACTCTCGTAAAGACGACAGATATCCTGATGCTACTCTGATGCTCCATGCATATCGTTTGGTCTTTAATCATCCAAAGACTAAAGAAAGAATGGTCTTTCGTGCCCCTCTCCCGGATAGATTCTTTCCCATCCTCAGTAAGGAAGGAATAGATTGGAGAAGTGACGACCAATGTGATAGTATTAATATATGAGGTTTTTGATCCTTAAATCAGTGAATAATGTTTACTCTTCCATTTCCCTAGACGACGGGAAAAGTTATACTTGTCGCCTAAAAGGAAAAGTCCTGAAGGGTAGTAATGAATACAATCCTGTGGCTGTAGGCGATATAGCCATCGGTGATAGCTATAGCGAAAATGAAGCTCTTATAACGAGTATAGAAGAGCGAAGAAGTGGTTTTACAAGGTGGAATGTAAAGGCATCCTTAAACCAGACTATCGCGGCCAATCAAGATCAGACAGCCATAGTCCTCTCCAGTGTCTCACCTCCTTTCAGACCTCGTTTTGTAGACAGGGCAATAGCATCCAACTGGGGATGCGACATCCTTCTTATTATGAATAAGGCCGATTTTGGCCTTGATGAGTTTGAAGCGGAAAGATGGGATTTATATAAAGAACTTGGATATGAAACTATTGAAGTCTCTTCTTACACAGGAAAAGGAATAGAGGAATTAAAAGAAAAGTATCTGAAGAATAAAGTAACAGCCTTCGTAGGTCAGTCTGGAGTGGGAAAGTCTACATTGATCAATACTCTACTGGGAACTGAGCAACGGACTGGAGCTGTATCTGAAAAATATAATCGTGGCCGCCATACCACCAACCATTCTCTTTACTTGAAGGGTGACGATTTTTCTCTTATAGATACTCCCGGCGTAAGGGAAATACAGGTTCCTATGGAAGAGATGATCAGCGTCAGAAATTCATTTCCGGAACTAATAGACCCAGGTTGCCAATATCCAGATTGCCTTCATAGAGGAGAAGACGGCTGTGTCGTTCCAGATATGGTTGAAGACGGTAGGATCCACTATGACAGATATGAAAGCTACTTGAGAATCCTTGAGTCCTTGGAAGAGAGAAAACCTCTATGGCAAAGGAAAAAGAATAACTATGGAAAATAGAACTGTATTGGACTTGGAATTTGATAAAGTTCTAAATGGAATAAAGAAAAGTGCACTTTCAGAGGAGGGAAGGGATGCGATCACTCCTTCTCTCTTTACAGATGACAGCGATATTCTTGAGAAAAGATATATACGTATCGACACACTGATAAACAGACTGCAAGGGGAAACGGCACTAGAACACTTCCCATCTATCTCTCACTTGTTCTCTTATGTTAAAAAGACAAATAGAGATATATCCGGCTCAGACATATATAAGTGCGGTGAATTCCTACATGCGTGGCATGCTCTATTGTCTTTCGACGGAAGAGAGGAGGAGATACTGAAAGAAGATGTAGAGTTATCTAAAGATATACTCTCATCCCTCTCTCCTGAAGGAGACGTAAATGAAGACCATCCAAGACTAAGGCCTTTGTTGAAAAAGAGAGAAGAAGCCAAGAATGAAAGGTATCAATACTCCTCAAAGTTTATACAGAACAATAGAAGTATTGTTCAAAATGACAATCCTCTCTATAGAAACGAGAGAGTAGTAATACCAATCAAAAGCAGTGAAAAGAGAAATGACGAGTATTATATCTCAGGGCAAAGCGGTAGTGGTGGCACTACCTTTGTAGAGCCTTTTGAACTTGTTGACCTTAATAACAGAGTAGTTTTGGCAGAAGAAGAGATCAGGGCTGAAAAGCTGAAGATCCTACATGAGCTCTCTGAGAAAGTAAGAAGTATTCTTCCCTTTCTTAAGAAGGCTCTCTCTGAAGTCATTGATTTCGATTTCCACTATGTATTTGCCTTATGGGCTTTGAAGAATAAGGCAAGACATCCTCAGAGAGGAGAGAGAATAAACCTCCTAAGTGCTCGCCATCCATTACTGGGAACTAAGGCTGTGCCTGTTACAATCACACTGGAAGAAGGTACAAAAGTCTTGGTATTAAGTGGCGCCAATGCTGGTGGAAAGACCGTGACGATGAAGACTCTGGCTCTCGCTGTCATTCTTAACCAGATCTGTTCCTTCGTCCTAGCAGACGAGCTCTCCACTCTTCCTCTCTTTGATAACATCTGGACAGATATAGGAGATGGACAGAGCATAGAGAAAGAAGCATCCACTTTCTCATCCCATATGTCGAATATCGCGTATATGACACGTAAGTGCTCTCCTTGTAGTTTGATAATCCTTGATGAGCTGGGAAGTGGAACAGACCCGGAGGAGGGAAGCGTTCTCTCTATAGCCATTCTCCGTTATTTCTCAAAAAACGCTTACCTCACTGTCTGTACTTCCCATTACTCAGGAGTAAAGAACTTTGCTTATACGTCATCTAATATGACCAATGCAAGTATGGAGTTTGATGAGAAGACAAGTCTTCCTACATATAGAGTGCTTTCAGGTATCCCTGGAGATAGCCATGCCATATCTACTGCCAAGCGTAGCGGCATGCCCAAAGAAATTATAACTGAAGCTACAGAAAGCCTCTCTGAAGGCAGTGAAACAAGTGCAAAGATCATAACTAGTCTTCTATCTAAATCTAGGACCTTGGATAGAAAGATATCCCTGGCGGAAAACGCAAAGAGAGAGGCTGAGAATAAGGCCAAGGCTCTGGAAGAAGAAGAGAAGAAGTTAAAAGAGAAGATAAAGGAAGCAGAGAAGGAAGGACTGAGAGAACTTAATGACTATCTCTCATCGTCTAGACGAGAGTTGGAGAATCTTGTTAAAGCTATAAAGACCGGTACTCTCACCAAAGAAAAGACAAAGAGCGTCAAATCCTTTATTGAAGGCGTAGAGAAAGAAGAGCAGAAGCTGAGATCAAAAGTAATCGAAAACGAAGAGGACGAAGAAGACAAAGAGAATACTGAAGCATTCAAGAAAGGTGACGAAGTATTGTGCGGCACAGGGAAAACAAGAGGTAAGATTCTTGAAGATCGAGGTAAAGGTCGTTTCTACGTCTCTCTAGAAAATGGTCTGAGGATGGAAGTGAAGGCAAATATGCTGAAACATGCCAAGCCGGAAAAAACTGTTACAGTCGCTTATACTTCTACCGATAAGAAGGCAGAGTATGAGATGGATGTAAGAGGAAAGACTCTCAAAGAAACGGAAGAGCTTTTGGATTCTCAGATAGAGGCTGCACTACTAAGAAATATGACATCTTTCTCTATTATTCATGGCTACGGAGACGGAATACTCCAGAGAGGAGTCCATGAATATCTGAAAAAAAACCGGTTCGTCAAAGACTACCGGTTCGCTCTTCCTGAAGATG
>CAMEQB010000025.1 GCA_945932505.1 uncultured Spirochaetales bacterium
TTTATTTATCAAGTGTGTTCACTCTTGACATCAATACTACCGTCTCGACGTGGCTTGATCCCGGGTAACAGTCAAAGACTTTTGCCTTTATTGGATAGTAGGAAGAGAAAAGAGCAAGATCTCTAGATGCCGTAACAGGGTTACATGATATATAGATTATTCTCTCTGGCTTCCATTCTTCTAGAAGAGATATCACATCTCTATCAAGTCCTGTTCTTGGTGGGTCCACGATGACAGTATCTACATGCTTTCCTTTATTCTTTCCCCAACGGGCACAGTCATCAGTGAAAGAGATGGCTGAGGGTGCATTCTTCTTGGAGAGCTCAAGGCACTTTCTTTCCCTCTCAACAGCAAATACTGTCTTATCCTCTCCATTAAAGAGTGCAGAGAATGTACCGACGCCGCTATAGAGGTCCATTATGCTCTCTCCCTCTACATTCTCCTTTACAAAGCCCAGCATAGATTCCAATAGTTTTGGATTAGACTGGAAGAAGACAGAAGCAGATGCCAAGTATTTAATGCCTCCTACTGTTATATCGACGCTCTTATCACTCATAGAGACTGCGTTATCTCCAGAGAAGAGTGGAACCTCAACAAAGCCTGTATCTCTATTGACTCTGTTTTCAAACATAAGTTCTCTGGCTCTTCTAAAGATATCGCCACCGCGCTCTGATAACAGCCTATCCAGTTTTTCCTCCAATGCAGGACAGTGGGAGATATCGACAAGTTGGTTTGAGTTTGCTTTCAAGAAGCCTTGTCTCTTTGTCTTTATGTCCACGTGGACTCTGCATCTGATTCTATAGTTATTGAAAGATGAGTAAGAAGGAGGATCAAAGGGAGGAAGTGTATCCAGTCTCCCCACTCTCTTCATCGTATCTTTTACAATCTCTTCTTTAATATAAGCAGAGTCCCTCTCCCCTACTATCTGGAAATCACAACCGCCACATACTCCATAGTATGGGCAGATAGGAGAAACGCGAAGAGGGGAAGATGTGAGTATCTCCCTCACTCTTCCCTCTATCATTCCTTTCTTTTCCGATATCTTTTCATACTCGACTTCTTCTCCAGTAAGGGCGCCTTCCACGATTACGGTCTTGCCTTCGTCATATCCAAGCCCCTTACAGAGAGAAATCATCTTTTCAATTTTTAAAGCCACTCTTTCATCTTCTCAATATAGCCAGCGATAACAGAGATTCCCTTCTTCCAGAACTCTTTATCCTCAATATCACAACCAGCGGCAGCTGCAACTTCCTTGGCTTCGAAGCGACCTGTCATAGACAAAACTTCTTTGTAGTGTTTTGGGAAATCTGGGACACTGTCCTTGGAAGCAAAGAGACCAAGAGCAAAGAGCTGACCGAATGCATATGGGTAGTTATAGAAAGAGAAGCCTTCATTGTAGTAGTGCCCCTTTACAGCCCACATATACTGATGTTTGACACCCAATCCATCGCCATATGTATCTTCCTGTGCCTTCAACATCATAGCTGAGAAATCATCAGCTGTGACTTCTCCATCCTTTCTTGCTTCAAAGGCTGAGCGCTCAAAATAGAAGCGGGAAAGAATATCTACACATACCTGGCATGCACCCTGTACATATGCTTCTATTAAGGAGAGCTGCTGATCTTTATCAGCCTTCTTCAATACTTCCTGGAAAATGACAGTCTCTCCAAATATAGAAGCTGTCTCAGCAAGAGTCATAGGATATGATCTTTGGGAAGCAGGATATTCCTTTACAACACTGTCATGGTAAGCGTGTCCCAATTCGTGGGCGAGAGTAGAGACGCTGTCATAGGTTCCTTCCCAGTTCATCATTACTCTTGATTCCTTCTTCTTCGGGAAGAAGATATCATAAGCGCCGCCAATCTTTCCTTCGTGGGCTTCAGGATCAACCCAATGGGAATCCAAAGCATTCTTTATAAAAGCACCCACTTCAGGAGAGAAGGAAGAGTAAGCATCTATAATAAGAGCCTTAGCTTCTTCGAAGGTAAAGCTCATAGATGCGTCTCCTACTGGAGCGAACATATCGTACCACTCCAATCTTTCTAATCCCAGGAGCTTTGCTTTTGTCTTCAAATAATCACGGAAAATAGGAAGGGACTCTTCCAATGCCTCGATAAGTGCAGAGAGGGCTTTTCTTGAAATACGGGCAGTATTGCAGGATCTATCCAATGGATCTTTCCAGCCCCTTCTCTTTTCAAGTAACAAAGCTGTTCCCTTTACTCCGTTGAGAGCAGCAGCAATAGCTGTCTTGTTATCAGCAAGAATCTTTACTTCCCTCTCATAAGCGTCCTTTCTTACGCTTCTGTCGCTATCCATAGCCAAGCCCCTGAGTTGGGTGAGAGTCTTATCGCCATCATGGATGGAAGCTGTGACAGACTCCTGGAGTCTAGACCAAGCTGAAGCAGAGACCTGGAGCATTTCGTTGGCAAGAGCCTCTTCCTCCAGGCTCATCATATGCTCTGCTTCTGTCTTCACTTCCTTTAAGAAAAGAGCATATGGCTCAAGTTCAGGGGAAGAGAATTCATCTGTGCGCTGTGATAAATAATGGACCATTACTGTGGAGGCATCACTAGCTACAGTCTGTGCTTTCTCTGCCTTTCCCATTGCAGCAAGCACGTCTCTATCTGTGGTGTTGACAGAAAATGATGTATAAACGTAGCTTCCTACGTTTTCGACAATATCAGCCATCTCATCATACAAAGAGAGAATAGAAAGAATAGAGGAGTTTTTATCAGCACTCTTACTCTTCAGCTCTTCGGCTTTTTGGTAGATGGCGTTGATGTCATCCTCAAAAAGAGGAGATGTAACACTTGGATAAATGGACTCAAGGTCCCACTTTGGTAGTTTTTCGTTAGTCATATCATGAGTGTACTACACTTGAGTCTCATTTCCAATTCTATATTTCTTCTCCCTCTCCCAGGTTTGCCCTGATAAGCTTCTCCAGAAGAAACTTACCTGTCTTAGTCTTAAATACATTGGCGCCATACCAGATAGCCTTGTTTACATCAAACTCCTCGGCCTCCGATAAATTCACAATGGCGTCAGCTTCCTTCAATACTACGTCTTCAATAGGATCGGAATCTGAGTAAGTGTGGTGACGTGACGCCATATCAATAAGCTTTTCTTTTGTTTCCTTACTCCAACCAAGAATAGAAAGAAGTGGTTCTATCACTTCCCTTGAATGCACTTCCTGCATTCTACCTTCAGCTTTTCCATATAAAGAGCGGCATAGAGGGCATGATGCGTCATGGACTACAGCAGCCTTCTCAATGATATCCACAAGATTTTTGTCTAAGCCTTCTTCCTCTGCAATAGTCTTTGCCACAAGCCAGACGCTATGAGTATGGGCTCTGTCTTTGTCCCCATCCTCACCATAGAACTTATCCATTGCTTCTATAAGAGCTTCAATTCTCTCTTCCATTTCATTCTCCTAAAACCAAAGTATCCACAGCTCTAAGAAGAAGGCTGTCTTCTTTGTTGTGACTTACAACAACCACTGTCTTTCCACTTAGCTTCTTTGCTATATAAAACGCTATCTCACGCTTACACTCATCATCCAGTCCAGTAAAGGGCTCGTCAAGAAAATATCTATCCCCAGATAGAAGAAGGACACGGGAAAGAGCCACTCTCCTCTTCATTCCCCCTGATAGCTCCGATACTTTCTTATTTCTCTCCTCGTATAGAGAGAGGTGGGAAAGGACATCGATAGAGTCTTCTTCCTTCACGCCCAATGCCTTTAGGTTAGACAGCACTGATATTCCTTCCACAAGTCTATTCTCTTGAAAGAGTACTATATTGTTATCACACTTACTCTCCACCGTTCCTTCGTAGTCGTCATCGAGCCCCGCCATAATCCTGAGGAGTGTAGTCTTCCCCCACCCAGATGGAGCCATAATAAAAGAAGTGACTCCTTCTTTTATTGTGAGAGATAAATCAGAGAAGATTACATCGGAGCCAAAAGCTTTCTTCTTTATATTTACTTTCATCGCATCACTCTCCTTTTAATCATACTAAAAAGAAGGAAAGCAAGCTTTTCAAAGAGTGCAGCAAGCACTACTATGACCAGAGTCCAAGCAAAGAGGGATGGAGTATCTAAGTAGACTTTGGCTTCATAAAGCTTTGATCCCATTGAGTGGAGGGGGAGGCCTATGACTTCAGCGGCAACTGCACTCTTCCAACATAGCCCTAGGCTGGACTTTATTCCGCTCTCTATATATGGGGAGATAGAGGGAAGATAGATATATCTAAGTCTTCTATATCCCCTGATCCTGTAGTTGTCTGCAGCTTCCAGCAATAAGGGGTCTGTATTTTTTACTCCTGATAATACACTTTCATAAAGAATAGGAAAGACAACCAAGAAAGATACAACCGTAGACAGGTTCCTGCTTTTGACCCAGAGAAGCACCAGAATAACTATTGATGCCACAGGTATACTTCTCATTGCTTTCACGAGGGGAGAAAGAAGTATTTCAATTCTTTCTGAGAGTCCTCCAAAAACACCCAGTAAGGCTGCGACTATGAAAGAGACTAAGTACGACAACACGACACGGGATGTGGAGAAAGCGATGCTAGTCCAAAACTCTTTCTCAGGAAAAAGAGAAATAAGCGCCTTTAATACACTGAAGGGAGAAGGAAGAAATAGCTTTTCTTCAATAATAACAGACATAGCCCACCAGATAAGAACCCAGAAGGCTATGCTGAGAGTTAAATAAACCTTTCTTTTTTTATCAGTAATAAATCTCTTCACTAGGAATACTTCCACCTACACTCTTTGGATTAAGGGAATAGAGTGAGTTGTAATATATATCAAGGGCCTTCTTCATCTCATCCCCCCTCAGAGAGACTATGTTGCAGTATGGGAGAGCCTTCTCAGCTACGGCGGCCTTGATTATTCCATATTTCTCGATCAAAACTGCAGCTTCTTTATTATTTGAGTTGACCCAATCGACGCTTGAAGCGTATAGAGAGAGGAAAGCCTCTACAGATGATGGATACTTCTCCACCACTTCGCTTCTTGCGATCAGACAGCCAGTGATGAGAGGACTACCATTGATGCCTTCCCATAGATCATTCAGGTCCAGAACAATAGACAAGTTCTTATTCTGCATTAACGCGGAAGTAGCAAAAGGCTGAGGAAGCATTGCGATACTTTCTGTGTCAGACAAAAGAGCTGCCACACATTCAGCGTGCTCACTCTTCCACTCTATAAAGACATCCTTTCCATCCACCAAGTTAAGGGCGGAAAGTATGCTTTCAAGAGCATACTGAGGTGTAGATCCCTTTCCTGCACTATATATAGTCTTACCCAGCAAATCTTCCCTAGTCTTGATCTCCACTTCTCCATTTCCTACGAGGTACAAGACACCAAGAGTGTTTACCGCGATTACTTTAACACTCTTTGTGTTGTTATAAATTACTGCAGCAAGGTTTGCAGGAACTGCTGCAATGTCTATTTCACCCTTTGCAAGCTGAGGAACGATGGCGTCTGGAGAACCTTCAAGAGTGAAGGTGTAGTTATCTCCACTAGTCTCCATCAGCTCCACCATCCCCATGGCTGTAGGGCCCTTTAATGCAGCGATATTTAAAGTGACAGCCTCCGTCTCTTCAGTGACAGGCTGGGCACATAGAGTAAATACGATTAATAAAGAAAATAAAACTGCGATAAACTTTTTCATACAAGAAATTGTATAAAGTAAGAAAGGATTATTTCAAGGTTAGATAATAGAAACAAATTTATTTCGTTCAATCTTCGTGGTCAGAACTCTTTCCTCCCACCAGTGTCTCAGATATATTCAAGAGATAGTCGCCTATATGCTCCAAGTTCCTCTCTACTTCAAGTATCAAAAGTTGGGTTCTGAAATCGCCTCTATTATTCTCCATTCGTAACTGCACTTCATTAGATAACCTCTTATGTTCACTATCCATCTTTTCTTCCAAGGCCCTTGATGAAGAGAGTAATACAGCATCATCTGAGTCCAGGTTATCGACGACGAAAGAGACATATTCTCCTGTGAGATTTCTATAACCCGAGATTTCATCCCTCTCCTCTTTTGTGAATGCTATTCCTTTTCCAAATCTATCTTCAGTAAGCTTCGAGAGGTTAAAGATGCTGTCTGTAATAGATTCAAGTTCGTCGATTACCCTTATTATCTTATGTAGCTCGTCCGCATTTGTAGGGCTTTGGGAGTTTTGAAGCATGAGAATAGAGAAGGATGTAAGCTCATCCTGCATCTCATCGGCCCTCTCTTCCCTCTTCTTTAACTCCGATACTTTGTCGCTGACTTCATCTACTCTTTCAGAAGACGAAAGCTCAGCCCAGGAGAAGAACATTTCTTTTGTCAAAAGACCCAGTTTCTTCACTTCGTTCTTCAGCGCAATAAGATAAAACTCTGGAGCTTCTGCTCTTCCTGCAATGTACTTGAAGTGATAGTGTTCCTCCTCTTCCTTGTGCTTATCAGGAATAATGTGCTCGATAAGAGAAGCAAAAGGTTTGACAAACGGGAAGAACACGATTGTATTGAAAACGTTGAAGAGTGTATGGAAAGTAGCAAGGAAGGTTGGAAGCACTACATGCATCTCACTTTCGCTTAGAGCAAAAATATTAGCTCCAGTAATCCAATTCACAATATTCAACATAGGTTTCATCAAAAAAAGAACCAGCACCGAACCCACGACATTGAATAAAGTATGGGCAGTTGCAGCACGCTTAGCGTTGGTGCTGGCTCCAAGGGAGGCGATGTAAGCAGTGACAGTGGTTCCTATGTTCTGCCCTAGGCACAAGGCGGAGGCAGTCCATACTCCAATCCATCCCTGGTAAGCCATTGTGATTGTGATGGCCATGGAAGCAGATGATGATTGGACGACCATTGTCAAAAGTGTTCCTATAAGGACACATATAAGGATAGAGAAGATGGAACCATCTTCGAATCTAGATAAGAAAGAGAGAATCTCGGGATGGGATGAGATATCAGGCATAGAGGCCTGAATAAACTCCAGGCCAATAAATAATAGACCGAAACCCATGAATATCTCAGCACACTCCCTGCTCTTTGTCTTCTTTGAAAAAAGAAATGGTAGAGCGATGGCAATAGAAAACAGAGAGAGTATTGTTATATCTACAGAGAAACCCAATAAGGCTACAATCCAACCTGTGACAGTGGTACCTATATTGGCTCCAAGTATCACACCGATGGCAGAAATAAGATTCATCAGGCCTGCGTTTACAAACGAGACCACCATGACGGTAGTTGCAGATGATGACTGGATCACAACAGTAATTAAGAAACCTGTGAGTACAGACAACAATCTGTTACCTGTCATCATCTCCAGGGTCTTTTTAAGCTTTCCTGATGCAGACTTCTGTAAGCCTTCAGAGAGAATCTGCATACCGAACAGAAAGAGTCCTACAGAGCCGATGATCTTAATTATTGATACTATAAGGTCCATGAAAGAAGACTAACATAAAGAAAAAAGGAATTAACCGACCTAAAGTTAATTCCACGTTAATTTTAGTCTCATAAAACAGGGACAAACATTATAGTCCATCCCTGTTATTATTTATCACTCGTAAGATAGTGCCTCTATTGGATCCAAAGCGGCAGCCTTTGCAGCCGGATACCAGCCGAAGAATATTCCAACGGCGGAAGAGAAAGCCAGAGAGAGGATTATGGCGATGACTGAGAAGTATAGAGTCCAACCTACTGCAGATGACACTACATAGCTCACTATGACACCAAATATTATTCCTATTAGTCCTCCAAAGAGGGAAAGTACAGTAGCCTCAACCAAGAACTGTGACCTGATCGTCTTCGGCGTTGCTCCCAATGCCTTTCTTATACCTATCTCCCTTGTCCTTTCAACTACCGTCACAAGCATGATGTTCATGATTCCTATTCCACCTACCAACAGCGATATTGCTGCAATGGCGGCAAGGAATGTTGTCAGATATCCTGTAACAGACTCTGTCATGTTTACCAGTTCTTGGGCTGAGGAGACATAGTAGTCACTGGAAGAGGCAACAGTCGATAGGTATGACTTAATTTCTGTTGCTACATCGGTGGCATTATAACCTTCCTTTACTTTTATAATGTACTGGGACACTGCCCTTACACTCTTGAGTCTCTGGTCGAAAGTGTTGAAAGGTATATAAGCGTAGTTATTCGTATTGCCACTGACAGAACCAGAAGTATCATCCAAGACGCCTACGACTCTATATTGCTTTGCCTGGTTACGGAATATGGAGACATAGGAACCTACTGCATCCCCTCCTGGGAACAAGTCCTGAGCCAAGTCATATCCCAACACCACCACCTGGTCTCTCTGTAAGTTGTTTTCCCTGGTGAAGAATTCACCATAGAGAATATCTACAGAAGAAGAGTCGAAGTAGTTTGACGTGACGCCATAGACCTGAGCGTTCTTCGTCTCCTGTCCGTTACGAAGAGTCGCAGTTGTATTTACGTAGGTAGATACACTCTCTATTCCCAATACGTTGTCCTTAAAAGTATATGCAAACTCCTCGGAGAATACTGTATTGGAGCCTGTAGGCATTACAGAGACTTCATCTACTCCCCCGATATTCATACTATCCGTGATAGATCTTTTTACGCTTTCGCCAAGATTCATGATGGTTACTACAGAACCGACTCCTATCACAATACCCAACAAGGAGAGAAAGGTTCTCATTTTGTTGGTGAACATGCTGTTGAACGCCAGCTTAAGATTCTCCAAAAACATCGCCTTCCACTATCCTTCCGTCTTTTATCATAACTTGCGAGGGGCACTGGGCTCCCAGTTTCCTGTCGTGAGTTACAAAGACGATTGTTCTTCCTTCTTCATGAAGCTCCTGAAATAGCCCCATGACTTCGCTTCCCGTCTTACTGTCCAAAGCACCTGTAGGTTCGTCCGCCAATAGAATATCCGGGTCATTCACCAAGGCTCTGGCAATGGCGACTCTCTGCTTCTGTCCGCCTGATAGCTCTGAAGGAAGATGCTTCATTCTGTCCTTAAGACCTACTTTTTCAAGCATCTCCTCAGCTCTTTCTCTTCTCTCTTTATGAGGGATGCCGGCATATGTCATAGGTGTCATTACATTTTCCAAAGCATTTATTTTTCCCAAAAGATTGAACTGCTGGAAAACAAAGCCTATCTTTTCGTTCCTCAAATATGCCAGTTCCGCTTCATTCATGCCATTGGTCATTTCACCGCCTATTGTGATGTATCCGCTGGTAGGTGTATCCAGGCAGCCTATGAGATTCATCATTGTAGACTTACCACTGCCGCTGGGTCCCATAATAGCTGTAAAGGAGCCTCTAGGAATGGATAGTGATACGCCATCCAAAGCTTTTACTAGATATTCACCCACAAGATAGTAGCGCCTGACATCAATAAGCTGTATTACAGGCTTTTCTATCATATTCCCATCATCCCCATCATCATAGAAAATGCGTTGTTTGAACTTGGTTCGTAGACAACGACTTCGCCTTCCTTAAGACCGGAAAGTACCTGTGACATTCCTTCTCCAAGATACTGTACCGTAACCTTTCTTTCACTTGTGGTTCCGTCAGCTTCCTTTACACTTACTGTAGTCTGGCCGCCACGACCTGTCTTCACAGCTGAAGAAGGAATGAGGAGCATCTCAACTTCTCCGTCATATGTCAGAGTACCATTGAATGTGAAGCCTGGGATCAAAGCCTCCGGTGGGTTATCGATAGTAAGCTCCACGTCCACTACTCCTATTCCCTGTGTAGTGTATCTTCCTGTCATCGGAATATATGAGACATAAGCTTCTACATCCACGCCAGGAACAGAGTCGAAGTGGAGAATAGCCTTCTGTCCAAGATTTACATACTGCATATCGATTTCGTCAATCTCGATTGTAGTCTTCAACTTTGACTTGTCGATAATAGTCACTGCACTGGATCCGGCATCAAAGTAGTCGTTTACAACTACGTCTACTTTCGATACAACACCGTCAAAGTTAGCTTTGAGCGTGGTGTAATCCAAGGCGTTCTCGTAGTTTTTCTTTCTCAGCTCCAAAATTTCCAAAGTCTTTGTAGAGCCAGAAAGCCTAGCTTCGGCAATCTGGTTCTCGATATCCTGAAGATTCATTCTCTGCTGTGTATCGTCGATAGTTGCGAGAACCTGGCCTTCTTTTACATAGTCGCCTTCGCTTACATATACCCCTGTTACAGCACCTGTACTTCTGAATTTAGCTTCCAAAGTATCATATGGAACCACATATCCTGAAATATCAATCTCCCTGTCATATGTACTTCTCTCGACTGTAGCCTCAATCTGTGAGTTCATATTCTTCAAAGCTTCAATCTGAGCTTCACTATCTTTCTTCATCTTGAGAAACCAAATTAAGACAAGCGAGACGATCAAGATGACGACAAGCCATCCGATAATACTCTTGATTCTCTTCTTTCTCTTTCTTGCAGCCTTCGCAGCCCTTAGTTTCTTCTCCTGAATCTCGCTTTCGCTGAGAGCTTCTTCAATCTTTTTCTTATCATCCATAATCTATATCTCCATCAAAGAGCGAATATCTTCAGGTCTCTCTCCAAAGAAAGTCCTTCAAGCATTGTAGTCTTTAAATCATATTCAGCAGAAATCATATTCAATTCTGCACTTTTTACATCTTTTTCTGTTGAGAAACCATATTCCAACATTACCTTTTCATTCTCATACACTGTCTTTGCATAATCAAGAGAAGCCTTTGCATTAGAGTAGCTCGCCTCCCAAGAGAGAACACGAAGAGATAGAGACTGAGCTTCATCGAAATATGAAGAGAGTGCATCCCTGTAGTCATTCTGAGCAGAAAGCATCTTGTTTGATAAAGATGTAAGAGTATCTTCGTCACTGGTGGATATTGTCCCGCCATTGGACCACGTTCCACTTATTGTCAAAGATGGAGTTGTCTTATCTTTTGTAATCGTAACACCAGGGGTAGCTGAGAGAGACCAATTGTCACCAGTATAAGAGAGAGAGCCTGAAATAGTTGTACTTGAGGAGTCTGAGATAGTGCCGCTTACCTTTCCTGAAATAGATAGGCTCATAGGATTAAGCTTTGCGGCTTCTGCCTTATAGTCCTCCACAGCAGCTTCTGCTTTGAGAGAAGAAATAAGGACGGAAGTATTTCCGTTATCATATATCTTAAGGTCCAAGACAGGCTCTGGAATCTCATCAAGCCCTGTCCACTCCATTCCGCTTACTTTCTCGAAGCTCTTCAAAGCATTTTCGTACTGCTTTACTGCGGCATCGAGAGAAGCTTGAAGCTGATTAAGAACATTTACAGCGTTTATATATGTAGTGGATGACTTGGAATATGTACCAAGTGTCTCCATCTTCTCCACTGTGCTCTTCTGGTCATCCAAGCTCTTCTGAGCCTTCTTTATATTTTTCTCATAGGAAAGAATGGCGGAGACAGTGTTGATTACGCTCTTCTCAAAGTTCAGTTCCGAAGTAGATTTGGAGAGCTCTGTAGAGTACTTTGTAGTAGCAAGTGTCAAATCATCGGAAGTGGAAGAGGAATACCCAGTGAAATCGAAAGTATGGGAAGCATCCAGAGAGAGACTAGTAGCTGTGGAGGAGCCGTCATAAAGTGATGTCACTCCCACTCCTCCTTTTATTGTTGTCTTACCATCGTTAGGGAGAGTGACAGTGGCTGTAGAAGATGTGTTTATTCCCTTCTTTGCCTCTACAGATCCTCCCATCAATGCTCCACTCATATCTTTCTCTTCATAAAGAGGATTAACAGACGCTGATACCGCGACTCCCACTTTATCTTTTCTTTCCAGATTTCTTATGTTTATCAAAGAATTTTCATATGAAAGAATTACGTTCTGATATGTGGGACTCAACTCCTTGGCTCCATTAATAATATCATCCAGACTGACTGCAAAGACGGATGATAGAGCAAATAGAGACACCACTATTATCAATAATGCCTTTTTCATTTATACCCCAGAAAACTTTTATTTATCAGAAGAAAGATACTCTTATATCAAACCAAAGGCAACGAACAAAGAAAGTAAAAAGATGTAGAATAGATGAACAAAGCCTTTCCATCACTTCCACTATATCCATCCTTTTACTACAATAATAACTATGATAAAAGAAAAGATTATTGATAAAGAACTGATGGATCATATTTCATCTCTTAAAGACGATAAAAGGGAAGTCTTTCTTATTGCAGACGGCGAAGTCAGAGTAAGCGCAGTGTCTGCAACGAGAATGGTCAATGAAATGAGGGCAAACCATAAAACAGGCTTACTTGAAACATATATGCTTGGACAAGGATATATTGCAGGAGCCCTGCTCTCATCTGAAGTCAAAGGCAACGATAGAATAAGAATCGAGATAGAGTGCGGAGGACCTGTCAAAGGTATGAGCATAGAGTCATGGGCCTGCGGAGCTGTAAGAGGATATCTCTTACGTAACCCGATTCCACTTGAGCACGAACTCAAGAGCCTCGATACAAATGAAATCTATGGACCTGGCTTTTTGACAGTCACAAAGATCCTGGAAGGTTCCAAGACTCCATTCTCAGGCCAGATAATGATGGAATACGGCCACCTTGCCCAGGACTTGGCGCTTTACTACAAGCAGTCTCAGGAGACACCGTCATTATTTGCACTCTCAGTCCATTTCGATAAGGAAGGCAGAGTATGGGGAGCCGGCGGACTCTTTATGCAGGCCCTCCCTGGTTGTGGGGAAGATGTACTTACATCTCTCCAGGAGAAGGCATCAACCATGAGTGACATAGGAACATTCCTCTCTGAAGGCGGTACACTTAAAGAATATATGGACAAAGAGTTTTCATCTTTCGGTGTAATGAGCCTGGATTCTTCTCCAATAGGCTTCTCATGCCCTTGCTCAAAAAAGGGATTCGAAGGATACTTGAAAAACCTTCCAGCGGGAGAAAAAAACGAAATACTCAAGGGAGAGTTCCCCCTTGTCTTACAGTGCTTCAACTGCGGCACTGAATATAAATTTGAGAAGAGCGAATTGGAAACGCTCTTTACGGAGGAAAAGTGATATTTTTTGCAACAAGTGCGGCAAACCAAGGCGATTTGATTGCCGAAGAGGCTAGAAAAGCCGGAGCTGAAAGAGTGAGAGTCACTCCAAGCGGAGTAGATTTCGAAGGATCATTGGAAACAGGTTACAGATTCTGCTTTGAAACTAGAATCAGCTCCCGTCTTCTTATGGGACTTTTTGTAGACGACGACATTATTTCAGACAAAGAACTGGAAGAAGCTACAGCAATGCTTCCTTGGGAAGAATACATCGACCCTACAAAGACACTGAAAGTCACATGCACGACCCAGAACTGTCGTTACATAACTAACAGCCACTACGGCGCCTTGAAAGTCAAAGACGGCATCGTAGAGAGAATCAGACAAAAATATAACGGAGAAAGACCATATATTGAAATCCATGAACCAGACTTCACTGTCCATGTCCACATCGAAGAAACTACAGTAAAGTGGTATGTAGACTTCTCTGGAGAGAACCTCTCCATGCGTGGATACAGAGGCGAGCAGACAGAAGCACTGCTTAAAGAGCACCTTGCTGCAGCTCTCATAGGAAGAAGTGAGTGGAGAAAGAGTGTAAACGATGGCAACCCTCTCCCATTCTATGATCCTTTCTGCGGTTCAGGAACTATCGCTGTAGAAGCAGCCCTTATGGCTACAGATACAGCTCCAGGACTCTTGAGAAAGAAGCCATATCCATTTGAAAGCCTCCCCAACTTCGATAAAGAAGCTTTTGACAGAGTTGTAGAAGAAGCGGAAGAGAGAAGAAGAAAGGCAATAGACGAGAGAGACATCTCCATCTATGCCTCCGACATCTCCCGCACAGCTGTTGAAATCAGTAAAGCTGCAGCCCTTAAGGCCGGTGTCTATGATTTCATCTCTTTTACTGTTCAGGATTTTACTAAGCTCGAAAAACCACCGGTAGCTAAGGGATGCATTGTTACAGATCCTCCTTATGGAGAGAGGATGACAGTGAGAGACATCGACTCCCTCTACGAAAAGACAGGTAAGGTCCTACAGAATGTATTCAAGGGCTGGGATGCTACTATCCTTACTGGAAACAGCGAACTCTTATCAAACATAGATATGAAGCCAGATAGGACCAACACTCTCTTTAATGGTGGAATAATGTGTCAGGCAGCCCATTACCACATCTTTACAGATGAAGAAAGAGACGCCATGATGCAGAAGGCTCTGGAAAAGAAGAAACAGAGACAAGCTGAGCCTTTAACTCCAGGAGCAGAGATGGCATATAACCGCCTTATGAAGAACATTAAGGAGATTACTCCATTAATGAAGGAACAAGGCGTAGAGTGCTACAGAATATATGACGCAGATATGCCTGAGTACTCTGCCTCCATCGATATCTACATGGGAAAATGGGTTGTAGTCAGCGAGTATGCTGCTCCCGACACTATTGATCCTGAAGATGCAAAGAGAAGACTTGGAGAACTGGTGAGAGCTACAGAGAAAGCTACAGGAATAGATGAAGACTTCATCTATGTCAAAGAGCGCTCAAGACAGAAGGGAAAAGGCCAATACAATAGACTTGCATCCAATAACAAGATGATGGTGGCAAGAGAAAACGGCGTCAGATTCCTTGTCAACTTTACAGATTATCTCGATACAGGAGTATTCTTGGACCACAGACCTGTGAGAATGATGATTCAGGAGATGGCCAAGGATAAGAGATTCTTGAACCTATTCTGTTATACAGGAACTGCAACGCTGAATGCCATAAAGGGAGGAGCCTTGTCAACAGTATCTGTAGACGCTTCTTCCACATACCTGGCATGGATGGAAGAGAACTTAAAGCTCAATGGATACTCAACAGTCTTCGGTAACCTTCTCTACAAGTCAGATGTCATGGATTGGCTTTGGGATACTTATGACAAGTTCGATCTTATCTTCTGTGATCCTCCTACATTCTCCAACAGCAAAGATAGACGAGGTTCCTTCGATGTACAGAGGGACCATGCGAAGCTCATCGACGCTGCTGCAATGCACCTCTCCCCTGGCGGAACCTTGATCTTCTCAAACAACTACAGAAAGTTCAAACTCGACCCTGAAGTGGCTGAGAAGTATGTGGTTGAGGACATAACTGAGAAAACCATCGGGGATGACTTCAAGAGAGATATGAAGATCCATCACTGCTATCTGATTAGAAAGAAGATAAAAGTGAAGATCAGTGCTAACCATAAGCCTAGGAGAAGAAGTTGAGAATATCTTTCTTCACAACTATTGGACCTATAACCATAGAAGAGGAGGGAGGAAGTATCACTTCCCTCCTCTTTTCTTTTTCTGAAACCTCAGATTATTCCCCTCTTCTAGAGAAAGCAAAAAAAGAAGTGGAGGAATATATAAGGGGAGAAAGAAAAGAATTCGATCTACCATTATCTCCAAAAGGAACTCCCTTCCAAAAAAAAGTATGGAGGGAGCTTATAAACATTCAGTATGGAGAGAAAGTAAGCTATGGAGAGATAGGAGAGAGAATAGGAAGCAAAGCCTATAGAGCCATAGGCAACGCTTGCGGCAAAAACCCTATTCCTCTTATCATCCCCTGCCACAGAGTAGTCGGCAAAAACAACCTAGGTGGCTTTTCCTTAGGCCTTGATCTGAAGAAAAAGCTATTGGAGATAGAAAAAAACTAAAGCTCTGTATACTTTTTATTGGATCCTTTTGCCTTAGAGAGGGGATATTTTTCCTCGTTCTTCTTCATCTTGTCCATAATAAGAGCATCCAAATCTTCAAAGCCCAAAGCATCTGCAAAATCGATTGCGTAGACAATTATGTCAGCAAGCTCTTCCCTCATCTTCTCTTTATTCTTCTTCACTGCTTCGTCGCTACTAAGCCACTGGAAAAGCTCCAATAGTTCAGATGCCTCCAAAGACAATGAGAGGGCCAAATCCTTAGGATTATGGAACTGCTTCCAATCTCTATCTTCACTAAAAGAAAGAACGAAATCTATAGTCTCTTTTGATATTTTCATTTTTATTCCTCACTCCTTAGATTCTAGCCTAAAAAATGCTCCGACACAAAGCCGGAGCATTATATAGACCATAAATCTATTAGAACTTAAATCCCATTCCGATAGTAGCTGCGAATGTCTGAGCCTTTGATGGACTCTGGAAGAAGTATCTGTAGTTGCCTTCAAGAGTCAAAGAGAACTTCTCACTGATGTTCCAATCAAGACCTACGACAGCAGAGAGTGCTGTAGCTGTATCGAAACCAAAGACCATGTTGTCACTTGTATGTGTATTCATATAGAGATTGTGTGATCCAATTGAATATC
Source organism: uncultured Spirochaetales bacterium (assembly GCA_945932505.1). Lineage (GTDB taxonomy): Bacteria > Spirochaetota > Spirochaetia > Sphaerochaetales > Sphaerochaetaceae > Ornithospirochaeta. Next base: position 16,324 of record CAMEQB010000025.1, read on the forward strand.
CGATACCACCACCGACATAGAGCTGAACCTTATCAAGGTTTACATAAGCCATAAGCTTGGCATCAATCATTGCATCCACAGCCCAGTTGTTTCCGTTGAGGAAGAACTTAAACTCGTGGCCGATGAATGTTCCATCAAGAGGCTTAAATACGCCAGAGAGATCAAGTCTAGCTCCAAAACCAAGCTTAGATACTGTAAATACATTCTGGAAGTCTGCTGTAATAGCAAGGCGTGGGAAGATAGTTACATAATCAACCTTGTTGTTGATACCAAACTCTGAACCGAAACCGACGCCGAGCTTGAACTTATAAGAAGAGAGCTTCTCGGCCTTTGGAGAAACAACAACTTCAACAACCTCTGCTGGTTTTGGAACATCTACAGCAACTGGTTCAAGAGGAGCTGTTGGAACAACTGGCTCTTCTACTGCTGGTTCCTCGACTGGAGCTGGCTCTTCGACGACTTCTACTGCAGTAAAGAGTGTTGCAACGTATTCTTCGATGTCGCTCTTATACTGTGCGATATATCCTGATGGATCCACTGCCTCTGGATATGTAAGGACAAAGCCGTCTGGGATGAACTCGATAGCAACGTTCTCAAGGAGGAAGTCGCCATACTTTCCAATCTCATACTGAGCAAAGCCCATTACGTCTGATTCATACAAGA
>CAMEQB010000026.1 GCA_945932505.1 uncultured Spirochaetales bacterium
GATGGTATTACAGCCATGCTTATTGCAGCTCTCACAATCCACGGTTTGCAGGCAGGTCCGTTATTTATGGTAGAGCAGCATGATTTGGCTATGCTTATCTTTGCATGTGTACTTGTCTCTGCAATTGTTACATACCTTATTCAGATTGTAACAAAGAGATGGTTCCCATACATACTTAAGGTACCATATCACTACCTTTATACAGTTATTCTTGTAATAAGCTTCATCGGTGGTTATGGAATCAGCAACAATATTTTCGATATCTATATTATGCTGGCTCTCTGTCTCCTTGCTATCTTCATGAGTGTAGCAGGTCTCCCTACTTCTCCACTTGTGTTGGCATTCATCCTTGAACCAAAGCTTGAAGGTTATTTCAGAAGAGGAATCAGCTACTCTCATGGAAGTTATGCTGAATTCTTCACCCGTCCAGTATCCTGTATCCTTCTCATAATTGCTGTTGCATGTGTTGTTTGGCCATTTGTGTCAGATGCAATTAAGAAGAGAAAGGCTAAAAAGGCGGCATAGAAGATAATCGGTACCGACGACAGCCGAAGCTCTTCTAATTGTGATATTTCGTCCCTTGGGAAACCAAGGGGCGTTTGTTAAACTATATGCATAAGAAAAACAAATATATCTATCGTCTCGATTCCTTCATCATCAATCGTTTTGTATAAACCTTTTTGTCATTACAGTTTTCTTCCAAGAATCTTTTATTGCATTAAGAGATCTTTTTTTTGTAATGCTTTTTCTGGAGAGGGTGGAAAACTATGGAAAATTTCGACTGGCAGCAAATGTTTTTTTATAGAAAAGGCGTTGAGTTGATTCCCAACGCCATGCTTTATATGAGGTTGTCGTTAATATAATCCCAATTTGGAGAGTATCCGACGCCACTTTCAGTCGGCACAGGTACCGTTCCGTCAGAGAGTAACGGGTCATGGATCTTTGTAAACCATGGCTTTGGCGTTTCATAATCCAATAGTGGATGAAGCATTCCTCTCTCATAGTATTTGCCGTCTATTCCCATGGCCCCGAGAATATGAAGGGATGCGATATGGTTGCCATGGAGTTCAAGGCTCATACCATTTGCTTCATATAAGTGGACTGTCTTCATTACAGAAGTTATTCCTCCTGAGTAAATGACACCAGCTCTTCCGATATCTGTTGCATTGTGTCTGATCCAATCTGCTCTGGAATACATCTTTCCTTCGATTGTCTCAGGGCCGCATATATGGAGTTTTGTATTCTTCTGTAGCCAAATAAAATTCTCCATAGAGTGCTCGTCCAGAGGCTCCTCCATCCACAAGAAGCCTAGAGAGTGTAGTCCGTCAGCCAGCTCCAATGCCTCTTCTCTTGAATAGAAGTGGTATGGATCCATAAGTAGTGTGATATCTTCTCCCACTTCTTCCCTTACTTTTCTTGCAGCCTCCAGGTCCATCTTTACGCTGGGCTCAGGAACAATAGGTGGCATCCAAGTGTGGAGTTTGATAGCTTTATATCCTTGTTTTACAAGAGAAGCTGCAAAGGAGGCATATGCTTCAGGTGTGTCTAATCCTCCCGGGATATCGTCACCAACCATAATAGAAGCATAAGCAGGGATAGTCTCCCTGTACTGTCCGAGGATCTTTGAAACAGGTAGATTCAGCTTTTTACCGCAAATATCCCAGATGGCCACATCCACGGCGCAGAGAGTATCTTCAGTAAGATTACGTCTCAGTCTCTGAAGCTGGACAAGGCGTCTCCATATCCTTTCCCTGAAGAATGGATCTTCACCTATAAGAATCTCTTTGACTGTAGAGAGAATTACTCTCTCGTCCATTGGTCCGAAAGCTATGCCTTCTGTTCCATCGTCGCACTTTATTACTAGAACTTTCTCCACTGTGTCGTGCTGTGGCCCTGGGTGGACATGAAACTCAGAGTCTCTTACTGTGTTGGACACTGCGTGGAATTTCAAGACGTTTACATCTATTATCTTCATATTTTCTCCTTTTCAAAGAAAGATAGGATCTCGTTAAGTCTCTCTTTATGAAAAGCATGGTCTCCCTCCGGTGTATCGTGGAAGATAGGCTTATTGAATAAGTCATAGCTTTTCTTAAGTATTTCCAGTTGCTCTATTACGTTTTCCATACCTCTTCTTCCTTCCAGATGGTCGTTGAGGCAGGACTGTATTGCAAGGGGCCTAGGAGCAATTAAAGACGCTATGTCCCCCATATCGAAGAGAGTAAATATGGACGGAACATAATTACATGGGCAGTTTGAATTCATTTCCAATAGAGAGTCTTCAAAGCCATAGAAGTAGCCGGATATCATTACTTTTCTTATTCTCTGGTCTAAAGCTGAAGCATACAAAGCCTGCATACCGCCTCCGCTGAAGCCTATTACTCCCAAGTCTTCTGTAGTTATATCACCACGAGTCTCTATGTAATCAATAAGGCGCATTATGTCCCATACCAGTAGTCCCTGGAGAGTGAAGCCTAAAGCTAAGGCAGACTGAGAGAGCTCTTTACAGGAGGACTTTAGGTACTTTTCGTCTCCTTGCTCATCTTTCTCCCTTCTTTCCCCGAATCCTCTTGGGTCTGGGCATATTACTGTGTATCCAAGCTTTGCCAAGTATAGGCCGTAGTCGTAGTTATATTTCTCGATTTTTTCTCTCACCAAGGGGTTTCTATCTATTCCGGCAACAGACTCTTTACCAGCTCCGTTGTGGCCTGCAAGGGCTATAAATGTGCCTTTGGTTTCTCCCTGGGGGTGGAGGATAAAGAGAGGCATTGTCACATCTTCTTCTGTGTCGATATATGTATGCTCTTGCTTTATTCCACTTTCTGTTTCTATTGTATCTTCTCTTCTTTCATTGAAATCTAGCCTTCCTGCGTCTCTTTCGATAGTTTCCAGTCCCAGGACAGAAGATAGCTTTTCTTTCGCTTCATCTTGCCAAAGGGAGAAGGCCTTCATTTCATAGGGGCCTTTAAAGCCGAATGTACGATAGTTTTTCTTCATCCTTCTCTTAAGAGAGGAAAAAGAAGTGTAATAAGTTGAGATTAGATTATCTTGCATATAAAGATTCTCTTATGAAATTAAAGAAAAACGGCATTAGTTTTTACGAAAGAGGAAATCGGTTATTCCAATTTGCCCTTTCTCCTTCTCTGGAATAATCTGTTGTAAAAGGATGGGGTTCCTTCCTTAAAATCACTCTTTTGGAGGATAATATGAAAGTAGGATTCATTGGTTTGGGAATCATGGGTAAGCCCATGAGCAAGAATATTCTTAAGAACGGACATGAACTTGTTGTATATAACCGCAGTAGGGCAAGCGTGGATGAGCTTGTTGCCTGTGGAGCAGAAGCCGCTTCTTCATCAAAGGAAGTAGCAGAGAAGTGCAGCGTCATCATCACAATGGTTCCAAATTCACCTCAGGTAAGAGAAGTTTGTCTTGGAAAAGACGGAATCATCGAAGGTGCAAAGGAAGGTACAGTTGTCATCGATATGAGCTCCATCGACCCGGTTGAAAGTAAGAGTATCGGGGAAGAGCTCAAGAAGAAGGGAATCGAACTGATGGATGCTCCGGTTTCCGGTGGAGAACCTAAGGCTATAGACGGTACGCTCTCTGTTATGGTGGGTGGTAATAAAGAGACTTTCGACAAGTACTATGACCTTTTGAAGACAATGGCTGGTTCCGTTACATATGTTGGTTCCCTTGGAAGTGGAAACGTTGCTAAGCTTGCAAACCAGGTTATTGTTGCAATCAATATCGCTGCAGTATCAGAAGCACTTACTCTGGCTGTAAAGAACGGTGCTGATCCAGCTCTTGTATATAACGCAATTAGAGGTGGGCTGGCAGGTTCTACAGTCCTCGATGCAAAGGCTCCAATGATGATGGACCATAACTTTAAGCCAGGTTTCAGAATCGAACTTCATATCAAAGACCTTAACAACGCTATCAACGCTGCCCACGCAACATCTACTTCCCTTCCACTTACAGCAAGTGTCATGGAGATGATGCAGGCTTTGAAGAACGATGGATGCGGAAAAGAAGATCATAGTGCACTTGTCCGCTACTATGAAAAGATATCTGCTGTTTCTGTAGAGAAGAAAGACTGAGGTAAGTATGGTGGACAAAAGCCTTATTAAGGGAGTGGTGGTTCCTATTCTCACTCCAATCGATGAAAACGAAAGAATTGATGAAGCAAAGCTGAGAAGCCAAGTTGATTACGTAATCGAAGGCGGGGTATTGGGAATTCTCGCTTTCGGTAGTAACGGCGAATTCTATATGGTGGAAGAAGACGAAATGGAAAGGGGCCTCGAGATTATGATATCTCAGACTAACGGCAGGGTTCCTGTATATTTCGGTATCGGAGCCATCAGCACAAAGAAGTGTGTAAGACTTGCCAAAATGGCTGTAGAAAAGGGAGCTTATGGAATCTCGGTACTTCAGCCGATGTTCCTTAAGCCTACAGAAGAGGAACTCTTTTTGCACTTCAAGACTATAGCAGATGCCGTTCCTTCCACTCCTATGCTTCTTTATAACAACCCTGGGCGAGTTGGATACACAATGAGCGCAAAACTAGTTGAGAGACTGGCTCATGAAGTGGATAACATCGTGGGTATGAAGGACACCAGCGGTGATATTACTCAGATGGAAGAGTTTATTAGAAGAACAAGAGATGTAGACTTCAAGGTCTTTGGTGGAAAAGATACTCTTCTTTACGCTTCCCTTTGTCATGGTGCAGTGGGTGGAGTATGTACTGCAGCCAACTTTATGCCGCATCTTATTACAGATATCTACAACAAGTTTGTTGCCGGTGACTATAAGGGATCCTTGGAGGCTCAGTTCAAGCTTAATCCTGTGAGACTCAGCATGGATGCAGCTTCTTTCCCTGTAGCTGCAAAAGATATGGCTAACCTTGTGGGCCGTGATGTGGGTGTTCCGTATAGACCTAATCTTCCAACCCCGGAGGGAAAGGCAAGGGACGGAATCATCAGTGCCATGAAGAAGGCTGATCTTATTTGAGGTGAAGTATGAGAGCCATAAAAATCAACAAAAAAGATAACGTTGCTGTAGTAATCAAGGAGGCAAAGAAGGGAGAAGAGCTGGAGGGTATGGACATTACTCTTCGCTCCGATGTCCCTCAAGGCCATAAAGTGGCTCTCTCTCCACTGAAGAAGGGAGACGCTGTAATAAGGTACGGAGTTGTACTGGGATACCTGACAGAAGATGTAGAGAAGGGTGATTGGATCAATGAGAAGATGTTGACTCTTCCTCCTTCTCCAGAACTTTCTGATCTTGTATTCGGAGGAGACGGCGAGTATCCTACGCTGCAGCCGGAACGCACCACTTGGATGGGATATGACAACGGTGAAGGAAAGTTTGCAGGAACAAGAAATATTCTTGGTATTACGACTACTGTTCAGTGCTGTGCAGGAGTACTAAGAGCTGCAACAGAGAGAATAAGACGTGAGCTTCTTCCTAAGTATAAGAATGTAGACGACGTTTCTGCTCTTATCCATCCATATGGCTGCGGAGTTGCTATCGATGCCCCGGATGCCTTTATTCCTATCAGATGTGTCAAAAACCTTGCTCATCACCCGAACTTTGGTGGCGAGATTATGGTTGTCTCACTTGGATGCGAGAAGCTTAGCGTCGATAGAATCCTTGAGCCGGAAGAAATCAACGACGAAAACGTTGTTGTTCTTCAGGAGTGTGACGGATACAAAGGCATGATTGACTCTATAATGGCCATGGCTGAAAAGAAGCTGGAGAAACTAAACATGAGAAAGCGCACGGAGCTTCCTCTCTCAAAGCTTTTTGTAGGCACTCAGTGCGGTGGATCCGATGCTTTCAGCGGAATCAGCGCAAACCCATCCATCGGTTTTGCTTTCGACCTCTTGGCAAAGGGTGGGGCGACAACTGCTTTTTCTGAAGTCACTGAAGTAAGAGACGCAGTTGAGATGATCGCCAAAAGATGCCAGGACAAAGAGACTGTGGATAAACTTATCAAGGAAATCGGCTGGTACGACAACTACCTGAAGAAGGGCGGTGTCGATAGAAGTGCAAATACTACCCCGGGTAACAAAAAGGGTGGACTCTCAAACATCAAAGAGAAGTCTATGGGAAGTATTGCAAAATCTGGCAACTCTCCTATTGTGGATGTATTGGGACCAGCAGAAATTCCAACAAAGAGAGGAATGAACTTTATCGCCACCCCGGCTTCAGACATAGTATGTGGACCTACACAGCTGGCTTCAGGAATAACACTCCAAGTATTCTCTACAGGTCGCGGTACTCCATATAGCCTTAAGGAGATTCCTATCGTCAAGCTCTGCACTCGCCATGAGATCAGAGAGAAGTGGAACGATATCTTTGACATAGACACAGGAGACATCATTACTGGAGAGGGGACTTTCGAGGAAGTGGGACTCCAGGTCTATAATTTGATTCTTGACTGCGCAAGCGGCAAGAAGAGCAGGGCTGAAGAACTCGGTATCTACAACGACCTTATTATCGACAACCCGGCGCCTATCACTTGATAGATAAACAAAAGGAGGAAAGAGAATGTGGGAGACATATTTCAGACAATATAAAGATACTGTACTTCCTTTTTGGCTTGATAAGCAGAAATGGAACTATAAAGACGACATCATTATGGTTGGATATGATGACTTGGCTTCCGCTACCGGTGACAACTCTTGGCGTGAAGCGATATTCTCTTCCTCTCGATTTCTTATGCTTCCTGATGGAAGTGTAGTGAATCTCTGCCCTGAAAGTAGGAATATCGATAAGATTTCTTTTGGTAAGACATTGATCCTACTACGTAACCTTACAGGGGATCCAAGATACGTAAAAGCTGTAGAGAAAGTATATTCAATGCTTTCCGACTACCCTCGGACAAATGAAGGAAACTTCTGGCATAAAGATATATACCCCAATCAAGTATGGCTTGACGGCTTATATATGGGGCAGCCTTTCTATGCCCAGTGTATTGTTGACTTCAATGACTGCGGGAAGTGGGAAGACGTGTTCTCCCAGTTCTCTTCTGCCCATAATCTTCTTTGGGACGAAAAAAGAGGTTTATATGTACACGCCAACGATACATCCAGAAAGATGGAGTGGTGTAATAAAGAGAGCGGCAAATCAAAGTGTGTGTGGCTTAGGGCAGAGGGTTGGTTCTTGATGGCTATGGTGGATACTTATGAGATAGCAAGGAAGCATACTAAACTATCTGAAAATCTTATTCCTATGCTTAAAAACGCAATAGACCGCCTTCTTGTTTATAAAGACGAGAAGACAAATATGTTCTATCAGCTTGTTGATGAAAAGAATATGGAAGGAAACTATCCTGAGACAAGCGGATCGGCAATGGTGGCTTATGCGTTGATGAAAGGCGAGAGACTGGGAATGCTCCGTGCGGGATATGGAAAGATCGGAGAAGAGATACTTGACGGTATAAGACGAACATATCTTAAGAGCGAAGATGGATTCTTGCACTTATATGGCATCTGTGCTTCTGCGGGTTTAGGACCCGGACCGGATAATAGACGTGACAGAGACGGCTCTCCCCGTTATTATCTATCTGAGAAACAAGGATTGGACAATCAGCATGGCGCCGCCGCCTGCATGATGGCATATTCTGAGTATGTTAGACGATAGGAGGAGATAATGGTTCAGTTTGGATTAAGATTACACGACGCAGAAAAACTGCCTTTGGAAGAATTGTTGCCCATTGTAAAGGGAAAGGGATTTTCATGTGTGCATTTGGCACTCTCAAAGGCATTGAAAGAGTATCCATGTACTCCATCTGCCTTGACTCCCGGGTACGCCAATTACCTAAGGCATCTATTTGAGAAGAATGAATTGGATATAGCAGTCATCGGTAACTACCTAAACCTGGCTAATCCAGACGAAGAGTATATGAAAGGTGCAAGGGAGAAGTATTTTGCACATATTCGTTTCGCTTCTCTCTTGGGCTGTGGAATGGTAGGAACAGAGACTGGAGCCCCAAATGTAGAGTATAAGTACTGCCCTGAGTGTAGGACAGACAAGGCTCTCGCTACTTTTATCAAGGAACTTAAGCCAGTTGTAAAGTGTGCTGAGAATTATGGTGTCACTCTCGCTATCGAGCCAGTTGCAAGACACATTGTCTGGGGACCGAAAGTATGTAGAAGAGTTTTGGATGAAATCGGCTCCCACAACCTTCAGGTTCTCTTCGACCCTGTCAATATGCTTGACCTCGATAACGTTGAACACAGAGAAGAAGTCTTCCAGGAAGCAATAGAGCTCCTTGGCCCAGATATCGCTATGGTTCACTTCAAAGATTTTGTCTATACTCCAGGCGAAGGATATGGACTAAAGAGTGTAGGCGCAGGAACAGGTGAGATGGATTATACAAATATCTTGAAGTTCCTCAAGAAGGAGAAACCTTTTATCTATGCTACACTGGAGAATACAACACCAGAGAATGCAGAGTGGTGTGTAGAGAACCTAAAGAAGCAATACGACGCAATAACACTATAAATAGCCCGGGAAACCGGGTTTTTTTGATAAATAAAAATGTCCCCGATATTCTCAGGGACCTCGTCCCCCCCGATGGACTTGAACCAACGACCAAAAGATTATGAGTCTTCTGCTCTAACCACTGAGCTAGAGGGGGAAAGCTAAGACAATCTAACATAAAAACCATATTTCATTCAACAGGTAGCAAAAACTATTTTTGTTTCATTATGAGAAATCTCTGCATATAATCCTTCTATGGAGGAGAAAATGCATCTTGATGGTTACGGACTATTTGTCCGCGATATGGGGAGAATGATCAGATTCTATAGAGACGTACTTGGTTTTGAGATAAAAGAGGCGGAGGATGCTGATAACGTATACCTAGTTAAGGATGGTACTTTGTTTCTTCTCTATGGAAGAAAAGACTTCGAGAAGATGACAGGAAAGGGGTTTGAGTATCTGAAGGGGGTAAATGCCCACTCAGAGATGGCTCTCTATGTAGATACATTTGAGGAGGTGGACAAAGAGTATAACAATGCCCTCCATAACGGAGCCACTTCTATTCTTCCTCCAACCCTCGAGCCATGGGGACAGAGAACTTGCTTTATAGCAGATCCGGAGGGAAATATAATAGAGATAGGATCCTGGAACAAGAAGTACGAAGAGAAGGATTTGGATTAATCTTTATACTTTTGTTCAATTTCTAGCATTCAATTATGTTCTGGTTTTCAACAAAGTGGTCAGGTGATATATTGTAGGAGTAATAGACTTATTGAACATTTTGTTCAGGAGGAGTTTTGTGAAGAAGATTCTTACTATTCTATTTGTGTTACTCTTTGCTTTGACAAGTGTGTTTGCAGGAAACATCTACTATGCATTTGGAGACATTGGACAGCACCCTGATATTCTTATGGGGTTCTTCCCTTCCTATGCATATATGGGAGTGGGAGTGAAACTTCCTGAGATAATTGAAAACAACACTACAGATATTCAAGTCTTGATCGGAGAAGGATATCTTCAGCGCCTATTGTGGCAGGATAAAGAGAGTGGAGATAATAACTTCGATAATGGCGTCTGGGATAAAGACTCAGCCCTCAGATACAATGTCTGGACTAATGATTTGACATTCAGGCTGCGTCAGGGAGTGGGAGAGAGCCCGGTTAATGGTAAGGATCTATTTCTCTTTACAGCAGGTGTAAACTTTAAGTATGAGAGATACTACTCGGCGTCCCAGTTCGGTCCCTTTGACATTAAGGGTACAGTTGATGGAATCATAGACTCCTCTTACAGCGGAAAGATATATCCGGAACTGGCTAAAGGTGGAAAAGACTTCTTAGGAACTGAAATACAAGCCAACATAAAACTTGATTTGATGAAAGATACTCTCCACACAAATGACGGCTTCTGGGGAAGACTTGATGTTAAGTATGGTCCAAAAGCCATCAATAGCTTCTCCAATGGCTTTGCCGATTATATTACATTCACTCTCAATGGCGTTGGAGCAAAGACTCTCCTGAACGTTACTGACCAGAGTGGAAAGTCTCTTGTTTCCTTGATTCTCATCGATAGAATGAACGCCAGCTGGACAGGAGGAGAGAGCGTTCCTTCATTTATCGAGGGACCAGTATCTCTTGGACGCAAGGTAAGAGGCTTCAATACTTATACATACAACACAGAGTTTACGGCAGTAAACAACTTGGATCTGAGAATAACAGGACCAGGGCTGGGACTGGAGAAGCTTGCCCCTAGAATTAACCTCTTTGTAGACTGTGGTTATGGTTGGGGAAGAGTGCTTAATACAGATAGACTAGAGTCAAACTTCTTGGCTTCTGTAGGTGTACAGGTTGAGATGTCATTCTTCGACTTCATCGATTTGGGATACCAAATAAACTATCTATTAGTCGACATTGATAAATATGCAAAATACACTCAGCCGGGAAAGATTACTACAAACTTTACTTTCTTCCTTGATTTCTAATTGATGTAGGGATTAGCAGATACTATCTCCTCTTTTATCTCGAGACCGAGAGATGAGAGGAGATTTCTTTTTTCTTCCCTCTCATATTCTGCGATATAAGGGAGAGTAAAGTAGATTAGTCCCTCATCAAGTCTTGATTCAGGCTTGAATCCATTTCTTATGAGAGCTTTATATTTATCATAAGAGATACTTCTTTCTACGCCTTCCAGAACGAAAGAATACCAGCCTGTGTCTTCTATTATTTCTGTCTCTTCTTTTATAGAGCCCTTACGTAGCTTTACTTCCACATGGCTTGTTCCATTTCCCCATAATTCAAGCTCTTTTAAAGCAGACTCTGTTAGGCCTAGATTTCTCTTATCGTTTGTTTTTGGTTTCTCTCCAGAGACTATTGTTATTATGGACTTACCCTCTTCATTTGATACCAATAACACAGACCCCTCTTCATAGAGATCTGTAAAAGCAAGAAGCTCTGAATTATCCCAAGATTTATCTACAGGATCAAATCCAATCCAAAATGCTGTCTCTGAAAAAAGGGCAGGAATAAGTATCAGTGATAATACCGCAATAAAAGAAAGTCTCTTCATACTGTCATTATATTTTCTAGGCAGGGAAAAATCCACAGTTGCGCGTGAGAGTTGAACAAAGGGGCTCTACTTTGACATAATGATTGTTATGAGCGAAAAAACAAATCAGAATGCCCATTGGGCGGATATAATGGCAGATAAAATCATCCGTGAAAAGGGTGATAAGGAACTTTATACATGTGCCAGCGGTATTACACCTTCCGGTACTGTTCATATCGGTAACTTTAGAGAGATCATAACAGTAGAACTGGTTGTAAGATGTTTGAGGGAAAGAGGAAAGAACGTCAGGTTCATCTATTCCTGGGATGACTACGATGTATTTAGAAAGGTGCCTAAGAATATGCCTCAGAAGGAGCTTTTGGAGACATATCTGAGAAAGCCTATTACTCTTGTTCCTGATACCAAAAATAGAGCAGAGAACTATGCAAGAGGAAATGAAATCGATGTAGAGAAGATTCTCCCTACAGTAGGTGTCTATCCTGAATACTTATATCAGGCTGAGAGATATAGGACAAATCAGTATGCTTCTGATATCAGGACGGCTCTTGAGCATAGAGATGAGATAAGAGAAGTCCTTAACCAGTATAGGACAGAGCCACTTCCTGATTCCTGGTGGCCTATCTCAGTATTCTCTTCCTTCACAGACCGTGACAATACGACTGTTCTCGGATGGGACGGAGAGTGGGGCGTAACATACCACGACGATGAGCTTGATAAGACTGAGACCATCGATATCCGTACTACACCATATACAAAGCTTCCATGGCGTGTGGACTGGCCTATGAGATGGGTGAAGGAAGGCGTAGACTTCGAGCCAGGTGGAAAGGACCATCTTACAGAGGGTGGCAGCTACGACACAGCAAAGAATGTCGTCAAAGTATTCGGAGGTGAAGCTCCTGTAACAATGCGTTATGACTTTGTCAGACTTAAGGGTATGGGTGGAAAGATTTCCTCTTCAGGCGGAGAAGTAGCTGATCTATATGATGTATTGGCAATATATCCACCAGAGATAGTAAGATATCTTTTTGTAGGAACAAAGCCTCAGAGCGAATTTGCAATCTCTTTTGACTTGGATGTATTGAAGATCTATGAAGACTACGACAACTGCGAAAGAATCTACTTCGGCATTCTTCCTGTAAAAGAGCAGAGAAAAGAGAAAGAGAAGAGAATCTATGAGCTTAGCCAGGTTGATGGATCCAAGATTCCGACCGAGCCTGGTTACCAGATTCCATTCCGTCACCTCTGTAACTATGTCCAGATTTATGGCGGAGACACAGAGAAGGTGCTCTCCCGTCTCTCCGATGCAACAGAAAGCCAGAAAGAGAGACTCAGAGTCAGAATCGAGTGTGCAAAGAACTGGCTTAGAGATTATGCTCCGGAAGACTTTAAGTTTGCTCTCCAGACAGAGAATGACGAGAAATATGCAGCTACAGATACTGAGCTTGCCGCTATCAGGGAATTCTCAGAGTTTGTTGAGAAATATCTTGATGATATGGGAGAGAAAGAGTTCTCCAACTATATTTATCAGGCTGCCCAGGACAATGGTATGGAAAGCGCAGATTTCTTCCGCCTCATCTATACCGTACTGATCAACAAAGAAAAGGGGCCAAAGCTTGCAGGCTTCTTGAAGGCCTGTGGAAGTGAGACGATCCTTCCAATCTTAAAGAGGTACTGAGATAAAGGGAGGAGGCATCTCCTCCTTTATTTCTCTTATATAAATGCAAAAGCTACAGAATATTATTAAGCCAAGAATTCATTTTACTCCATTTCAGACCATAGTCTTTGGATTTATGGCTGCAATATTAATTGGAGCATTGCTTCTTTTTCTTCCTTTCTCAACAAAAACAGGAGAGACTACATCTTTCTTTGATGCTCTCTTCACTTCCACTTCGGCTGTCTGTGTAACAGGTCTTGTTGTCCATGATACTGCAACTCATTGGTCTTTGTTCGGGCAGGTCGTCATCTTGGTTCTTATCCAGATAGGTGGCTTGGGAGTAGTTACCATGGCGGGTTTCCTGGCCATTATCTCAGGAAGAAAAATAGGACTCTTTGCCAGAAATACAATGCAGGAGGCCCTCTCAGCCCATAAGATGGGGGGAGTATTGAGGCTTACAAAGTTTATTCTATTCTCGTCATTTATGATTGAAGCCTTAGGAGCTATATTTCTTTCTCCTGTATTTGTAAAGGACTTCGGTCCATGGAAGGGGATATGGTACTCATTGTTCCACTCTATATCCGCTTTCTGTAATGCAGGTTTTGACCTAATGGGAGTGAGAGGAAAGTTTTCTTCCCTCACTTCATATAGCTCAAGTGTACTGGTCAATGTTACGATTGTAGTATTGATAGTGGTGGGAGGAATCGGATTCCTTACATGGGATGATATAAGGACAAATGGAATACATCTTAGAAAGTATAGAGTGCAGTCAAAGATAATCTTTACTGTCACCTTTATTCTTATCCTTCTTCCATTTTTATTCTTGTTCTTCCATGAGTTCTCTGATCTACCCATGAAAGAGAGAGTGTTGTTGTCTCTTTTCCAGAGCGTAACACCCAGAACTGCAGGCTTCAATACAGCAGACTATAGTGCAATGTCTGAGTCTGGAGAGGCTATGACAGTGTTGTTGATGCTTGTAGGAGGATCTCCTGGATCCACTGCCGGAGGTATGAAGACCACAACTATTGCTGTCCTTGTGCTTTCCGCCTTTGCAGTATTCAGAAGAAATGGAGACGCCCAGTGTTTTGGTAGAAGAGTAATGGACGAGGCCGTGAAGGCGGCAGGTGCAATATTTTTCTTATATCTGTTTTTAGCTCTTAGCGGGGCTTTGGCTTTAAGTACTATCGAGGACCTTCCATTTTTGACTTGTCTCTTTGAGACATCTTCAGCCATTGCTACTGTAGGATTATCATTTGGAATAACGCCTACACTATCTGTCATATCTAAGAGTATTTTGATTATTTTGATGTTTATGGGCCGTGTTGGTGGTCTTACACTTATATATGCCACTGTATCTAGAAGAGGAACAATGGCTAAACTTCCACAGGAAAGAATTACTGTGGGCTAGGGGGTAAAATGAAGAGTGTTCTTTTAATTGGGTTAGGAAGATTCGGCAGACATATTGCTATGAAGCTTTCAGAATTAAAGCATCAGACTCTTGCCATAGATAACGATGAAGAGAGGGTGGAGCAGGTGCTGCCCTATGTAACAAGCGCCCAGATTGGAGACTGTACCAATCCCACCTTTATATCGAGTTTGGGCGTAAGAGACTTCGATGTCTGTATCGTGGCTATCGGTGATGATTTCCAGAGTTCTTTGGAAGTCACTTCTCTATTGAAAGAAAATGGAGCTAAGAAGGTAGTATCCAGGGCAAGTAGAGATATTCAGGAGAAGTTTTTGTTACGTAACGGAGCTGACGAAGTGGTGTACCCAGAAAAGCAGCTTGCTTCATGGCTTGCCATCAGGTTTACATCCGACCATATCCTCGATTACATCGAGCTGGATGAGAAGCACGGCATTTTTGAAGTGTCTACACCAAAAGAATGGGTGGGTAAGACTGTACAGCAGGTGGATGTAAGAAAGAAATATAATCTGAACATTATGGGATTCAAGGATTATACAGGTAAGATGAACCTATCTGTCTCTCCTGATATGGTACTGTCTGAATCTATGACCATTATGGTCTTGGGTGCAATCGAAAGCGTCCATAAATGCTTTAAGATATGAAATAGGCGCTTCGGCGCCTATTTTCATCTCTTTTTGTCATTACGAAAAACTTTATCAAGAACTATAGAGTTCTGTCTCCATTTCTCTGCTGTCTTGACTTGCAGGTCCAGCCTTACTGTGGATCCGGGGAATATAGTCTTGATCTCTTTTCTAGCTTCAGTTCCGATTCTCTTTATACCGCTTCCACCCTTTCCTACGATAAAGCCTTTCTGTCCGTCACGCTCAACGTTGATGAAGGCTCTGATCCACACTGTCCTAGTCTCTTCATTCCACTCCAGGTCGCTGACATCTACAAATATTACATGAGGTAGCTCGTCTGAGAGAGTAGATATTGTCTTTTCTCTTATTATCTCGCTGATTCTGAACTCAAGATCCTGGTCTGTGTACTGGTTTTCGTCATACAACAGTTCCCCTTCCTTTGCGTTCTTAAAGAGTTCTATCAAGACTTCGTCCACACCTTCATCATTCTTTGCGGAGATGAAAAGAATTGGAACAGAAGGAAGACGGGAAGAGACGAAGTTCCTGCTCTCTTCCATTTCTTCCTTGGAGAGGATATCTGTCTTGTTGATGGCCACGACTGTAGGGACCTTGGCTTTTTTTATCATCTCGGCTATGGCCTCTTCTTCCTTTCCTCCCTTTCTCTTTCCGTCTATAACGTAAAGGATCATGTCACTGTCTTTCAGTGCAGAGACTGTGACGTCCTGCATCCTTTTGTTGATCTCTTTATCTGAAAGGTGGTAGCCGGGAGTGTCTGTAAAGACAAGCTGTCCCCTCTGGTCAGTGTATATCCCTCTTATTTTATTTCTTGTGGTCTGAGGGGTAGGGGAGGTTATAGAGACTTTCATCTCGCAAATTGTGTTGACTAATGTGGATTTACCGCTGCTGGGTCTTCCTATAACAGATACTGTAGCACTCTTCATATAGCTATTATATTCTAAATGTTCATCTCTCTCCATTTCCCAAATGAAACATTTGGGCTATATTTGAACTATGGACGAAGAAAAAAAGACAAAGAGTGTTGATCCAAGCCTTTCAGAGAAGCTTCTTAAGACAAGATGCGTAATGATCAGCGGAGAGATCAATAAAGATGTAGCAGATGATTTTGCCGAGAGAATGTTGGTTCTGGATTCAGAATCACATGATCCTATAACAGTTTATATTAACTCTCCAGGCGGAGATGTTGATTCAGGCTTTGCAATCTATGACATGATCAGGTTTGTTGAATCAGAAGTGAAAGTAGTGGGAATGGGGCTTGTTGCATCTGCAGCGGCTCTCATCTATCTTTCTGTTCCAAGTGAAAGAAGAGTGGCTTTCCCTAACTCCACTTATCTTATTCATCAGCCTCTTTCACAGCTTAAGGGTACAGCCATCGAGCTTGATATATATGCAAAGAAGCTTGGAGAGCTGAGAATTAAGCTTGATAAAGTCATTGCAGATGCCGTAGGAAAGAGCGTAGATGAAGTATCGAAAGATACAGAGAGAGACCATTGGCTCAGTGCTGAAGAAGCCAAAGCTTATGGAATAGTAGG
>CAMEQB010000027.1 GCA_945932505.1 uncultured Spirochaetales bacterium
GGCAATCTGACTCCAGCAGAAAAAGAGCTGATCTCATGTTTTATGGAAGGTTTGAAGGTAAGGGAAATAGCCGAAAGAAGGTTTGTTGAGCCTGCTACGGTCAAGAGCCAGATAAGAACTCTGCTTCAGAAGTTTGGAGTATCGAGATCGACGGAAGTAGTTAAGATGGTGAAGGAGCTGGGGATAGAACACTTGTTTCCGCCTATGAGAAGGTAAGTATAACATTCATTAAATTAAAAAATTAATTGATGATATATTCTAAAATGGCATATATAATTTCATTATTAAGACTAATATTGCCAAAAGGATATATTGAATGGAGAATTCCATAGGAAACAACCTACCCAGAGTAAAAGTACAAAACCAGTTTTCAATTAAGGAAATTGTCTATAAATTCGGTCCTATTTCAAGAATAGAGATAGCAGATAGGTTAGGCCTTACTCTTCCTACTATTACTACCAGCGTAAGCTCCATGATAAAGAATGGACTTTTGAAAGAAGTGGAACAGGATCATAGTGTAAAGAGCTTGGGAAGAAGAACAATGCTTGTGGATATCAATGAAAACTCCAGAAGATTTATGGGAATAGAAATAAGAGGAACCGTAAGAAATGGTATTATCATAGATGCCAGGGGAAATGTGACTGCATCTGTGAGAGACGAGAATCCTCTTACTGATTACTCCTTGGCGATGAAAAGTGCTCATATTATTGCAGAAAACCTTCTAGAAGAATCTGGTTTTTCTTGGGACGATATTGATGGAGTTGGAATTACAATACCTGGTATTGTGGATAAAAAACAAGGAAAACTTGTGATACACCCTGGCTATAAGTGGAAGGACAAAAAAATAATTGAGGATTTTGTTTCTCTATCAGGGTACAGAGGTCCTGTAAGTGTAGAAAATAATACTATTGCAAGAGCTTTTGCACTTGTTATGTTTAATTCAAAACTCCTGGAAAATGCAGAATCTTTAGCATATATGTTTATCTCCGCAGGTGTTGGATGCCCACTACTAAATAACATTAAGTCCCATTTTGGTCATGTTACAGGAGACGGGGAAGTAGGACATATGGTAATGAATCCTCAAGGACCAAAATGTGATTGTGGAAATAATGGATGTTTGGAAGCATATTCCAGTGAGAGAGTTATAGTCAAAAATGGAGAAAATGCAGCAAAAAGCGGTATTTCGCCATTTCTCTCAAATGTCTTGGCGGAGAAAGGTTTTATAACAATACATGATGTTAATGATGGAAGACAGAATGGGGATTTGGCTTCTTCCTCAATTATTTCTGAAGCAATCAAATATCTAGGGATTGCAATTGCAAATATTGATAATTTTGTTCGTCCTGAATGTATAGCAATCGAAGGTAAACTTTTTGACGATGAGGAAAACAGGAAAAAACTATTAGAAGTTATACATGAATACTTATATAATGAAACATTATCCGATCATCGATTTGTTTTTATTTCAACTGATGAGTATAGTGGGGCCAAAGGTGCTGCGACAGTAGCTATTAGAGATAATCTGGAAGTATTTTTGGAATAAAATACATTGCATTGTGAAGAATCTAGTTTATATTTATTTTATAAAACTTAATTAAAATAATTAATTATTGGAGTATTTTATGTCCTTTCTTTCTTTTAGATATGAAGACCATTCAAATTTCTTTTCAGAAGAATGTTTCAAAGCACGAGTTAAAGAAAACATTGATTACTTGGAAAAAGTACAAGAAGGAGAAGAGAAATATGCCTCCTTCTTGGGATGGCATAGAGTCGATGAATGGGCGGGAGAGGAATGGTTGAAACGTTACGAGTCCTTAGCTGGTGAAATTAGAAAAGAGTGCGATACCTTGGTCGTCATCGGGGTAGGAGGATCAAATCAAGCTGCAAGAGCTGTTTATGAAGCTCTAGGAAAAAAAGACATTGAGATAATTTGGGCTGGTAATACGCTTAGTGCTCATTCAGTTAATAAACTTTTTGAAAAACTGGAAGAAAAAAAGAATATCTATATAAACTGCATTGCAAAGAACTTTGAGACATTGGAGCCTGGAATTGCTTTCAGAGCTTTAAGGTGTTATTTAAAAAAGAAATATGGAGAAGACTACAATTCACACATAATAGTGACGTTTACTGAAAACACCTATTCTTGGAAGATGGCGGAAGAACAAGGGTATAAGACACTTCCTTTTCCCATTAATATACCTGGAAGGTTTACTTCGCTTTCTCCTGTGTGCCTTTTCCCTCTTTCTGTTGCAGGCTTCGATATAAGGGCCATGAAAAGAGGTGCAATAGAAATGGAGCATAAATTGAAAAATAGTACAGATAATCCTGCTCTTGCATATGCAACAGCTAGGACAATGTTGAAAGATAGTGGCAAGACAGTGGAATTGTTATCTGTATTTGAGCCAAGTTTATTTCGATTTGAAAAATGGTGGAAACAACTATTTGGGGAAAGTGAGGGTAAAGATGGAAAAGGATTACTGCCTATGGATGCACTATATTCTGAAGATTTGCATTCTTTGGGACAGTTTTTACAAGATGGAAGTCCATCAGTTTTTGAAACCTTCCTGCATATCAAAGATCCAGTTGCTTCATTTGTCTTAGGTTCAGATGGAGTAGAAGATGGTTTTTCTTACATTGAAGGAATGGATTTTTCTTATATTAATAATGTGGCATATGAAGCTACTATTTCAGCTCACTCAAAAAGATTTCCATGCCTAATAATTGAAATTAAAAAAATGGATGAAGAGACCTTTGGCTCCCTTTTCTATTTTTTTCAATTTGCTTGTTATATATCATGCTTAATTACTGGGGTAAATCCATTTATTCAAGATGGTGTGGAAGCATATAAGAATGACATGTTCAGAATGTTGGGGAAAAAGTAATAACATTTGAGAGTTATGAATGTGTCATGTGTCCCAAAATAATCTATTTCCTTTGAAAACTATTAGTTGCGTAGATGAAAAAAGGGTGATAATATTTAATTAAATAAATTAAATAAGGTTTAACAAAAGGAAATATAACATCAAAAATAAGGAGATAAGAAGATGTCATTAGTACCTATGAAAGCCATCCTGGATGCAACAGATAAGTATTGCTATGCTCAGGGTGCATTCAACGTTAACGCAGTTGCTCAGGCAAAGGCAGTCATTGAAGTCCACGAAATGTTCAGAAGTGCAGCCATTCTTCAGGGTGCAGACCTTGCAAACGGCTTCATGGGTGGAAGGACAGACTTCCAGAACGCAACTCTTGAAGACAAGAAAGTTGGAGCAAGAAACATTGCTGCAGCAGTAAAGAAGTATGCTGTTGATTCCCCGATTCCTGTTGCACTTCATCTTGACCATGGTAAGAACTTCGATTCTTGTAAGGCAGCAATTGACGGCGGATATACATCTGTCATGATCGACGGTTCTTCTCTTCCATTCAAGGAAAACATCGAACTTACAAGGGAAGTTGTAAAGTATGCACACGAAAGAGGTGTGACAGTAGAGGGTGAACTTGGAGTTCTTGCTGGTGTTGAGGACCACGTTTTCGCTGCTTCTTCTACATACACAAACCCAATGGATGCAATTGAATTCTTCAAGAAGACAAAGGTTGACGCACTCGCCATCTCTTATGGAACAAAGCATGGTGCAAATAAGGGCGCAAACACAGTCATCAGAAAAGAGATCGCTATTGCAACAAAAGAGTGCATGAGACATGAAGGAATCGACGGTGTTCTCGTAAGCCACGGTTCATCGACTGTTCCTCAGTATATCGTCAAAGAAATCAACGCTCTTGGCGGAGACGTTCAGAACGCTTATGGAATCAAGATCGAGCAGCTTCAGGAAGTTGCCAAGTGTGGAATCGGAAAGATCAACGTCGATACAGATATCCGCCTTGCTGTTACAAGAAACTTCCGCGAACTCTTCAGAGATAAGCCATCCTTGAAGAACAGTCCATCTATCGGACCTGTATATGAACTTATGGTAAAGAATCCATCTGCATTCGACCCAAGAGTATTCCTTCCTCCAGTAATGGATGCTGTCATGTATGGAAACATCAACGATGATGATACAAGACTCTTGTTTGAGAGAATGGAAGCTGGTGTAAAGGAAGCTGTCGGTTCCCTTATTATTCAGTTCGGTTCCTATGGAAAGGCTCCTCTCATTGAGTGTGTAACACTGGACGAGATGGCTGAAAGATATAAGAAGGCAGGCATCTGATGGGTAAGAATATTCTTGTAGCCCATGGTGGCGGTCCTACAGCTGTAATCAACACATCTCTTCAGGGTGTTATCGAGACAGCTAGAATCAACGGAGGCTTTAATAAGATTTATGGTGCCAAGTTCGGTGCTGAAGGAATCTTAAAAAACGACCTTTTGGATTTGACGAATATTCCATCTTCTACAGTAGGAAAGCTTTCCCATACTCCTGCAACTGCCATCGGCAGCTGCAGAAGAAAGCTTAGTGACAAGGATTACCCAGCTGTTATCGAATGTATGAAGAAGAACGATATCGGAGTTTTCTTCTACAACGGTGGTAACGACAGTATGGATACCTGTAATAAGATCTCTATCCTTGCAGAAAAAGAAGGCTTGGATCTTCAGGTAATCGGTATTCCAAAGACAATGGACAATGACCTTGCTTTTACAGACAACTGCCCTGGCTTTGGTTCTGCCGCTCGTTATGCAGCCATCAACGCTTCTGAGCTTGCCCTCGATGCAAACGGCCTTCCTATCCACGTAGTAGTTCTTGAACTTATGGGAAGAAACGCTGGTTGGGTTACTGCAGCTTCAGCTTTAGCCGCTAGAGTTACAAACTGTGAAGTTTTGACATACCTACCTGAGAAGCTTGTTGACGTTTCAGTTATGCTTTCCGATATCGAGAAGGCATATGCAAAGGGAAGAGGATGCCTTGTTACAGTAAGTGAAGGTCTCTGCGGCCTCGATGGCAACCCTCTTGCAGACACAGGCATCGTCGATGGTTTCGGCCACAAAGTTGCTGGAGGAGTAGGAGAGTTTATCTCACGCCAGATTATGGACAAGATTGGTCTCAAGTCCAGAAGTGAGAAGCCAGGTTTGGTTGGTAGAACTTCCATTGCATATCAGTCAGAGGTGGACAGAGAAGAAGCATATGCAGTTGGAAAGAAAGCTGTTGAAGCTGCTGCTGCAGGTAAGACAGGAAGCATGGTATCTATTGTTGCTGATAGAACTGATGGCTTCAAGTTCTCTCTTGATCTCGTTCCACTATGTGATGTGGCAAACGTTGAGAAGAAGTTCCCACTTGAATGGATTGAAGGTACAAATAAGATTTCTGATGAGTTCTTTAAATACTGCGATCCGCTTATGGGCAGTCATCCAGACTTTGCAATCTTTAGATAAGGAGAGTCTATGAAACACATTTACTTAAACCTCAAAAGATTCGATATTCCAAGAGAGAAGGGTGGCGTAAACTCTATCGCTGATCCTAAAGAATGGGGATCATTCATCGTCAAGAATACTCAGGAACAGCTTAAAGCTTTCAAGGATACAGAGTTTGCTATGTTCTTTCCTGAAGCTCACCTTATTCCTGCCTGCTCAGCTAAGACTGAAGACAGCCCGATTGAAGTAGGAACTCAGGGACTTTTCTGGGGTGATACAAAGGTTGGTGGACCATTTGGTGCATTCACTACTTCCCTTACCGGAAATGCCGCTGTTTCTTTCGGCTGTTCATATGCCCTCATCGGCCACTGTGAAGAAAGAAATAAGCTTGCTGCAATTCTTGGAGAAGCTGGAGTTGTGGATACAAAGGCTGTAAACAGAATCCTTAATAAAGAGATTCTTGCTGCACAGAGTGCTGGACTTAAGGTTTTGTATTGCATCGGAGAGAAAGATACTGAGCTTGATAATTGGGATGAAGTTCTCAAAGAACAGCTTTCAATAGGACTCGAGGGTGCAGATAAAGATAGAGTAGCTATCGCATATGAGCCTGTCTGGTCAATAGGACCTGGTAAGACTCCTGCAGATAAGCCTTATATCACAAAGGTTGCAAAGCTGGTAAAGAAAGAGACAGATGGGCTTGCTGTCGTATACGGCGGCGGCTTGAAGACAGACAACGCTGAAATGCTTGCTTCAATCGATGAAATTGATGGAGGCCTGATTGCTCTTACTCGTTTTAAGGGTGAAATCGGATTCTATCCAGACGAATACATCGAAATCATCAAGACATATCTAGGAGAAAACAAATGAAGTTGAATTTTGAGTATGGCGAAGGCACAATGGCTGCCGAGCTCCCAGATTACACAGACGTATTTATCCCAGGAGAGACAGTGAAGGATCCGGAACCACTTCCTCAGGACTGGGACTCCCTGTATAAGGCTACTATGGACTCCATCAGGAATCCAATCGGAATGCCTACTATCACTGAGCTTGCCCATAAGGGGAGCAAGGTCACCATCATCATCCCTGACATCGTAAAGGGTGGATGCCAACCAACGAGCCACAGAAAGGTTGCCATGCGCTGTATCCTGGACGAGTTATATAGCGTAGGAGTAGAGAAGAAGGACATCCTCCTCATCATCTCCAACGGACTCCATCCACGTGCAACGGAGAAGGAGATGAAGCAGATTCTTGGAGAGGAGCTCTTCAACGAGTTCTATCCATACGGTCTCCTCACAAGCCACGACAGTGAGGACTATGAGCACCTTGTTGACCTCGGATACACAGATGGCGGCGACCACGTAATCATGAATAAGTATGTCTATGACTCCGATGTAGCCATCATGATCGGTCACACATCAGGTAACCCATACGGCGGTTACAGCGGCGGATACAAGCACTGTTCCTGCGGCATCACACACTGGAGGAGCATCGCAGCCCACCACGTTCCATCCGTAATGCACAGAAAGGACTTCACACCTGTCTCAGGAACAAGCACAATGAGAAACAAGTTCGACGAGCAGGGTATGTTCATGGAGGAGAAGATGGGGAAGAAGTTCTTCTGCGTAGACGCAGTCCTTGACTCGTCCTCACGCCAGATAGCGATCTTCTCAGGATACGCAAAGGAGATGCAGCCAGTCTCTTGGGCATGCGCCGACAAGCGTACATATGTACCGTTTGCAGAGAAGAAGTATGACTGCATCGTATTCGGCATGCCTACAAACTTCCACTATGGAAACGGAATGGGGACAAACCCGATCCAGATGATGCAGGCCTTGTCTGCCCAGGTAATCAGACACAAGAGAGTTATGTCGGACCGATGTGTATTCATCGTATCCACAATCTGCGACGGCTACTTCCATGACGAGAGATGGCCATACCTCAGGGAGCTCTACAATATGTTCCAGCATGACTACAACAACGTCCTCCCTGACATGAACAGGTACGGCGAATACTTCGCTACAAACGAGGAGTACATCAGAAAGTACCGCTTCTGCAACGCATTCCATCCGTTCCACGGCTTCTCTATGATGAGCTGCGGCCATATTGCTGAGATGAACACCTCCGCCATCTACATTGTTGGTGCTAGGGAACCTGGAATCGCAAGAGGCATGGGTCTCAAGACCAGAGCTACATTCGAGGAGGCACTCTCAGATGCAATGAGAAAGTATCTACCTGAGAACCCTAACATTCTCGCTCTTCCTCTTACTTTCAAGACAGGTGCAGTACACCTCTCTATGAAGGATGAAGTGTACGATGGAACAAACGGCCACGCTGGTGACTTTACTTTGATGCATTGATTGTTTAACTAAATGTTGAAACCTTGGGCTACGTAGTTGTAGCCCATTTTGCAAGGCTAAAACCTTTTGCTGTATTGAAATGTTTTTCTATGTACCTAGTTTTTATTAAGGGAGAATCACATGCGAGCTATTACTATAATGTATGACTCATTAAATAGAAAGTATCTACCATGCTATGGAAATGAAGATGTTTATGCACCAAACTTTAAACGTCTCCAAGAAAAAGCTGTAGTCTTTGATAATTTCTATGCAGGATCTCTTCCTTGTATGCCTGCAAGACGTGAACTTCATACTGGTAGATATAATTTCTTACATAGAAGCTGGTCCCCTTTGGAGCCCTTTGACGATTCTATGCCAGAGATTCTTTCTTCTAGCGGAGTATGCACACAGTTTGTTTCAGACCACTGTCACTATTGGCAGGATGGAGGACTTACTTATCATACGAGGTATTCAGCTTTTGAAATGGTAAGAGGCCAGGAAGGCGATGAGTGGCATGGTAGGGCAAGGGAGTATACTATAAAGAGACAGCCCAGAAGAATGGATGGAATCAACAGGGAGTATACTCGTAATGACTATTGTTGCCATGCCAGATGTTTTGAAGCTGCAAAAGACTTCCTTTTGAATAATGTTGACCAAGATAATTGGTATCTCCACTTGGAATACTTCGATCCACACGAGCCTTTTGATGTTCCTGATAAATATAAGAAGATATATACAGATAAACCTACATCCATTGATTGGCCAATGTATAAGAGAGTAGAGGAACAGAATGTAGACTTGGATGAGTGCATCATAAACTACAAGGCTGCAGTATCTATGTGTGATGATTATCTAGGTAGAATCTTGGATATCTTCGATGAGCATGATTTATGGAAAGATACACTACTTATTCTATGTACCGACCATGGCTTTATGCTTGGTGAGCATGGATTCGTGGCAAAGAATTATATGCCTTGTTACGATGAAATAGTTCATCTTCCATTTATTATGTATGACCCGAGACATCCAGAAATGGGCGGAACAAGAAATAGTGCACTGACTCAGACAATTGATATTGCACCTACTCTCCTTGATTGGTTTGGAGATGATAACCCAGGAAATATGCAGGGTTTATCTTTGTTGAATACAGTTTTTGATAACTCGAAAGTTCATGATGAAATCTTATTCGGATACTTTGGAAAGCATGTCAACATCACAGATGGAGAGTATGTGTATATGCGCTCTGCCAGGCACAATGAAATACTGAACGAGTATGCCATGATTCCTACTCGTCTCGCTTCTCTCTTTACAAAAAGAGAACTGCAGATGGCACAGCCTTATCCCGAAAGCTTTGAGTTCGCTCATAGAATACCTATGCTGAAAATCCCAGCTCATACTCCTGATGTGCCTAATGGCAGTCATCATATGTATGACACTCATCTTCAGTATGGAGATCTTCTCTTCGATTTAAAGTCAGATCCAGATGAGAATATTAATATCATAAACGATCGCCTAGATATAGTGGAAAGATTGAAAAACGATATGAAAAGGCTCATGGAGGAGTCTGAAGCTCCTATTGAGCAGTATGCGAGAATGGATCTCTAGATTGATAATTAATCAAAAAAATGGCCCAAATTAGGGCCATATATACTCGTTATATAACCATTAAAGCATCATTCCAAACTTAATGCAGTTATAGATTGAGAGGGCGATGATTACAGCCATAAGAGCCATAAAGAGTTTATCTACAGCCTTGTTGTCCATTTTCTTTGAGAACATTCTTCCCAGTGTGCTTCCGATTACTGCACATACCATCATCATCAATAGCATCGGCCACTCAAAGGTTGGAACTGTTCTGGTTACAAGAGAAGAAACCAGAGAGAAGAGCTGTGAGAAGAATATGATAAACAAGGAAGCGAGAGCTGAATTCTTTGTATCAAGGGAGAAAATATAAGAGAGAACCATAAGGTTGATCGGTCCTCCTCCGATTCCTAAGAATGAAGACAAAACTCCCAAGAATAAGCCGACGATCAAAGAGAATATAGGATTCTTGAAGTTCTTTGTCTTTATATTCGCTTTCTTCAGTGTGTATACAAAGACAGCACCTGTAAGGATAACCATAATAATATTCTGTACTAGTCCCACAAATGCATCATTTCCTGCTGCTTTTTTAACAATATCGAAGACTTGTTTTCCAGCTATTCCACCAACCGCTCCGCCAATGGCAAGCATTAGCGTTCTTAAGTCAAGCTTTAAGTCTTTTCTGCTTCTAAGAAGTGAAACGATTGTCATTGTTAGAACTGTGGTTCCACTTAAAAAGCTGATTTGGGAAGTAGTAAGAGGGAAAGAAGCGTCCATTACAGGCTTGATTAGGACTCCTCCTCCGATACCACTTATTGACCCTACGATAGTTGCCACCAACACTACGATAGAAAAGACGAACATCAACATGACAGCCCCTTATATTTACCTTTAGAAAAAAGAAATAATCAAATAATTAAAATGCTTAAATATATCAATACTCTATTACTGCCCACTTATGATGTCAATAAAGAAATGTATTATTTAAGAAATACTTTCCTTTATTTACTTAAAGCTTAAGTAGAGTTTTTTTATACACATTGTTATTTATATCCTTTAGTTATCTCCTTGTTATCTGCACATTTTCATGATTGAAAACTCGTGTTTATCTATTATGTTTTTCTCTTCTTCGGTTGAACCCTTTTCTCTCTCTGGTTTATCATAAATACATGGAAGGATTAATGACTCTTTTTGGTGAGGTTAGAAAGGCCTCGTCGTTGTTGGCTGTTTCCTCTCTAGAAGAGAGAAGAGAAGCCTTGGCTTCTATTTCAAAGTTACTTGAAGAAGAAAAAGACAGAATTAAGGCTGAGAATGATAAAGATTTGGAGAATGCAGAGAAAGAAGGCATCTCATCATCTATTCTCCATCGCCTCGTATTCTCTCCTGATAAACTAAAAAGCGTAGAGAAGGGGTATAGAGACCTATGTAGTCTCTCTGACCCTATTGGAAAAATAAGAGAGAAGAGAGAACTTGACCCTGGCTTTGTCTTAGAGAAGAAGACTTTTCCTATCGGAGTAATCGGTATGATCTTTGAAGCTCGTCCTGATGCTTTGTTGCAGATTGCTGGTCTTTCCCTATTAAGTGGTAATGGTCTAATACTTAAGGGTGGAAAAGAAGCTGCCAATACTAATAGGATACTTGTAGACATAATTAAGAAAGCCACAGCTTCCTGCTCCTTCTCCTCCTCTTGGATTCTGGGTATCGAGAGTAGGGAAGATGTACAGGTCCTGCTCTCTGCAGATAAGTACGTGGATCTTTTGATTCCTCGTGGCTCAAATAAGTTTGTCAGATATTGTATGGATAACACCCGTATTCCTGTTATGGGACACTCTGACGGAAAGTGCCATACTTTTGTCGATAACTCAGCAGACTTTGAAAAAGCTGTCAATATATGCGTTGATGCCAAAGTCCAATACAGTGCTGCATGTAATGCAACTGAAACATTCCTCGTCCATAAAGATATTCTTCCATCTTTCCTTCCTCTTCTGGAAAAAGCTTTTGTTGAGAATGGCGTAAAAATACACGCAGATGAAGAATCTAAGAGGTATTTAAAAACTGCTATTCCAATGGAGTGCGGTGACGAAGACAATGAGTACTTAGATAAAGAGTGCAATATTATGGCTGTAGAAGATGTTAAGAAGGCTGTGGAGCATATCAACGCTCATGGCTCTCATCACACAGATGCCATTATTACAGAAAATAATGATAATGCTTCGTATTTCGTTTCATTTGTCGATAGCGCTGATGTCTTTGTAAACTGTTCCACTCGTTTTGCCGATGGTTATAGGTTCGGCTTGGGTGCAGAAGTTGGCATCTCAACATCAAAGCTCCATGCCAGAGGCCCTGTGGGACTAGATGGCCTTATGACTACAAAGTGGATTCTTAGAGGAAATGGTGAGACTGTTGCAGAATACTCAGGCGTAAATGGAAAAGAGTTCCACCATAAGGAGCTTATATGAGAGACTTTGGAAAAATAAGACGCATTGTTGTAAAGGTGGGAACTAATCTCCTTTCCTCCAAAAACGGAGTGGATAGAGAAAGAATCCGCTCCATTGTGAGACAGGTGGCGACACTGCGTAAAGACGGGATGGAAGTGATGCTGGTCTCATCTGGCGCCGTAGGACTGGGGGCAAAAGCCATTGGACACCTTACACCTGTTAAGCATATTCCTTTAAAGCAGGCCTGTGCTTCTATTGGGCAGCCAATGCTGATGAGAGTATATGAAGAAGAGTTCGCTTCTTTTGGCTTACTGTGTTCACAAGTTCTCATAACACGCTCATCTCTAAACAACAGAAAGAGTTATAATAATCTAAGAGATAGTGTAGGCACCCTTCTTGACCTTGGAGTAGTTCCAATCTTCAACGAGAACGACGTAGTCTCTACAGCTGAGATCGGCGATGTCTTCGGTGATAATGACAGAATGAGTGCATACTGCGCCAGTAAAATGGATGCTGAGCTCTTGATACTTCTTACAGATATAGATGGAGTATACACAGGAAATCCTAAAAAAGATAAAGGCGTTGTAATGTTGAAAGAAATCAAGGAGCTTACTCCTGAAGTATTCTCTTATGCAAAAGGAGCAGGTTCTACTTTCAGTACAGGTGGAATGAAGACGAAGCTACTGGCTGCAGAGATTGCACAAAAGGGTGGATGCGGAACAATTATAGCCAGTGGATATGAAGAAGATGCTATACTAAGAATTCTGAAAGGTGAAGAGTTGGGTACATACATTCTTCCTACAGAAAGACTGAAGCAGAGGGAGAGATGGATTCTCAATACGCCGTCTCTTGGTACTATTGTTATTGATGATGGTGCAGTGAACGCTATACTTTCGGATCACAAGTCACTTCTTCCTAAGGGCATAACAGAAGTCAACGGATTGTTCTTGAAAGGCGACGTAATCGATGTGGAGAATTCAAAAGGCGAAGTGATTGCAAAGGCCATTTCAAATTTTTCTAACTCGGAGTTATTACTTATCAAAGGAAAAGATTCCAAAGATATTCCTGATGTAGTTGGTAAAGGGCATAAGGTAGTCTTTAGACCAGAGGATATGGTGGAGTATGAGCAGCTATAGAATCGTATTCAGTAAGCAGGACCTTGGATATAGGATATCCACTCTATATAGGCAGAAACAGTTTTCTATCGGAATCCTCGATTTCGGTTCGAAGGAGGATCTGACTGCAACTTTAGATTGGTATCTTGAAAACATGAATCTATCAATACACGTCCTCTCTACTGAGTTCAAGATGGAGCAGTATGACATAGCAAAAGACTATCCTGAAGTTACATTCATCATTTTCAAAAATGATACCACTACAGGTGAGTTTATAAATGCCATGGCAGACGAGTGTTATACTGATTATTTCTTTATCGTAAGGTCCGATATGGAAGTGGTGGCCTTTGATGGGGAAAAACTCCTGAGTGCAATGGGGGGGAAGGATCACCCTGTAGCAATAGCTCCAGTAATGCTCTCATCGAACCTGGAAGTAATGCCTACTATCAGAGCTCCCTATATCAGAGGAAAAGAGATAGATCCACAGTCTTTCCAACCTAATACAGAAGAAGAAAGATTGGAACCCACATTGTATCCAGTTCTATGCTCCGGGTTATATGACAGAGCGCTCTTTCAGCGTCTCAGGGGGTATGATACTGAAATACTTGGAGAGTATTATCAAAGCTTGGACTTGGGAATGCGTTCCTGGTTATTTGGTTATAAGATGTTTGTAACAAGATCTCTTGCCGTAAGGTTCCCTAATCGTGTCTCAATTATTGAAGATAGAAGCGAGTGTATAGGAATGAACCGCTTTTATACTAAGGCTTTCTCAATAAAGAGGATTGCGGGTAAGAACCTAGTAAGTAAGTGGAAGCCTTTTGTAGATAAGAAGGTGCTCTCAGAGGAAGTAAAGAAAAAGCAGGTAAATCTTCAGAAAACAGATATCTTTACCCTTGTTGAAAAGTGGGGAGAAAAATAATATTCCAAAATTGGATTTATATTTCTAGTTTTATTGTAACTGATATCAAATAAAAACCGCACCCTTTTTGGATGCGGTTTAGTTTAGATCTTATCTTCTGCCATCTTTGCCTGCATAATAAGGTCACCCTTTAAGTTCTTAAGCTTTGTCGAAAGCGAGACTTTATAAATATGTGGGTTAACTTGTCGTTTGTAAGACTTGTCGAAGTGAGAAAGCAGCTCTAGACTGTTTTGCTGTATCTCCTTCAAGCTTGGAGAAGGATTGATTCTCTTTCCATTTTCCATCTGTTTCTTTAATAGAGGTCTTATTTCAGCATATGTATTTTTTCTCATTACAAACATATCCTGTGTAGAGAATGGGTGAAAGAAGATATGGTTTACACCAGTCTCGATTCTTTCATCGTTAAGTGCAACAAGGTCAGCCAGTGCTTGCCCATTCTTATCGAAGAATCTATAGACTTGCTTTATTCCTGGGTTTGTAGTCTTTTCATAGGAGGAAGAAATCTTGAGGGTAGGGATGTATACTCCATTTTCTTCCTTTGCACTTAATTTATATACTCCACCAAGGGCGGCTTGGTTACCACCTGTGACCAAGTGTGTTCCTATTCCCCAACTATCTATTGGCGCGCCATCGTTGATGAGAGTAAGGATGATCTGCTCGTTTAGGTCGTTGGATACACAGATAGTTGCATCTTCCAGTCCTGCTTCATCAAGTCTTGCTCTAGCTGCTTTTGTCAGGTATGAAAGGTCTCCACTGTCGATTCTTATTCCTATCTTCTTTCCCTTTGCCTTCTGCTCCAGTCCCACTTTTATGGCGGCGTCGATACCGGAGCCTAAAGTGTCATAAGTATCGATAAGGAGAATGCAGTTATCCGGGTAGATATCTGCAAAGGCTCTGAAAGCTTTATACTCGTCACCGAAAAGCATAATCCAAGAGTGGGCCATAGTTCCTGCTACAGGAATACCGAATTCTTTACCGGCGAGAGTATTGCTTGTTACATCAGCCCCCCCAACATAGCAGGCACGGGAAGCGGAAAGAGCGCCGTCCATACCTTGTGCCCTTCTCAATCCAAACTCCATAATGGAACCTTTGCCTTTTGTTGCAAGTTTCATGCGGGAAGCTTTTGTTGCGATTAATGTCTGGAAGTTGATTGTATTTAGGAGAATGGACTCTATAAGCTGGGCGTCCAGCATATTTGTCTCAATTCTAATCAGAGGCTCCTGTGGGAAGGCCGGTGTTCCCTCATCAAAGGCGTAGAGGTCACCGGTGAAACGGTAAGAAGAAAGATAATCTAAGAAGCTTTCCTGAAACTTTCCTAGGCTTCTCAGGTACTCTATATCTTCTTTGCTGAACCTAAACTCTTCTAGTTTTGTTACCAGTTCCTCCAAACCAGTGAATATAGTGTATCCACCGTTGAAAGGATTTGTTCTGTAGAACATGTCAAAGACAACTCTAGGATTATGATGCTCAAGAAAATATCCTTGCATCATCGTAAGTTCATAAAAATCGGTGACCAATGCGCTTGTCATAATTAGTTCTTCTTTTCGATCTTGTCGAATCCAGTATACTTGACGAGAGCTGGAGGAATAGTGATAGAACCATCTTCATTCTGATAGTTCTCGATTACTGCAACCATTGCTCTGGAAAGTGCTACAGCTGTTCCATTCAGCATGTGGACAAATTTAATCTTTCCGTCGTCATCTCTAAATCTGATGTTGAGAGAGCGTGCCTGATAGTCTGTACAGTTGGATGTACTTGTAACTTCGCCGTACTCTCCTTCGTCTCCACGTCCAGGCATCCAAGCTTCAATATCGAACTTGCGGTATGCAGGTGCACCCAAGTCGCCAGTTGCTGTATCTACGATTCTGTATGGAAGTCCAAGGCCCTGGAAGATTTCTTCTTCAATTGAGAGAATCTCTTTGTGGTACATGTCGCTTTCTTCTGGGAGACAATAGATGAACATTTCAAGTTTTGAGAACTGATGTACTCTATAGAGTCCCTTTGAATACTGACCTGCGCCGCCTGCCTCTCTTCTGAAACAGTGGGAGAGACCAGTCATCTTGATAGGTAGATCTTCTTTGTTGAGGATAGTGTCTTTGTAGTAACCGCCAAGTGTGATTTCAGCTGTTCCGACAAGGCAGGTATCTGTACCTTCGATTGTGTAGATGTTTGATTCTGCTCCTCTTGGGTTAAATCCGATACCATTGAGGATCTCTTCTTTTGCAACATCTGGAGTAATGAATGGAGTGAAGCCATGCTTCATAACGATATCCATTGCATATCTCTCGAGAGCCATCTGAAGAATGACAGCCTTATTTTTAATATAATAGAATTTCTGTCCTGATACTTTTGCACCTTTGTCGAAATCAAGGATATCAAGTTCTTCACCAAGCTGGACATGATCCTTTG
>CAMEQB010000028.1 GCA_945932505.1 uncultured Spirochaetales bacterium
CAGGGCTTTTACAAGACCATCTTTAATTCTGAATGTCTTCGATAAGTTTTTTATCTCTATCATCTTCGCTCCAAAAAAAATGAGCCCTAAGGCTCTTTTTTTAAACTTCAATCCATACAGAGTGAGCCCTCAATCTCTATTGGGGAGAATTAGGCACATGCACATGTATGTATTCTTTCTCATGGAAAGAAGATTGCAACAAAATAGAGTATTGTGTCAAGAACGGGTGGAAACCCACCCGCTAATTATGCAAAGAATGATCTGAGAGCAATCTCAATCATATTATTAAATGTTGTCTGCCTCTCTTTTGCCGTAGTCTGCTCACCTGTCAATATATCATCGCTGACAGTAAAGAGAGCGAGAGTCTCTACATTCTTCAAAGCTCCAAGCGTATAAAGCTCTGCAGCCTCCATTTCTTCAGCCATGATTCCAAGTTTATGCATCATAGCCATCTTCTCTTCATGTCTGTCGTCATAGAATTTATCTGAAGAGAAACAAGGACCTACTGTGACAGGAATTCCTGCCTTCACTGCCTCTTCATAGGCTTTATACATCAAAGAAAATGACGGGACAGGGGCGAAATGGAAAGATGAGCCGAAACGATCAGTGTTCATGCCGCTATCAGTGTTGGCTGACTGAGCGATGAACACATCCCTTAGCTTCAGATTCTTATTGTTACTGCCGCAGGTGCCGACTCTAATAAGCTTCTTACAGCCGAAGAAGTCTATAAGCTCGTTGGCATAAATCGAGAATGATGGCATTCCCATTCCTGTACCCTGGACAGATACTCTGTGGCCATTCCATTCACCTGTGAAACCATACATTCCTCTGGTTTCATTATACTTTACCGGATTCTTGAAGAAAGTAGAAGCAATATGCTCCGCTCTCAATGGATCTCCTGGGAGAAGAACACACTCTGCAACCATTCCTTTTTCTGCTGTTATATGTGTAGACATATTAAAATAATCATTTCTAGAAAGCTTTTCGTCAAGAAAAAACAGGCCACAGAATATTCCATGACCTGCCTATGTGAAAAGAATCTATTAGTCGTCTCCGCCAATAGCATCCAAACCTTTTGCATTCTTCACTTTTACTGCCTTGATGTTCTTTACAAAGAGTGTGAATACAACAAAGGAAAGGACGAGAAGGATGGAAGCGTATATAGGAAGAACCTTCCATGCTCCGGTACGTGTGAACAAGAGACCAAGAAGAACAGGAGTTACTGTCTGAGCAGACATACTTGCTGTGTAATAATAACCAGTGAACTGACCGATCTTCTTTGAAGAGCAGAGCTCTACGATCATTGGGAAGGAGCAGTTATGTACAAGAGACATTCCAAATCCCTTTATTACCCAAATAACATACAAGAGTGCTGGGAATGAGAACTCGCCGTTGGCTCCCACGACCTTTCCTGATGGAGAGATGAAGCACATAAGCGAGAAACCGATAAGTGAGACGCCAAGGCCCACGGAAATAGTCCACTTACGGCCGATTTTGTCAGCAATGATACCTGCTGTAGCAAATCCGATTACAGATGCAGCACCACCGATAATAGTGAGGATCATTGTTGCGGAGGAAACGCTGTTGAGATAGTAGATTACATAGTTACCGATATATGTTCCAACTGCGTTATCTGACATAAACCACAAGAACTCTGCTGCAAGGATGGCAAAGAGCATATTTCTATTTGCCTTGCTCATAGGCTTAGTGTCATCAATAGGAGTCTCGACAGCTGCCTGTCTCTCGCCTTCCTCCAGCTCTTCCCTCATCTCTTCTTCTACTTCGTTTTCCTTTACAGTAAAGAAAAGAACCAGAGCAGAGATCACCATGAGGATAGAAGCAACAATGAAAGGTATCTCGATCATCCAGACCTTTCTGTTTTCATCTGCTACGTTGATATAGTTTGAAAGAGGAAGGAAGATTCCGAGAATAGTTGCAGATGCTCCTCCAAGATATCCTACGATATTGATAATGCCGTTTGCCTTGGCTCTCAATGGCTTTGGAGTC
Source organism: uncultured Spirochaetales bacterium (assembly GCA_945932505.1). GTDB lineage: Bacteria > Spirochaetota > Spirochaetia > Sphaerochaetales > Sphaerochaetaceae > Ornithospirochaeta. The sequence continues at coordinate 2,008 of CAMEQB010000028.1, forward strand.
ACATCTGGCATCAATGCTACTGCTGGGTTACGATACATCATCATGAATATCAAGACGATTGCCATAGAAATGACCATACCCAAGATATTGTTGTAGTGGAAGAAGAGTGGAATAAATGGGAATGCAATGGCAGAAACAAAAGTTCCTACGAGGATATAAGGCATTCTCTTTCCAATAGGGCTCTTGGTTTTATCTGAGAGGCGACCGAATATTGGAAGAAGAATCAAGGCTGCCAGGTTGTCGCAGGCCATGATTATACCGACAATCCACTGTACTGAGAGAATCTTATGTGCGTCTCCTCCCAATTTTAGTTCTGCAGACGACATGCCGTACATTCGACGAGCAAAGATATCTGTCAGGAACGTAGGACACCATGAATCGTAGACTTGCCAAAGTAACAAGATACCGAAGAAGGCAAATCCAATAAGAAGTGTCCTCTTTACATTAAGCTTCAATTTTATAGGGGAAGATGACATTTTGTTCTCCTTTCGTCTATTTATTATATGTCTATGCACCAAGTAGTGCAATTTTCAATTTCTCAATCATTGCATTAGATGTAATATTTACGTTAAAACAACAACTATGCCTATAACAAGTTTAAACGATCTTGAAAAATATACAGTTTTGACAGAAGAAGAGAGAGAATGGAGGGAAGACGGCGGTCACACCCTTCCTATCCTTGTCTCCGATCATCTTACTCCTCTTATCGCCGACCCGGCCATAAGGCGTCAGTTTGTTCCAAGTGTAAAAGAAAACCAAGATACTATAGGCAACTTGGATCCACAAATGGAGAAAGAATACTCTGTAACAAACAGGCTAGTTCGAAGATATAAAAATAGAGCGGCATTTCTAGTGACAGACAGCTGTTTTGCATACTGCAGGCACTGTTTCAGACGCCGCTTTGCTGGAAGCATGGTAGGGCCTGCAACAGAGAAAGATATAGAAGAAGCATGCTCATTCCTCTCAGAGCACAGTGAAATTAAGGAAGTGCTGTTGACGGGTGGCGATATGTTCACTCTCTCTGACTCTTCCCTGGATTCTTTGTTGCACTCTTTTAAAGAAGCGAGGCCCGATATCATTTACCGCTTATGTACACGTGCTCTTACATCAAATCCAGATAGGTTCACTCCATCTCTCTTTGAAGTGATAAAGAAAAACTCATTGGGCGCCCCTTTTTATTTAATGACCCAGTTTAACCACCCTTTGGAAATAACAGAGAAAGCTGAGAGTGTCATTAACAACTTTATTAAATTAGGCATCCCTATTATGAATCAGACAGTACTACTAAGAGGCGTAAACGATAGCGTAGAAGTGCAAACTGAGTTATCAAATAAACTACTTTCCCTAAGAGTGAAACCTTATTACTTATTCCAAGGAGATCTAGTGCAAGGAACAGCACACCTACGTGTCCCATTATCCAAGGGCCTTGAGATAGAAAAAGGAATGAGGGAAAGCCTAAGTGGTCTAGGCCTCCCCCAATATACAATAGACTTACCTCAAGGTGGAGGAAAGGTTCCTGTAGAGTCCAGGTACAACAAGGGAATGAAGGATGGCGTCTGGACTTTCTCTACCATCGACGGAGAGGAAAGACACTATCCTGAGGACGTTTAGTCACAAAGCCCCAACAGCCCTTTGATAATCCCCTCTATGCCTTTTCCAGCTTTATATAAGTCTTTCTCTTCAATGTACTCGTCTACAATGTGGGCAAGTCTCTCTTCTCCCGGTCCATATCCGACAGTAGGAATACCTGCTTCTCCTGCGTAGTGGCTGCCGTTAGTGCAGAAAGAGTAGTGTCCGAATCCTTCCCATAGGCCTACGCTCTCAAGGCCCTTTCTAGCTTTAACAGAAGAATCAGCCTCTTCACTATTTTTCCAAGCAGGGAAGAAACGAGGAGACGAAAGATGATGGGAAGTATATGTATCTGTTACACCTTCCGCTATCCTTGCTTTTGCTTTTATTCGCTTTTTCTCAAGTAGCTCATTAATCGGAGACAATACACTCTCCATTGTCTCACCAGTGAGAGTGCGCCTATCAAAAGTAGCGAAACACTTTTCAGGAATGACGGAAGCTCCTGGATATGGAGAAGAGATGATGTCTGTAAGGACCATTATCCCGTCCCCAAGCATCTCATCTCTATTTATATCGATACCATCGAGAGCCTCGATTGCATCCATCATAACTCTGATGGCATTCACGCCCTCATTAGGATTAGAAGAGTGACAGGACTTTCCTTCTGCCTCCAGAAGTATCTCGCACCTTCCTCTTTGACCAATATTTAGTTTTCCTCCTGTAGACTCGCCTATTACTACATAGTCGGGTTTAAATCTACGAGATACTTCCCTGGAGCAAATACCTTCAAATCTCTCTTCCTCGACTACACATGAAATCACAATCCTACCTGGAAAACTTCGTCCTACAAACTCGGAGGCTCCCGCGATGATGGCGGCTAGCCCTCCTTTCATATCGCTGGTTCCTCTTCCATATAATCTCCCATTATCTCTTGTAAGGGAGAATGGATCATGAGTCCACTTTGATTTATCAGGGACTGTAACAGTATCTATATGGGCATCCAACAATACAGTGGGACCGGGTCTATCACCACAAAGAACACCACATATGGAGCCAGACTCCATACGCTCTGTAGAGAAACCTAGTCTAGTGAGTTCTCTATCCAGAAAATCAACAATACCTCTTTCACTTCCACTTACAGAGTAAGTAGAAACAAGTGAAGAAAGTAGTGAATACAAATCGTTATCTTTCATGGCTACATTCTATACCCAAAATCAGAATAACTCATCCAAAAGAAGATAATACCTTACCTTCTCCTCGTCCTTCCTTATTCCAAGTCTTTCATATAGCATTTCTTCTCTGTACCCTGGATATTGTTTTCCTCCGTTATAGTGCCCAGAAAAGTTACTCTTTAGGCTTCGGGAAAGGAGCGCTATATCATTATATTTATCGCCTACTCCGCTTCTACCTAGATCAATAAACCCTATATCCCCGTTTTCTCCGAGTATAATGTTTGGTAGGCAGAAATCACCATGGATAAAGCTTTTTTCCTCTTTGGGTTTATTATCCATAAGCCACTCTAGTAGCTTTTCTGGAGAAGAAAACCCTCCTTTACCGAAGGTAGATGGATCAGTGTCCTCAACATCAACTAAATTCTTCTCCACTCTCTCTTCTGCTTCCTTGAGGCATATATCGAGGCTTCTACAACTAGGACAATCTGAAATATCTACATTAGAAAGTTTTTCATACGCTTCAGCACATAAATCTAATAGTCGCTCTGGATTCTCCAAGAAAGATGGAGAAGAAAGATCTTTCCCTCTTATTCTCTCCATCAAACGATATATCTTCCCTTCCTCTTCTACGCTTATAATAGTAGAAGGTACATAAAGCCTACCATTGAGCCAAGATACAACTCTTTCTTCTCTCCTGACTTCCTCTGACACTTCTTCGATCTTCAACACAGCGTCATGGAACATCATAATCACAGCACCAGACTTACCTTTTGAATCAAGGGTGTATGGTTTATTAGAGATATATGACTTAATAGAATCAGGGATATACATACTTTAAAATAAGCCACCCCGAAGGATGGCTGATAATCAATAACCTAGGAATGAGAGGATTCTATTGATCTCATCTCCCCTCTGGCTGTTTCTTTCTTCCAAATACTCTTCTTCCGAGTATTCTTCGCTCGTTGCAGTATCAAAGACAGGAATAGGGATGGAAGAAGCTGCCTTCTTCTCGCTTTCGAGAGCAGCATAATAATCACGCATTGCTTCCTCTAAGCCTTTGTTGAAAGTAGAAGAAGCGAGAATAAGAGAAGCAAGCTCTTCTTCGTCAATCTTGACTCCTGCCCTCTTAGATACTTCTTCGCTGAGAGCTGACATAAACTCTTCGTCCCTAAGGAGAGATGAAACCGCCTCGTCACGAGTGAGGCTAGATTCCTTCACGCTCTCCAATTCGCTCTTAAGAGAAGATATCTCAGACTTAAGAGATTCAATCTCCTCTGTCAAAGCGGAGGATTGAGTATCAGTATAAGAATTTGCTTCCTTCACCAAAGTCTCAGAATAAGAGGCTGCAGTCTTTTCCTTCTCATCAGCATATACTTTTGAAGAAGCGAAGAGACCATCGGCATAAGTACGTGATTCTTCGTCGCCGTCTTTAATGCGCTTATTTGTGTCGGCAGCATAAATATCTTCAAGATCAGAGATTTTCTCTCCTACATATTCAGCGGACTTATCTCCCACATATCCAAGGAAAGCTTCGTCTTCCTTAAGAATAGTTGAGACTTTTCCTGCCATTATGTCTTCATCCCTGAGAACTTCAATATCAGTCTCCAATGGTCTATTAACCACTGTGACAGGTACATTCTGTCTATTCTTCGCCTCTTCCAATACTGCCGAGGCATAATCGTTACTTCCGTCCTTAGGATTCAAGACAAATGTCATGGCAGCCACAAAAATAGTGACCGTTATTGTTGCAGTCAATGCCACTGCGCCTGATCTTCTGCTCATTGGGACCTCTTACCTAAAATACTATCACAATACTCCTTCACTTGTCGAGAAAGTGATTCTTTATCACTATCATTTATAATATTAGTTACCTTGACACTCCCTTTTGAGAGTGTTGAACCAATATCTTTCTGGTTTTCGTCTCTTTTTTCGAAGGCTTCAGGTGTTATTTTATCTCTCATTACCGCCCTTTTCAGCCTCTCGGAGTATGGGGAAGACACCAAAACCACTTCATTGCAGTAGGGGACGAAGCCCATTTTCTCAAGAATTGCTGCATTGATCACAGCAATCTTGCCCTCACTCTCTGCTTCTCTACATAGCCGTAAAGTCTCAGCCACCATCCAAGGATGGGAAATTGAGTTTAGCTTTTCCAGTTTCTCCTTGTCAGAGAAGACAATAGGGCCGAGTTTCTTTCTGTCTACTTTTCCATCTGTAATAATAGAGTCTCCGAAAGCTGCAACGAGCTTCTCTCTATTATTGTCCAAAGCCACGTGCCCCAGTTTATCTTCGTCGATTACTACAAACTCTTCCCCAAATAAGTGGGCCACATAGTCTTTTCCTGAGCAGCTCTTTCCGGTGAGTCCTATTATCATCAGTGCATATCCCCCCAACTATTTCCCCTCTCTACAGAAGAGCGAAGTGGAACTGGAAGAGAGACCACATTTTCCATCTTCTCTTTTATGAGTTTCTCAACTTCCTCCGCCTCCTCTATCGGTACCTGGAATATCAACTCATCGTGGACCTGCAACAAGAGCTTAGTCTTAAAGCCTCTTTCCTTCAAAAGAGAAGCGACACTGATCATGGCCTTCTTCATGATTTCAGCTGCAGTACCCTGAATGACGCTGTTTACAGCTGTTCTTTCGGCTGCTGCCTTCTCAGTCTTATTTCTGCTGTTGATGCCGACTATCTCACGCATATGTCCCCAATAGGTAGTTATATATCCCTTCTCTTCGGCACTCTTTACAGTATCTTCCACAAACTGCTTTACACCGCTATAACGCTGGAAATACTTATTGATAAACTCCTGGGCCTCAGTCCTCGTTATACCTAGTTCATTGGATAGCCTAAAGGCACTCATACCATACATAATGCCGAAGTTAATAGTCTTCGCAACTCTTCTTTCTTTAGGAGTGACTTCATCTACATTTTTCTCATATATCAAGGCAGCAGTATACTTATGTACATCCCCTCCAGATAAGAACGCATCCATAAGCCCCGGGTCCTTAGCCATCCAAGAAAGCACAACAAGCTCGATCTGAGAGTAGTCTGCACTGATGAATATGTTTCCTTCCCCTGGGACAAAGGCATTTCTTATTAGTCTTCCTTCATCTGTCCTGACAGGAATATTCTGCAAGTTCGGATTTCTACTGGAAAGGCGCCCTGTAGCAGTTCCTGTCTGAAGGAAAGATGTGTGTATTCTCCCCTCTCTATCTGTCAGAGTCGGGAGTACATCTATATATGTACTCTTCAGCTTCGAGAGCGCTCTATACTCCAATAACTCCTCGATAATAGGGTCTCCTGTGTTTCTTAGTCCCTCCAGAGTAGCAGTGTCTGTAGAATAACCACGCTGAGTCTTTTTTCCTGGAGGAAGCTTCCTCTCTTCAAAGAGAAGATTTGAAAGCTGAAGAGTCGAGTTGATGTTAAATTCATACCCAGCTTCTTTATAGATAGATGAGACAAGGTCATTGAGCCTTTGGTCTGTCTTTGTCTTTAATTCATTCATCCTCTCCTCTGAGAGAAGAATACCATTCTCCTCCATCTCTGAAAGAATTGGGATCAGAGGAATCTCCATAGAGATATATGCGTTCCATAGTCCCTTCTCATGGAGCCTTCTTTCCAGAACTCTCGATAATCTATGGATATAATCAGCCCTTGAGTTTGTATATCGTGCCTTCTCTTCCAGAGAGAGGGATGAAACGCTACTCTCCCCGCAAAGGTCGGAGATAGATAGAAGTGTCTGAGAAAAATACCTGGAGACTGTGAAATCAAGAGAGAATACTCCCTCGTTTGAATTCACCATCCAAGCTTCTATCATGGTGTCAGATTTTACTTCCAGAGGAATAGAGAAACGCTTACTTCGTGATAACTGTGATTTAGCTGAGTGTGATATCACCCTCATCTTTCCTGAGAAGTATTTATTAGAAATCTCAGAAAAATCAGAAAGAGCAATGCCATCTTCTCCGAGTGGAACAAAGAAAGCTTTTAATGGCTCGAGAGATAGCGAAACACCCAACAGCGGGGAATCGGGCTCAAAGCCATCGGAGAGAAACTCCAAAGCCACATCTAGGGAGTTAAATAGCACAGCCTTCTCCAGTCTCTTCTCCAGTTCCGCCTTGTCTTTAACTATCTCGTAGCTTCCCTTCTCCAAGAGGTATTTCTCTCCGTCCGTCAACAAAGGCTCTATAGCCGCAGTCTCTTCCTCGCTATACTTCTCTTTATAAGAGAACCTTCCTTCTCCTCCATTTTTCTTAGCAGATGCCATCTCAGCTATTTTCTTCATGTCTCTTATGAAGAAGTCTTCAGCAGCGGCAGGAATGTCGAAAGAAGAAGTACGCATAGCTTCCAAGTCAAAGCCTTCTGGAGAAGCATCAAACCTAAGCTTAATAAGTGTCCTTGAGAGTTCAATATTATCCTTTGACTCTTCAAGAGATTTCCTCATTCCTTTGGAGAGGGAATCAAGGTGTCTATAGACTCCGTCAAGAGTCAAATACTCTGTCAGAAGCTTTACAGCCCCCTTCTCTCCTATGCCTTTTACACCAGGAACATTATCTGAAGAGTCTCCAAGAATAGTCAGGTAGTCTACAATCTGTTCCGGATATACTCCGTAGAACTCCTTTACTCCTTCCTTATCCATGAATACATACTTTTTCTCACCATTCTTCGGAGGCCTCAATGCAATAACGTGTTCTCCTACCAGCTGACAAAGGTCCTTGTCACCCGTGACAATCACAACATTCCATCCGTTGTCATTGGCAAATGATGAAAGGGACGCCATTATATCATCGGCTTCAAAGCCTACGCGTGAGAGTACAGGAATCTTCATTTTTGAAAGAGTATCTTTTATAGGCTGGACCTGGGCATGTAAGTCCTGAGGCGCCTTCTCTCTATTCGCTTTATACTCAGGATAGAGCTCGTGACGGAAGGTTGGCCCCTTCTCATCCATAGTGATGGCAAGAGCATCCATAGGATATGAGTTCATAAGAGACAATAAAGTCTGGAAGAATCCATAGTATGCACTGATATTATTCCCCTTCTTATCGAAGATAGGCTTTTTTATATGGGCAAAATAGTTTCTATATATGATTGAGTATCCATCGAGAACATAGAGAGTTTTATCATAAGTGACATTAGGCTTCTTCTCTTCTTCCTTTTTCTTCTCTTCTAATCTCTGTTCTTCTTTGGCAATCCTTTCCCTTTCTTTCTTCTTTCTTTCAATCTCCATCAATTCAGGGTCAAGATCAGCATCACTAAAAAGAGAGTCATTCATCCTCTACCTCCAATGTCATTGTATCATACGAGGGCTCTGCAATGCCTTTATATTTCTCTAATATATCTTCGTGTTTCATAGTGTGGCTTATATGAGTGAAGTATACTTTCTTCGCACCACACTTCTTTCCTATTTCCGACGCCTCTCCAAAAGACAAGTGGGAAGGATGCCTGTTTTCCATTAATCCGTCGATTATAAGCACATCCAGGCCTAAAAGATACTTTATATTCTCTTCTTCCCTCAGATCAGAGACATCTGTTACATAGGCACACTTTCCAAACCTGTAGCCTACACTCTCCCTACATCCATGAATCATAGAAAAGGGAATGAACTCTATCTCTCCAACCCTAAAGGGAACGCCAGGCGAGGTACAGTGAGGAGAGAGATGAGGTAGACCATCGGAAGCGAAGGGCTTAAAGGCATAAGGAAAGGCATTTTTTATTCTTTCCATATTCTTCTCGCTCCCCCATACGTCGATACTCTTTCCTTCCCTATAGAAGGCCCTCAGATCATCCAGTCCCGCCAAGTGGTCGGGGTGGGTATGGGTATATAAGACGCCGTCCAACCTCTCGATTCCAGCTCTCAGACACTGTAGCCTGAACTCATACCCAGTATCTATTACGACTTTGGTCTCTCCCTTCTCAATAAGAATGGAAGAGCGCCAACGCTTGTCTTTAGTATCTTTGGAGAGACATACGGGACAGTGACAGCCTATAAAAGGAACACCACAGCTGGTTCCTGTCCCCAGCATAGTTATTCTCATTTTTTATACCAAGAGTATAGATTCTCGGCAGACTCCGCCGCCTCTTCCATCAGCCTTGAAAGGCTCTCTGGAGAGAGTACATCTTTTACAGCGGAGGAAAGACGCTGGAACTCTGGAGAATCCACCAGCTCTTTTGTAGTCTCCACACCCTTGGATGCTGCACTGCTTATAGATTTCAGCATCTCTTTACCTTCTCTCGATGTGAGATAATCTTCAAAGACAGCCTTCTCTTCTTCACTCATGTAATCTACGTTATAGACCAAAGCTACGATAGAGTTTTCAAGAGCCTTCTCTTTATCAAATGCATCTCCAAAATACTTCAGAGAAACATCAGGAAAAAAGAAGAATATTATTACGTATATTAGAAGCGCAAGAATAATTACTGTAAAAGAGCCCTTCAAGAGGCTTAGATTCTTTTTAGCCATAGCTGTCTCCTATTACATAGTAACCTAGAAAAGGGGAAAAAAGAACCGGTCAATTGACCGGAACTCTCCATTAGAAGAAATTTGCCGTCAGACCGATGGATAATCGCATCCTCTCGAACTTAGGCCCGATGGTGCCGAATACAGACTGCATTCTTTCTTGGTTCATATTGGCCCAATTGGCTCCTGTAGGCACAGTAGCCTGCATTTCCAATGACATTTTTCCGAAATCTATCCCCAAGCCTGCCCTATAGTAGAGCTCTGCTGTAGAAAATACATCAGATGCAGTCCTTCCACTCTGTCCGTTATACCACCAATCCTTTGTAACAGGATCCTTGTCCACGCTGATATTTATTCCTGCACCGAGAGTCAAATCCAAAAAGAAGATATCGAAACGCGTAGATGCAGCAAGATTGTATTCATAACTATCAAGAAGAAGATCACTGGAGAAAGCTCCCCTTACTTCTCCCTGAAGCTGGAATCTAGGAATATTCAACCTTACATCAAGTCCCACATCATAGCTTGAGAAATCGATATTGCTGAACTCAAATGGTTTCTCTTTCTCACCATAAATCGGTACACCCCATGATACAGATCCCCCCATCTGAAGCACAGAAGCAAAAATAGAAGCTGGAATCAGCACTAATAGAAGTGCCAAAATTATCTTTTTCTTCATTTCACTCATCATCCTTGGGCAATAACAACGACGCCTTAATTAATATAACAATCCTAGGGCGTCTCGGTTACAATATCAACGTACACTTTGTCTATTTTTTGTGTAGTTTATATTCTTCATCCAACTCATTAAGCCATATTTCAGAGTCGGCGTCAGATGGCATTCTCCAATCCGAGCGAGGAGAAAGGGTTATAGTTCCGATCTTTGGGCCGTCTGGTAGACAGGAGCGTTTAAACTGCTGGGAGAAGAATCTCCTGATAAATGTCCTCAGCCATTTATATATAGTCTCGCTGTCAAAGACACCATCAAAAGCAATGAGTGCGAGGCGATAGACTTTGCTAGGAGAGAAGGAGAGCCTTACGATATAGTAGAGGAAGAAATCATGGAGTTCATATGGTCCCACAATATCCTCCGTAACTTGGCTTATCTCACCGTCTTTTGCAGGAAGAAGCTCAGGAGATACAGGAGTCGAAAGGATGTCAAAAAGAACTTTTGACTCCACTTCGTTCTCTGTTGTCTCAGCCACATACTTTACAAGGTATCTGACAAGAGTCTTCGGCACTCCTGCGTTCACTCCATACATAGACATATGGTCACCGTTATATGTAGCCCATCCAAGAGCAAGCTCCGACAAGTCTCCTGTTCCTATTACCAAGGCTCCTTCTTTGTTTGATGTATCCATCAAAACCTGAGTCCTCTCTCTTGCCTGGCCGTTTTCATATGTGACGCTGAAGTCATCTAGGCTCTGTCCAATATCTTTAAAGTGAGCTTTTACACTCTCTGTTATATCTATTGTCCTGAAATCTACACCCAATGAGAGGGCCAACAGCTCAGCGTTGCTTCTTGTCCTCTTTGTTGTACCGAAGCAAGGCATAGTAATTGCAATGATGCCCTTTCTGTCTAAAGAAAGCATATCGAAGGCTTTGACAGCAACTAGGAGCGCTAGGGTGCTGTCCAGTCCCCCGGAGAGTCCTACGACCACTTTCTTACTTCTTGTGTGCTGGAGTCTTTTCTTGAGACCAAGAGCCTGGAGAGTGAGGATCTTGTCACACCTCTCGTTTCTCTTCTCTTCATCCACAGGAACAAAGGGATGAGGGTCAATATACCGAGTAAGTTTCGTTTCACACTCATTAAAAGAAATATCAATATAAGCATATCCCTCTTCGGATATAGGGAATGTATTTCTTACATACCTTTCCCTCTCCAGTTTTTCTGTATCTATCTCGCTGACAATAAGCTCATTAAGGCTATAATCTACAGCTTTTAGTATTGTACCATTTTCAGCAATCACATTGCTTCCTGTAAACACCATATCTGTAGTCGATTCACCTTCTGAGGCATCGCTATAGATATAAGCTCCGATTATCCTTGCTGACTGGCCTGAAACAAGGTTCTTCCTATACTCGCTCTTACCAATAAGCTCATCGGAAGCGGAAGCGTTTACTATAAGAGTAGCTCCAGCCATCGCATGGTGAGTTGATGGGGGATCAGGAACCCAAAGGTCTTCACATATCTCTGCACTTATCTTCAAGGAATCAGAACAGGAGAGGATGATTCTGCTTCCAAAGACTACATCCTCCCCCTTATAGTCAATAAGCATGTTCTCAACGGGGGACGGAGTGAACCATCTCTCTTCATAGAACTCTCCATAGGTTGGAAGATTTCTCTTGGCAAAGAAAGCAAGAATAGAACCATGCTGAATGGCAGCAAGAGTATTATAGAGTTTCCCATTATATTTCAATGGATACCCCACAAAAGAGAGTAGATCCAAATCCTTGGATGCTTCTTTTATACGAGATAAAGCGTCTTGAGAAGAAGAGAGCAAGCTACTCTGGAAAAATAAGTCTCCAGAAGTATATCCAGTAATGGATAACTCAGGAAAAACCAGGACCTTTACTCCCTCTTTCTCTGCCTTTCTCATCAAATCTATGATTCTATCTTTATTATAATCTGGGTTTCCCACCTTTAAGGATGGAGAGGCGGACGCCACTTTAATAAATCCATGTCTCATATAGACTCCTTCTCACTACTTAGATGAGTCAAAAGCGCTTCATATAGGCCAGGAAAGTCTCTCTTGAGAATAGCAGGCCTTCCAGAAGAGAGAAGAAAACCATGGCTACTTTCACACTTAGCCACAACTTTTCCCTCTTCATTTGTCATTTTATATCCCACTCTCATTTTTGACATCTTTAATTCCAAGATCTCAACATCAATTGAGACAATGTCACTAAAATAAGTGGGATGATTGTAATCAATATTCAAAGACAGCACAGGAGATACAAGTCCTACCTTTTCCAGCTGGTCGTAGCTCCAATCTATCTTTTCAAGGAAATCAACTCTGGCTTCCTCCATCCATCTTATGTAATTAGAGTGGTGGACAATCCCCATTTTATCTGTTTCGTAGTATTGAACCTTATGTTTATAACTGGTCATATTTCCCTCATTGACAATATACAGTTCTTTATCCTTTTCGGTCTACAACACAATGGATATAATTCTAGTATGGACAAAATAGCATTGACAGGTTTCACAGCATTTTCAACACACTCTCTCAATCCTACAGAGATTCTAGTCAATAAGTACAAAGACAGAAGGGACATAAACGCAGAAGTCGTTCCTGTCTCTTACTCAAAAAGTGCAGAATGCGCCAAAAGCATTGAAGGCAAAGTGCTTTTGATGATGGGGCTTGCAGCAGGTAGAAAAGAAATATCTTTGGAAAGATTCGCTTGGAACGAAAGAAAAGCCTCTATCCCAGATAATGACGGAGTGCTCTATGAAGGAAAGAAAATAGCGGACGATGGGGAAGAGAGACTTGAGACAGAGATAGATATAGTAGAGATTGAAAGACGCCTAAAAGAAGAAGGGATACCCGTTTATATATCTACAGACCCTGGACGCTACGTATGTAACAACATCTATTATACAGCCCTTTATTCAAGAAAAGAGCCCTCTCTTTTTGTCCATTTTCCAGAGACTCGCGATATGAGCGAAGAAATGGAAGAGAAGGCTTTGGAAATAATTATAGGGTACCTGAGAGAGACTTATTTATCTGATAGATAAGGGGAGTCTTCTACCTTTTT
>CAMEQB010000029.1 GCA_945932505.1 uncultured Spirochaetales bacterium
AGAGCATTGCACGCCTAAGCGCGACACGCAATGGCAACTGTAGCAAATCATCACGTATCTTGTCAATGACTTGTGACCCCTTTTTGTGTCGATTTAGGGATACTCTCTCTTGATTGTAGAGATGTTGTCCTATTTTTTCAACATCACACATTAAATTTTTTAGAAGAAAATAAGAATTTATCGTTTCTTATTGCTCAAAGAGGTTCATTTTTTTGATTTTCTATTTTATATTGTCTTTGTTATTAGATTAGATAACAAGAAATACACAAATAAAAAATGTATTTTTCATGTCCAAAGGAGGACTCTATCGTGGCAGAAATAGAACGCACCAGATACGGCGAGTCTGCAAAGGATATTGCTCAAGACTTTGCAGAGCAGTTGAAGTACAACCAGGATGCTGATGTCTACCATACAACCCAAGAAGGAAGATATGAGGCCATTGCATATGCAATTCGCGACAGAATCATTCACCAGTGGGATCTTTCAAGAAAGACTCAGAGAGCTAAACACAGCAAGAGAGTCTACTACATGTCCTTGGAATTCCTCATGGGAAGGGCAATGACCAACAATATTATTAACCTTGGCATCGAGAAGCAGGTCAAGGATGCTCTTGCTAGCCTTGGTTATGATTATGAAGAACTGGCAGATACAGAACCAGATGCAGGACTTGGAAACGGAGGTTTAGGTAGACTTGCCGCTTGTTTCATGGATTCTTTGGCTACATTGGAACTTCCTGCTTACGGATATGGAATCAGATATAACTATGGTATCTTCCGCCAGCAGATTAAGAACGGATATCAGGTAGAGCAACCGGATAATTGGCTTAAAGACGGCAACCCATGGGAATTAAAGAGACCAGACCTCACCTACCCTGTTTATTTCGGCGGTCACGTAGCCCATATCAGAGAAAATGGGAAAGACGTATTTAAGTGGATTCCTTCCGAACAGGTAAACGGCGTCGCTTATGATACTCCTATCGTCGGATATGGCGGAAAGACAGTAAACACTCTCAGACTTTGGTCTGCAACAAGCCCAGACGGATTCTCTTTCCAGGAATTTAACTCCGGAGATTATACAGAAGCAGTAAGAAAAAAGATTAATGCTGAGACTCTTTCTCAGGTTCTTTATCCAAATGATACATTGTATATGGGAAAAGAGCTGAGACTGAAGCAGCAGTATTTCTTTGTCTCCTGTTCTCTCCAGGATATTCTCAGAAGATTCAAGAGATATGGAAACTATGACTGGAAGCAGTTCCCTAAAGAAGCAGCCATCCAGATGAATGATACACACCCATCTCTCGCCGTTCCTGAGCTTATGAGACTTCTTATAGATCAGGAAGGCTTAGGCTGGGATGAAGCTTGGAATATTACAGTCAACACTCTTGGATACACAAACCACACTCTGATGCCAGAAGCTCTTGAAAAGTGGCCTCTCCCAATGATCCAGTCTATTCTCCCTCGTCATATGGAGATTATCTTTGAAATCAACAAGAGATTCCTCTCTTCTGCAGTTTCTTTCTTCCCAATGCAGAATGAAAAGATAGCAAAGGTTTCCATCATAGAAGAATCTAATCCAAAGATGGTGAGAATGGCTAACCTTGCCATTATCGGCAGCCACTCTACAAACGGTGTCGCAGCATTGCACTCAAAGCTTCTTGTGGACAACATGTTCCCGGAGTTTGCTCAGATCTACCCAGATAGATTCAACAATAAGACAAATGGTATCACACAGCGCAGATGGCTCTTGGATGCAAACCCAGGACTTGCTTCTCTTATAACAGAAGCTATCGGAAACAAGTGGATTACAGATTTTGAAGAAATAAGAAAACTGAAAGATTTTGCAGATGATCCTGCATTCCTTTCCCAGCTTTCAAAAGTCAAATATCAGGCAAAGCTTAAAGCTGCAGACTTCTTGAAGAAAGATAGCGGAATCATAATTGATCCAAACACAATGATCGATGTCCAGGTAAAGAGAATCCATGAATATAAGAGACAGCTTCTCAATGCCCTCAACATCGTAATGATCTACAATAGAATGAAGAATGATAAGGCATATAGGGAGTCATTCCAACCTACAACATTCCTCTTTGGAGGAAAGGCTGCTCCTGGATATGTAAATGCAAAGCTGATCATCAAGTTCATCAATTCCATCGCTCATGTAATCAACACGGATCCACAGGTCAACGATAAGCTCCATGTATATTTCATGCCAGACTACAGAGTGACTTTAGCAGAGAATATCATTCCTGCAACAAACCTCTCTGAGCAGATTTCAACTGCAGGAACAGAAGCTTCTGGTACAGGAAACATGAAATTTATGTGCAACGGCGCCCTTACAATTGGAACATTGGACGGAGCTAACGTAGAGATGGCAGAAGAGGCTGGAATGGATAATATCTTCATCTTTGGACATACAGAGAAAGAGATTTCAGAACTTGGAAAGACATACTCTTCAAGAGAATGGATGGAGAAGGACGCTGAAATCAACGCAGCAATCAAGCTTATCCAGTATGGCTTCTTTAACAATGGTGAAGATGGAATCTTCGATCCTCTATTAAAGTCTCTTATCGACTACAACGACAGATACTTCCTTTTTGCAGACCTCAGAATGTACCACGAAAGACATGAAGAGGCTTCAAAGCTCTATAGAGATGACCAGGACAAGTGGAATAAGATGAGCGCAATCAACATCGCTTCTTCCGCAAAGTTCTCATCAGACAGAACAATCAAGGAATATGCAGACGAAATCTGGCATATCAAGCCTTGTAAAGTAAAAAAGAGTAAGGAAGACAGTGTTCTGGAAGATGCTAAAAAAACAAAGTGACATAGTTACTTTGTAAAAAAACGACCGCTCGGAAGAGATCTGAGCGGTCTTTATTTTAGCCTAGTTCTTTTTCTAAAAGAGAGTGGATAAAAGTATCACCCCCCTCACACTCTTCTATCAAAGGAAGTATTGATGATACTATCTTCTTCCAATAGACAGGAAAACTATTGCATCCATGGACAGATAACGTGTGTCGACGTTCAAAAGACGCCTCCATATCCCACACTATTCCATAGTTGGAGATGGAACCGAAGTATGTTTCACTCCATTTATGAAAGGAGCACTCTACAAATAGTTTATTTGAAAGATCTTTCCAAAAATCAAAGTCCAAATCTCCTTCATATCCTTTTGAGCGACCGATCTTCAGGTAATACTTATAGTTATTCATTTCTTTGGTCAGTTTTATAACAAATCTATTCCCAAGAATATCCTTTAT
Organism: uncultured Spirochaetales bacterium; assembly: GCA_945932505.1. GTDB lineage: Bacteria > Spirochaetota > Spirochaetia > Sphaerochaetales > Sphaerochaetaceae > Ornithospirochaeta. Next base: position 3,260 of record CAMEQB010000029.1, read on the forward strand.
TTCTATTAGGAATTTAGCAAGAAGTTCGGCATATCCCTTGGCTTCAGATTCATCCCCGAAACGACTTCTACAGTCGCAGCACTTATATTGAACATCTCCTTTTGAGTCTAAAGATTCGGTTAATCTTAGACTTCCACACCTAGGACAACAGTTGTGTCTTATCCCCATAAATAACGCTCCCCGCCTTACGTCATAAACTATTATTATCGTTATATGGTAATTTTAGCATGGAAATTTAATGTAACCAAATATTTGAATAAACTAACTCAAATATTTATACAAAAAATACATATATCTTTTAGCCTAAGAAAGAAAACAACCAACCGAAAACAGGAGCAAATATAAGTGCTGGAAGGAAATTTGCGGTCTTAGTCTTCTTTATATCCAATAGGGAGAGGCCAATCATCAATAATAAGTATCCTCCTGCAGCGGCAATATCGCTGATTCCTGTCTCACCAAGAATCGGAGAAATGGCAGAACCAGCCAGAACAAAGAACCCTTGATAGACAAGGACTGTAAGAGCTGAAAGAATAACACCCTTTCCATAAGTAGACGCAAAGACGATGGCCATAAATCCGTCCATTACACTCTTTATCAAAATCAAAGAGCCATCTCCTGTAGTCCCGGCATTAATGGACCCTACAATACTCATGGCACCGGAGCAGAAAAGAACGGATGAGTTAAGGAAGGCCAATCCGAAGGAACCTTCTTCACCCTCTTTCTGGAATTTATTGCCAAAAGCTTCGATTCTCTCTTCTATTTTCAATGTAAACCCAATAAAACCACCCACAATAAGTGCAAATAATACGCCTAGTGTGCTATTTGCACTTCCAGCCATACCTAGTCCCAACACCAACGTCACAAGACCGGAGGAAGTCATAACAATAGTACGGAAGGAAGAAGGAAGCTTTTTCTTAAGAAGAAGCCCAAGAATAGTGCCAATAACAACGGATAGTGCATTAATTAAAGTAACAAGCATAGAGAAATGCTAGAACTTTTCCTTTCTCAATGACAATAAAATAAGTAGAATACTTTTCATGACCACAATTGTTCTTGCAGCAGGTTTATCTGAGAGAATGGGCAAAAACAAGCTTCTTCTTCCCTTCAGAGGCGAAGCGATCATTGCAATTACAGTCAAAAACGCACTCTCCTTTTCAGATAGAGTGATCGTAGTTGTGGGCAACGAACAAGAGAGGATTAGAAAGGCTCTTCTGGGAGCAAATGTGGATTTCGTCTTTAATAAAAACTATAAAGAAGGACAGAGAACCAGCGCCCTTGAAGGGGTAAAAGCTGTCGAAGACGATGACTTTTCTATTCTTCCAGGAGATCTTCCCCTGTTAAAAAAAGAGGACGCAATTAATCTTTTTTCCAAGCTTAACGAAAATAGCATCGTAAGATGTTCCTTTCATAATATTCCAGGGCATCCTGTAGCATATAAAAAAGAAAACCGAGAAAGGCTCTTGGCCTATCCCGGTTCTATGAAAGATTATCTAAAAGAAATGGGATTTCTCTCACTTCCTTCTTCTCTCGGCTCCATATTCGATATCGATACGCCCGAGAAGTACCAAGCTCTATTAGAGTCCGATGGCAATCTTTCCATCCTGGAGAGATGCTGTTACATTTCCTTCTCTTGAAACAGCTCCAGAAAGAATAGCTCTTGAAAGCTCGTTCTCGATCTCGTTCTGTATGCATCTTCTGATAGGACGAGCACCGAATGAAGGATCGAAGCCAACTTCTGCACAGTAGTCTTCCACTTCAGGAGTCCAAGAGAAGTGAATATTCTTCTTCTCAAGTCTAGAAGAAAGAGCTTCAAGCTGAAGATGGACAATTCTCTTCACTTCTTCTTTTCCAAGAGGATTGAATACCACAATCTCATCGATTCTATTGATGAACTCAGGCTTGAAAGTATGAGCTATGGCTTCCATAACTTCACTCTTTGCATTCTTTGGATCACGAAGAATACTTTCAGAGCCAAGGTTGCTGGTCATAATTATGATTGTATTAGTAAAATCAACAACCCTACCCTGTCCATCAGTAAGTCTTCCGTCGTCCAAAACCTGAAGAAGTACATTGAATACATCAGGATGCGCCTTCTCAATTTCATCAAATAGAATTACTGAATAAGGACGTCTTCTTACTACTTCTGTCAGCTGTCCACCCTGATCATATCCAACATATCCTGGAGGCGCTCCAATAAGTCTGGACACCGAGTACTTTTCCATGTACTCAGACATATCGATTCTTGTAAGAGCCTTCTCATCATCAAATAAGAAGCCTGCCAAAACTTTAGCAAGAAGTGTCTTACCTACTCCAGTTGGTCCTGCAAACAAGAAAGAACCAAGCGGTCTGTGTTCGTCACTTATTCCAGCTTTGTTTCTTCTTATGGCGTTGCTGACAGCGCTGATAGCCTCATCCTGACCGACGACAGACTTGGAGAGAATCTTCTCAAGATCTGTATATTTCTGCATCTCGGAGCTCATCATCTTAGATACAGGAATACCAGTCCAAAGAGATACTACTTTAGCAATATCATCCTCAGTAACCTCTTCTCGGAGTAGTCTTCCTTCTCCATTCTTGAAAGAGTTTACTTTAGCTTCTGCATCCTTTATCTCTTTCTCAAGCTGAGGCATTTCACCATACTTGATCTGAGCAGCAGTGTTCAAGTCACCGTTTCTCTCTGCATTCTCTTTCTTCTGTGTCAGCTTCTCCATCTGAGCTTTCTTTTCCCTGAGGGCAAGAATAGCATCCTTCTCGTTCTGCCACTCAAGATGAAGAGCATTGTACTTGGACTGAAGATCTGCAAGTTCTGCATTGATTTTTTCCAGTCTTTCCTTAGAGTGCTCGTCGTTTTCTCTTGAAAGTGCTTCCTTTTCAATCTGAAGCTGAAGAATCTTTCTCTGAAGTTTATCCAAGGCTTCAGGCTGTGACTCTATCTCCATCTTGATCTGGCTGGCGGCTTCATCCACCAAGTCTATTGCCTTATCAGGGAGGAAACGTGAAGTAAGGTATCTATCAGAGAGCGTAGCTGCAGCCACCAAAGCCTCATCTTTGATTCTGACTCCATGGTGTACTTCGTACTTAGGCTGTAGACCTCTAAGAATAGAAATAGTGTCCTCTACACTAGGTTCCTTTGCGTAAACAGGCTGGAATCTTCTCTCTAGGGCCTTATCTGATTCAATATACTTTCTATATTCATCAAGAGTAGTAGCGCCTATTGCATGAAGTTCGCCTCTGGCAAGGGCAGGTTTGATCAGGTTAGAAGCATCTGTACTTCCCTCTGCGGCTCCTGCTCCTACGATTGTATGAAGTTCATCGATAAAGAGAATAATATGACCTTCACTCTTTGTGACTTCGTTAATCACTCCCTTCAGTCTCTCTTCAAACTCGCCTCTGAACTTTGCACCTGCAATAAGAGACCCCATATCCAAAGACAAAAGTCTCTTGTCTTTAAGTGACTCAGGAACGTCTCCTTTTGCTATTCTTTGGGCTAGGCCTTCTACAATTGCAGTCTTTCCTACACCTGGTTCACCGATCAATACAGGGTTATTCTTTGTCCTACGAGAAAGAACCTGCATAACTCTTCTGATCTCTTCATCTCTTCCGATTACAGGGTCAAGCTTGTCTTCCTTGGCGGCTCTGGTAAGGTCTTTACAGTACTTATCTAGTGAAGCATATTGAGCCTCAGGATCCTGACTTGTAATACGCTGGTTGCCTCTTATGGCTTTAAGAGCCTCCAAGACATTATCCTTTGTAACGCCAAGTCTCTCCAATTCATCTTTCTCCTGGCATTCATCATTCAATAGAGAAAGCAAAAAGTGCTCTGCAGATACATACTCGTCTTTGAAGTCTCCTGCAGTCTTCTCACAGGCACCGAGAATTCGCGCCATAGCACGGGAAAAGGTCTTCTGAGTATCTCCATAGGACTTTGGAAGCTTCGAGAGAATATTCTCCATTGCAGAAGAGACTGCATCCGGGGATACTCCCAGTTTTTCAAACAAAGGCCTCAATACTCCGTCACTTTGGGCTATGAGGGCAAGAATCATGTGAGCAGGAACTACTTCGCTGTGCCCCGCCTGATCTGCCTTCGTAACAGCTTCTTCCAAAGCTTTTTGCATTTTGACAGTAAATTTATCGTAATTCATAATTACCTCCGACATAAACGGAAGCTATTTCATATCCGAAATGAAATATAACTATTGAATAAAAAAAGACAAGTAAAATTATCTTTTCTCTCTGAAAGATTCCAAGAAATCAGAGACTATGGAAGTAGCTTCCTCTGCAGAGAATGATGGGAAGAAACCTACCTGGAATGCTTCAGCTTCCACAAGAGAGAATATTTCTTCTCCGACTTTGTCTGCATCACACTCCCTTATAGTTTTCCTGTGTATACCCTGAAGCACGAGACGCTTAATGAGAATGCGCATCTTGGCAGTCCTGCCTCTGATAGCTTGATAGACATCCACTCCCGCTTTCTTCTCTGAGAGGATAAACTCCACTAGGTTTGAAAGAGTGGATTCATTCTCCCTGGCATAAGTAAAGATGTCCACTACAATCAGTCTAAGTCTCTCGATCTCGTCTTCCTCTCCTTCATGGAAAGCAATCTTGGAGTATCGCTCGAACATCTTAGAAGTGACGTTTTTCACTGCGTAGTAATAAATCTCTTTTTTATCACTGAAGTACTGATAAACTGTAGGGCGTGAAAGGGAGCATGCCTCTGCAATGAGAGACAAGTTCGAATCTCTATAACCGACTCTAGCAAAGACTTCCAAAGCCTTTTCAAGAATCATCTGCATTCTTTCTTCTTTATCAACAATCTTTGGCACGTGTTTATTCTAGACGTTTTTTTTCCAAGACGAAAGCAAAGTTTTTATAATAACACTTGTTTTCATCCATTTATTCGTCTTTTTTCTCCTCTACAAGTACTTTAGACTCCTCATAATAGGCGTCGATGTCATCAATGGCCGCTTTCTCAGCACTAGACTCTATGTGAGACAGTACAGTTGTAATCTTCTCTTTTTTTCTTTTTGCTCCCTCAAGAGACTCTGAAGCTTTGTCTATCTGCTTCTTTGAGTCATCTATAGATTTTGAGAGGTCTGCAAAAAGCTTCTTCATATCTTCAAATAGGTGCCAGATAGTAGAAGTATACTCTTCTATCTGCATAGTTCTGAATCCTAAACGAAGTGAGTTAAGGAGAGCTGCAAAGTTGTTTGGGCCAGAGAGCACTACTCTGTAGTCATTCTGTAGTCTCTCCACCAATCCATCCATTTTTATAGCTTCAAGATATATAGTCTCTGAAGGAACGAAGAGAATGGCAAAGTCCGTAGTTACAGGAGGAACTACATATTTTTTGTTGATATCTTTTGCTTCGGAGAGAATTCTGTCCCTTAAGTTCTTTGATTCAATCTCCGCCTTCTTTTCGTCTCCCAAGTCCACAGCTTCTTTATAACGCTCCAAATCGCTGACAGGGAACTTTGAGTCTATGGGAAGATATACATCACCCTCTTTTCCTGGCATACGTATTGCAAACTCCACCATTTCCCTGTTTCCTCGAGGAGAGAAGTTCCTCACCCATTCCTCATTGGTAAGAATATCAGAAAGAATATTCTCTGCCTGCATCTCTCCCCATACACCTCTACTTTTGACATTGGAAAAGAGGGAGTTCATTTTCTTTACATCGCTGGTAAGTGTATTCAATGATCCCATGGATTCATAGAGTTTCTCCAGATTCTCAGTTACAGCCTTAAATGAAGTGGCGATTCGCTTATCCAACGTCTCCTGAAGCTTCTGGTCTACTACGTTCTGTATCTCTTTAAGCTTCTCTTCGTTGCCCTTCTTTATTCCTTCCATGCCCTCTTTGACAGAGAGTGTGAGTTTTTCTGTCTTATCTGAGAAATCATGGAAGGCTAGTCTGTTCTCTTCCCTGATTCTATCGAAGTTTCCTTCTATGGCTTTCTGGCTTGAGATTGATCTTTCAGTGTTTAGATCACTTTCTTTCCTCATCCTATCCATGACATTGGTCATGAAAGTGTTCATAGATTCTTCACTTTTTGAAAGCCGTGAATCCATTCTCTCTCCCATAGTCTTCAATTCATACCCTACTTTGGTCATATCTCTGTCCAAGGAATTCTGGAAGCGGGAAAAAGACTCTTCATTATCATGTCTCACACTATCTCGAATCTTGTAGACTTCCTCTTCTCCCAAAATAATGGGGGAATCATCTTTTGTTTTCTTTGTTCTAGCCAAGATGACGACTAGGAGAACGACAATTATCAATAAAATCGCAATTATGAAATATTCCATATTCTTTAAATAGGACAAAATTAAGAAAAATTACAACGATTCATGAAAGAAACACAAAAGAGGACTTTTCGTCCCCTTGTATCTTTATTTCTTTAGTTCAACTGCAACCTTGGAAGCCAACATTGCGTTATTAAGTACAAGCCTTATATTCGCCTCCAAGCTCTCGCCACCAGTGAGCTTTTGAATCTTATCCAGAAGATAAGGAGTAGTCTCTTTCCCCTTTATTCCCAACTTATTCATCTCTTCGATGGCTATATCAATCTCTTTATTAATGTATTCGCTATCCATGGAGTATTCTTCAGGAATAGGGTTTGTAACCAAGAGTCCAGTCCCTGGATAGATGTCCTTCTGAACTTTCCAGATATCTGCTATCTCTTTAGGTGTATCGCATCTCCATACAACCTTAAGGCCGCTCTTTCTTGTATAGAAAGCAGGAAGTTCGTCTGTAGTGTATCCAATGACATTTACGCCTTTTGTCTCTAAATACTCCATAGTAAGAGGGAGATCCAGAATAGCTTTTGCCCCTGCACATACCACCATTACTTCTGTCTTTGATAGTTCGTCCATATCTGCAGAAATATCCATCGTCTTCTCTGCGCCTCTATGTACTCCACCGATTCCTCCGGTTGCGAATACATCTATACCAGCAAGAGACGCAATGATCATTGTAGCAGCAACAGTAGTAGCTCCGTCCTCTTTTCTAGCAATAAGTGCAGGAATATCTCGGCGAGAAGCTTTTGTTATCAGAGTGCCCTTCTTTCCAAAGTACTCTATTTCGTCCTTTGTCAATCCAGCTTTCAAGCGTCCTCCGATAATAGCGATAGTAGCAGGAACAGCACCGTTTTTTCTTACTTCTTCCTCAACTCTTAAGGCTGTCTCCACATTCTTTGGATATGGCATACCATGAGAAATAATGGTGCTTTCAAGTGCAACTATAGGCTTCTTTTCGTCTAGTGCTTTTTTTACTTCCTCTGATATATCAAGATACTTCTTCAACTTTTATCTCCTTCGAGAGTTTATATAATATTTCTCCCTCTATGTTATTCGAAACAGTATTCTCTTCCATGATTGTAATTCTTGATGCAGAAAGAGCCATCTTCAAAGAGTCTTTTTCATCCAAGCCTTCAGAAAGAGCGAATACAAAGCCAGAAAGAAAACTATCTCCGGCTCCATTTGTATTTTTTACATCTAGTTTATCGCCGTAAGCATGAATAAAGCTATTTGGAGTTATGTAGTAAGCCCCATTTTCTCCTGCCGTTGCAACTACTGTACCAACACCTTTTTCAATTAAAGCAAAGCCGGCATCTCTAATAGATTTCTCGTCTGTTGTCTTTACCCCAGACAAATACTCCAACTCCATTAAGTTAGGCTTCAAAATATTTATATAAGGAAAAGATGAAAACAGGCGGCCAGCTTTAAGAGTAGAGACTGCATCACATACTACAATGCCTTTTGCTGTCCTTGAAGCGTACTGGATTGACTCCTCATCTAAGTTGGCATCGAGGACTAAGAAAGGAGCAGATTCTATTATTTCTTTTTTCGTCTCTAAAAAAGCGGGAGTGATCTCTTTTGCTGCGCTCATATCGTTTACAGCTACTATCATCTCTCCCTTTTCGTCAGATACATATAGATATACACCGCTTGGTCCGTGGAAAAACACAGAGTCGGAAATATCCATTACATTTTCTAATTCCTTTCTAGCACTAGCACCGAAGTTGTCGGAACCTAAAGATGTAATAAAAGAGACGAGCTTACCCATACGAGAAAGATTAAGAGCTATGTTGTGCCCGACTCCTCCTAGGCTTGTTGTGACTTTACCGATGTTAGAGTCACTCATTACCAAGGGATAAAGGCACTTACCAGAGATATCTGTGTTTGTTGCACCTATGACGACAATGTCTTTTCTCTCTTTCTCCATAAGTAAACTATACACCAAAAAAGACATAATTAAAAATGTCCCCAGAAATATATCCAGGGACAACGACTGGTTATTAATTTAATTAGTCAACAAGAACGACTTCACCATTCTTGTAGTGCTCAGCTACATAAGCCTTGACTTCGTCACTCTTGAGAGCTTCAACAAGTGCCTTGACTGCTGGGTTGTTTTCATTTCCGGCCTTGACTGCGATGACGTTTACATATGGAGAATCTGCACCTTCTACAAAGAGGCCATCTCTTGTTGCAACAAGACCAGCTGGGATTGCATAGTTGCCGTTGATGACAGCTGCATCTACGTCAGAAAGGATTCTTGGGAGTGTAGCGGCTTCAATCTCAGAGAACTTCAAATTCTTTGGATTCTCTACGATATCGAGTGGGATAGCTTCGAGGCCTGCATTGTCCTTGAGCTTAATAAGACCTGCAGACTGTAAGAGAAGAAGAGCTCTACCTTCGTTTGTAGGGTCATTTGGAATAGCGATGACTGCACCGTTTGGAATATCGGAGAGAGAAGAATACTTACTTGAATAGAGAGCGATAGGTTCTACGTGGATTCCACCAGCGTTTACAAGATGATAGCCATGCTCTGTATTGAAGGATTCAAGATATGGGATGTGCTGGAAGTAGTTGGCATCGATTTCGCCATACTCTACAGCGTCATTTGGAGTTACATAGTCTGTGAATTCCTTGACTTCAAGTGTGATTCCCTGAGCTGCGAGGTCATCAACCACAAGAGAGAGAAGAGCTGCGTGTGGTTCTGGGGTAGCACCAACAACGATTTTTGTTGTAGAAGACTGAGTTTCGGAGGTTGCCTGAGCGAATACAGATACGATTGTAAGAAGGGCTACAAGTGCGATTGCAAGAATCTTTTTCATAATATTTTCCTTATTTGTTTTATGGGATTATCCCTATAGTTCGATTAAGAGTCCTACCCCTTGGGGTTTTGACGTTTTCTAATAATGGAGTGAGATTTTTTAATAAAGATACTATGCCCTGGCGGGCATCATCATAGAAGACATGCACATTGTAGAAATTGAATAAGTTGTCATTTTGCATACCTCCTATCTAGTTATGGCTAAAGAATAAACAGAAATCAAACATTTTTGCAAGAGGAAAGAATAAATATTCCAAAAAATTTATAAATAAATATTATTCAATCCTTTATTCCTTTTATTATCTATAATTACGAAGCTCTTGTTACTAGAAATCCCCGCAAACAGCGGGGAATCTATCATCTTTTTGCAAGTAATCGGGAAGATATTCTGTTACCTACAAACTGTACCAGCTCAACCAATACTATGATTACTATTACAGCTGCAAGCATTACGTCGGACCTAAAACGTTGGTACCCATAACGTATGGCAAGGTCACCCAATCCCCCACCTCCGATGGTACCAGCCATAGCTGAATAACCAATAAGATTTATGATCGTAAGAGTAACCCCGGATACAAGTGAAGGTAGAGCTTCTGGAAGCATTACTTTCACAATAATCTGCCAGTTTGTAGATCCCATTGCCTTTGCAGCCTGAATTACACCTGGGTCAACTTCCTTTAAGCTTGTCTCAATGACTCTTGCAACAAATGGTGCCGCAGCTATTGAAAGAGAGACGACAGAAGCCCTTGTTCCAATAGTTGTACCGAGGATAAAACGAGCCACAGGCATCAAGATGATCATCAAGATCAAGAACGGAAAGGACCTGAGTATGTTGACGATTCTGGAGAGGATTTCATTCAACACAGGCTTTGGAATTATTCCCCCCTGATCTTCTTTGTCTGTAACATGCAACAGGACACCAAGAGGAAGGCCCATAATAAGAGAGAAGACAGTGGACCAGAAGACCATCTCTATTGTCTGGAGAGTAGACTCTGCAACAAGTTTGAATATCATTGAGTTCATTTTGCTTCCTCCTCCACCACAGTTCTTTCTACAGTTACGCCATTTTTCCTCAGCATATCCACAGCTTTCTTCTCTGTATCTTCATCCGGCCCGATATCCAGGACCATGACGCCATATTTCTTGTCTTCGATGTACTGGACACCAGCAGCAACGATATTGAATAGAGCCCCTGTCTCTTTTGTTACGCGGCTGATTATCGGCTCAGATGTAGTTGAGGAAGAGAAACGGAGAGTATAGTGTCCTGTTTTATCTGAAAGCTTGACAATAGACTCCTTGACGTTTGTCAGATTAGACAAGAAATCCTTTGTTACGGCACTCTTAGGATGAGCAAAAATATCGTTTACGAGGCCCTCTTCCACTACTTTTCCATTCTCAAGTACAGCGACTCTGTCACAAGCGTCTCTTACGACCTCCATCTGATGGGTAATCATAACGACTGTAAGGTTCATCTTTTTCTGGATCTCTTTAATGAGGGCGAGAATACTTCTTGTGGTCTGAGGATCCAAGGCACTAGTAGCTTCGTCACAGAAAAGAATAGATGGCTCGCATGCAAGAGCACGGGCAATTGCAATCCTCTGCTTCTGACCTCCAGAGAGTGTAGAGACAGCTGCGTCTCCCCTTCCCTCCAAACCTACAAGAGCCAAAAGCTCTTCTGTTCTCTTCTTAATCCAATCTTTTGGCTTTCTGCAGATCTCCATAGGATAAGCGATGTTCTCTGCTGCAGTACGGGATGAAAAGAGGTTGAAGTTCTGGAATATCATTCCAATCTTTCTTCTTTCTTCTATCAATTCTTTCTTTGAAAGATTGTCTACTCTCTTATCTCCATACCATACTTCACCCTCATCTGGGCGCTCCAACATACTTACAAGTCTCACAAGGGTGGATTTTCCTGCCCCGCTTCTTCCGATTATTCCATACACAGTATTGGATGGAATATTTAGTGACACTCCATCTACTGCATGCAATGAACCATAGTTTCTCTTAAGATTCTCTAATCTGATCTGCATAATTGCCTCTCTGAGATTTATACCAAAATACAACTACAGCTTCAACACTCAAAGGGCAAAATAATACACAGAAGAGAATTAGAAACAAAAAAAGACCCATGCGATCAAGCACAGGCCTTGAGATAGTGTAAAAGTTTTTATCTGAGATCAGGTGTCTTGATCCAGTCCTGGTCATCATAAGCTCTGTTTTCACCGCACATAGCCCAGATGAATGTATAGTTAGATGTACCTGCACCGCTGTGAATTGACCAAGATGGGTTGATGAC
>CAMEQB010000030.1 GCA_945932505.1 uncultured Spirochaetales bacterium
AATTTCAACGTTTTTCTAATTCACCAACAATAAACCTCACATAATAAGACAAAACATTAATGCTTTTTTAAAATAGAAAGAAATAGAAATATAAAAATGCAGTATTCAAAATTCTTAAACTATAGGTACATTGTTTCACGTGAAACAAAAATGCATAATTAAGGCATATCATTCTATTTAATTATCTACGAAATCGACACTTTAACATTAAAACACTTATTTCCTCTTTCTGTGCTTTTAGTATCTTTATATTTCAAGTAAAACATGAAATCAACAGTCTTATCTTATCTGATCATAAAAAACAGAAATCAAAAAACCCTGACATCTTTAAAACAATATATATTCCCTCACTGGGACTTCTATTTTTTTGTTTTTTTCTTAATTCATTTTTTCCAGATAAAAAAATAACTCAGTCTTTTATTATTTATTTCTATTATTTCTTTATTTTATAAGTAATTATATTAACTTTTATTCTTTATATAAAATTTATTGTTACTATATATAGAAACAGATTTATCTGAACATATAGATACTTTACCCCCTATAATATAGGATATTTTTTATACCTATAAAAGTCTTATATTCTGCTTATTTCATATAGGGTTAAAAAAATGCCTGAAGGTTTTACCCCTCAGGCTTAAAATAGGACGAAATCTGATTATTCTTCAGTATTTTCTACAGATTCTTCCACGATTACAGCTTCTTCAGCTACTTTTTCACTATTTACAGTGTTTTCTTCTTGATCATTTTCAACATCCATAGATTCATCTTCTTCAACAACATCTTCGTGAATAGTGATATCCATAGCGTTAATTCTGTCATTCTTTTTCTTAAAGGTAGCAATGATGACTCCAGAAGCATTCTTTCCTTGATAGCTAATCTTGGAGACAGGAATTCTAAGTACCTGGCCAAGCTTAGTGATGAGGATTACGTCTTCATCGTCAGATACACTGGTTGCACCAACAAGTCTATCACCTTCATTAAGGCTATAGATTCTCTGTCCCATTGTTCCTCTACCATGGAGAGAGAAGCTATCGAAGCCAGTTCTCTTTCCCTTTCCAAGTTCAGTCAAGAGAAGAATGTTCTTTCCTTCTTCAACCTTTACAGCAGAGACGATTTCATCATCACCAATGAGATTCATAGCTTTGACACCTCTAGCACTTCTACCCATGCTTCTGATGTCATCTACAGATACTCTAAGTCCTTTTCCTGAAGCGGAAATAAACATTACTTCGTCATGATCCTTAACCATGATTGTCTCAATAAGTTCATCACCCTCATCAAGAAGAATAGCCTTGATACCCTTACTTCTTGCATTTCTGAAGAGAGTCATCTGTACTCTCTTAGTTACACCTTTCTTTGTAACCATTAAGAGATATACATCATCATTGATGTCATCTTCATGGAATGTAATGACACTAGTAATCTTTTCATCCTGCTCAAGCTGCAAGAAGTTCTTCATATTGGCACCCTTAGTGGTCTTTCCACTTTCAGGAATTTCAAATGCCTTAATGTAGTATGCCTTACCCTTGTCTGTTACAAAAGTGATGAAATCATGGCTTGAACAGATAAAGAGATGATCGATGTAGTCACCATCTGTGAGCTTTGCTCCGATAGTTCCCTTTCCACCCTTGCCGATTGCTTTATACTCAGTAGTGGAGAGACGCTTAGCAAAACCCTTCTTTGTAATGTTGATTACAACATCTTCTTTCTTAATGAAATCTTCAGGAGAAGCATCATCAAGTTCCTGTTCAACAATAACAGTCCTTCTTTCATCTCCGTACTTTTCACCAATGTCTCTTATTTCCTTCTTAACGACTTCAAGAACATGGATTCTATCAGAGAGTATATAGTTATACTCAGCAATTCTCTTCTCGATTTCTTCCAATTCACCAAGAATCTTATCTGTTTCAAGATGGCTCAGTCTTCCAAGCTTCATGTCGATGATGGCATCAGCCTGAATCTGTGTAAGATCAAAGGCTTTCTGAAGTTCAAGAGAAGCGATTGTATTATCAGCACTGTTTTTGATGATCTCGATAACTCTATCGATGTTCTCAAGACCTTTCTTGAGACCAAGGAGAATGTGTTCTCTTTCCTGAGCCTTCTTGAGGTCATATCTTGTTCTTCTCTCAATGACTTCTTCTCTGTGGTCAATGTAGACCTGAAGCATGTCTTTGATGTTAAAGAGCTTTGGGGCACCATTATAAAGAGCAAGGTTGTAGATATTGAAGTTAGTCTGAAGAGCAGTGCGCTGCCAAAGCATATTCAATACTACATTTGGAACTGCATCAGACTTTAGATATACAGCAACTCTGAGACCATCTCTTCCAGAAAGATCTTTGACCATAGCAATTCCTGGTATGACACCATCCTTTCTATAGTCATCAATCTTCTTTACCAGTTCAGCCTTATTTACCTGATAAGGAAGCTCAGTGAAGTAGATTGCAGCATGAGTTTTATTCATGTCGTCCTTGCTCTTTGGATCTGGCTCGGAGATCTCATACTTACTTCTGATAACTACCTTTCCTTTACCAGTTGTAAAGGCATCCATGATACCTCTTCGTCCATGAATAATGCCTGCTGAAGGAAAGTCAGGACCCTTAATTATCTCCGCAATCTCAGGAATTGATATCTCTGGGTTATCAATAATGGCACAAATGGCCTCTACAACCTCATTTAGGTTGTGTGGAGCCATATTAGTAGCCATACCGACTGCAATACCGCTGGATCCATTACAAACCATGAATGGGAAGGCAGCAGGGAGTACAACAGGTTCAGTAAGAGATTCATCATAGTTAGACATGAAATCTACAGTGTCTTTTCCAATGTCAGCCATCATCTCTTCACCGATTTTGGCCATTTTGGCTTCTGTATATCTCATTGCAGCTGGTGGATCGCCGTCAATAGAACCGAAGTTTCCCTGAGGAAATACTACTGGATATCTAAGTGAGAAGTCCTGGGCAAGACGTACCAATGCATCATAAACAGAAGCATCTCCATGTGGATGGTATTTACCAAGTACATCACCGACGATTCTCGCACACTTTTTGTTTGCAGAGTTATATCTGATACCCATGTCCCACATAGAGTAAAGAATTCTTCTGTGTACTGGTTTCAGACCATCTCTGGCGTCAGGAAGAGCTCTTGATACAATTACACTCATTGCGTAATCGATGTAGCTGCGCTTCATCTGATCTGCCAGATCATATGTCAGGATTGCACCTGGACGTGTCTCCTGAGTATCAGGAACAACTGTCATATCTTCTTTATCGTCCATTGCTTTCTCCTTTAAATATCGAGGTTCTGAGCATATGTTGCATTCTGCTCAATAAACTCTCTTCTTGGTTCGACTTCTTCTCCCATAAGCATAGAGAAGACACGGTCAGCCTCTTCAGCGTCAGCAAGATGAACCTTTCCCAACATTCTTGTTTCAGGATTCATAGTAGTCTCCCAAAGCTGATCAGGGTTCATCTCTCCAAGACCTTTATATCTCTGTACAGATACTTTGTTTACATCACCTGTAAGAGCAACAGCCTCCGCCAATCTCTCCGGTCTCTCTTCTTCTGTATAAGCATAGATAGGCTTAGAGATTCTTGGACCTGAGAACTTATAGAGAGGAGGCATGGCAAAATATACGTATCCAGCTTCGATAATTGGTCTCATGTATCTGTAGAAGAAGGTGAGAAGAAGCGTTCTGATATGGCTTCCATCAACATCGGCATCGGCCATGATGATGATTTTGTGATATCTAACTTTTCCCAAATCGAAGAGTTTTTCTTCTTTCTTTTTGTCTTCATCTTCTTCGCTTTCACTCTGGCTACCAGCGTTATAACGGGTGATGCCTGCTCCGATTGACTGGATTACAGGAAGAAGCTTCTCATTATTGAGGACCTTTGCTTCCTGAGCCTTCTCTACGTTAAGCATCTTACCCCAAAGAGAGAGGATAGCCTGGAAGTTTCTGTCTCTACCACTCTTGGCAGATCCACCGGCAGAGTCACCCTCAACGATGAAGAGTTCACACTTTTCAGGATCATGCATAGAACAGTCTGCAAGCTTACCAGGAAGGCCACCACCTTCGTTTTTCTTTCTGATGTTATCTCTAGCCTTCTGAGCTGCAACTCTTCCAAGAGCGGCCTGTGTAACCTTGTTAAGGAGCTTATCAAGAACTTCAGGGAACTCGTCAAAGAAGTTTGTTAACTTCTCATATACCAAAGAGTCCACAATACCCTTTACACTTGAGTTACCAAGCTTCATCTTGGTCTGTCCTTCGAACTGAGGATTTGGAATCTTTACTGAGATGACTGCTGTAAGGCCTTCAGCGATATCTTTTGAGTCAAGTGATCCAGAATATATCTTCATATACTTCTGGCTGTTCTTAAGCTGATTATTGAAGCATCTTGAGAGAGCAGCCTTAAAGCCTGAAAGATGTGTACCGCCTTCTCTTGTATTGATGTTGTTTACGAATGTAACCACCTTCTCATCAAACTTATCGTTGTACTGGATTGCAACCTCTACAGAGACTGGATCTCCTGCACCGTTTTTTTCAGTGGTACCTTCTCCTTCAAGAGAAATAGGATCTGAAAGAACAGTCTTATACTCGTTAAGGTACTTTACATAAGAAGCGAGGCCTCCATCTGCATGGAATGACTCTTTCTTCTCTTCTCCACCACGCTTATCGGTGACAGTGATAGAGATTCCTTTATTGAGGTAACTGAGTTCTCTGAATCTTTTACTGAGAGTATCGTAATCAAAAGAGTTCGGCTCCATGACAGTAAAGTCTGGAGTGAAACTTACGATAGTACCTGTACGGTCTGTATCGCCGATAATCTCGACTTCTGTCTGAGGAATGCCCTTTGAATAGATTTGTCTATAAATATGAGGAGCTCTGTGTACAACTACCTGCATCCACTCTGAAAGAGCGTTTACACATGAAACACCGACACCATGGAGTCCACCTGACACCTTATAGGCATTATGGTCGAACTTTCCTCCGGCATGGAGCTGTGTAAGAACAACCTCAAGGGCACTCTTTCCTTCTCCGGGATGTATATCTACAGGAATACCTCTTCCGTTATCTTCAACTGTACATACCTCACCATATTCACCATCCTCAAAATAGACGTGGATATCGTTACAGAATCCGGCCATAGCTTCATCAATGGCATTATCAAGGACCTCGTAGACAAGATGATGCAGACCATCTATACCTGTGGATCCAATATACATTCCAGGTCTTTGCCTTACAGCTTCAAGACCTTTAAGGACTGTAATGCCAGATGAATCATACTGGACACTGGCCTTAAGCTCATTTTCAAGCTCTTCGGCAGTATGCCCTGCAATCTTCATTTCTTCTTCGTTCATTGCTTAACCTTTGTAGTTTAAATTCTTCTCACGCACGCACGCGTGATATAATATATAATATATCATATTCTGTATCTAAGGCTCAATATATGACGTTTCTACAAGGTGCATTGTTTGATATATCGTTCTTGCCCTTGGAATTCTGTTGAATTATCATGGAAAGAACTATGGAAGAATTTAATCAGCTTTGGAATGAAGTAAAGGCACAGTTAACGGACAATCTCCCTGCAGGAGCATCAGTGCTCTTATCAAGGGTGGATCTTAGAAGTATCGAAAACGGAGTCGCATTAATTACAGCCCAATCAAAATTTGTTTTGGACAGTATAAAAGACTACAAGACCGTTATTGAAAACTTACTCTCTGTCAAAACAGGAGAGAACATTACAGTATCTATCGAAGTATCGACAGACACAAAAGTTTCTGAAGTAAAGACTCAGAATAAAGATAGTGTGAAAATTTCACAGAAAAAAGAAACAACAGTAAAGAATCCCACCCTCAACCCAAGATATACTCTCGACAACTTTATCGAGGGAGAAAACTCAGACATTGCATTCAGGGCGGCACAGGTAATTGCAATGAACCCTGGAAACAATCCTTTTAACCCTTGTCTCATCTATGGAGGAGTAGGTCTGGGAAAGACTCACTTATTGCAGGCAATAGGAAACTACATCTATGCCAACCATCCTGACATGAACATCGTCTATGTCACTGCTGAGTCTTTTACAAATGAGTTCATCGCTTCCTTTGGAAACAAGGAATCAAACAATAAATTCAAAAAGACATACAGATTTGCTGATGTACTACTTATCGATGATATTCATTTTCTACAAAAGAAAGAGTCTACCCAGGAAGAACTCTTCCATACCTTTGTGCAGCTTTACAACGACAATAAACAGATTGTATTTACATGTGACCGTCCTATAACAGAGCTCACAGACATCACAGATAGGCTTAGAACAAGATTCTCAAGTGGTTTGAATGTTGATTTGAGACCTCCAAAATATGAAGTACGTGTAGCCATAGCAAAACAGAAGAACAAGGAACAGAACCTTGATATTCCAGACAACGTTCTGGATTACATATGTCAGGCTGTAAGAACAAACGTAAGAGACTTGGAAGGCGCACTGATCACAATAAGCGGGGTCGCAAAGCTTATAGGTACAAAAGCAACTATAGAAATGGCCAAGGAACAGCTCAAGAACATGGTGGTGGAGCAGGTTACTATAAATGCAAACTACTCTATAAACGATGTCTTCACAGCCACTGCAAACTACTTCAATGTATCACTTGTAGATATGAAGGGGGCATCAAGAAGCAAGAACATCAAGATTCCTAGACAGATTGCAATATACATTGCCTATAATTATGGCCACTTTACTCAAAGTGACATAGGAAAGTATCTGAATAAAGACCATACATCAGTCAGATATTCAGTACAGCAGGTAGAGTCTCTACTTGAAATAGACGAAAACACAAGGAAAACAGTTGACGCAATCAATAGGATTATCAGTGAAAATTCTAAATAAAATTGTTAAAAACATGGGGAAAACCTGTGGAAAGAATGTGGAAAAACAATAAAAATTGTTAAAAACTAAGTTAAAAAAATTTTAGTTTTCCACATGCCTTTTTGTAAGTGTGAAAAATGTGAAAAGTTTTTAACAAGTTTTTCCCATATCATTTTCTTTTAAAATAATGAAATGATTGAGTTTTTAACATTTTTGGAAGACTATATTATTACTACTAGAATGTTATATTTAATGATATAATAGATATAATCGGAGGCTACTATGAAATTCATCTGCCAGTGCCAAAATTTAAGACAAGAAATAGAATATGCCATGAGCTTTTCATCTTTGAAGAACTCTCTTTCAATAACAAGTAACGTCTATTTGGAAAACAATGGTGACTTACTCACTATAAAAGCCACAGACGGAAAAATGAGTTTCGTATCAAGTATCAGCGTAAATACCATAGTTCCAGGAGCCACAACTGTTTTCTGTGAGAAGCTTGTAGCCGTCATGAAAAACATGCCTGAAGGAGAAATTGAAATCTCTGAAGAAGGTGGCAAACTTACCATCAGACCTACAGAAGCCGATACAAATATCAACATTAACCTTAAGACAATGGACGCTTCTAAGTATCCTGAGATACAGAATTGCAACGAAAGTCTATATTTCTCTCTTCCTCAGAAGGATTATGCAGAAATGATCGATAAAACTGCATTTGCTGTAAGCGAAGACAATACTCGTTTCTTCCTTACTGGTGTATTTATGGAGAAAAAGGATGAAAAACTCGTTCTTGTAGCTACAGATGGAAGAAGACTTGCCTACATCTCTCGTACATTTGAGCAGGAAATTCCTTCTTTCTCTCCAGTAATCATACCTGTAAAATTTCTACAGTCTTTTAAGACAATATCTTCTATGGAAGGAGTATTTTCTATTGCAATTGACGGAGACACTATCTTTGCAAAAGTAGGAGACAGAACTATTTCATCTTCTCTTATCGGCGGTAACTATCCTAACTATGAGAGAGTTATTCCTAAGAATCTAAGCTATACATGCAAGATGAAAGTCTCTGACATGGAGAAGGCCATTAACCTTAATGCCGTCCTCATTGAGTCCAAGTCAAAGAGAATCTTTGTAGATCTCAACCCTGAGGGAGTAATGGTAAGTGGTGAAAGCAATGATTTCGGAGACTCAAAGCAGATCATTCCTTGCGAATATGATGGTCCTACTGCAAAAATCAGCTTCAACTGTTCTCTTTTATTGCCTACAGTAAAGAAAATTGAAAGTGAATTCTTCAAGATATCCTATAATACTCCTACAGCAGCAATGGTATTTACTCCAGAACCAGAGAAGGATTATCTCTTCGTCTTGATGCCGATGCAGAACTAATGAAGTTTACTTCTCTTAGAACTTCTGATTTTAGAAATCTAGAAATAGAGAATGTAAAAACTGATAGTAAGTCTGTCATTCTTACAGGCCCAAATGGTCAAGGAAAAACAAACATACTTGAAGCTTTATATATTCTCTCCTATGGCTCATCCTTCAGAACATCGTATCTGAAGGAGTGTGTTTCATGGGGTAAAGATGGGTTTTATATATCAGGAGATTATGAAGACGAAGATGAGTATGAGAAAGGAAATATAACTGTCTCTTTTTTCTCAAATCAGAGAAAGATAATTCTTGATGGAAAAGAAGTTAAAGATAGAAAGGAGCTGGTTTACCGTTTTCCCTGTATTGTTTTTTCTCATGAAGACATCTCTTATGTAAAAGGTGAACCTGAAGAGAGGCGTAAATTCTTCGATCAGATGCTATCTCTCTATTCCCAAAGATATTTTGATGCTCTCAGATCTTATAGAGCAATCCTTGCACAGCGTAATGCTGCAATAAGAAGCGGCGACGATTATCTTATTTCTCTTTATAACAATAGGCTTGCCACATATGGAATGGAGATAATGGAAGAAAGGGCTGGTGCTGTATATGAGTTCAACAAAATATTTCCTCCTCTCTTCTCAAGAATATCAGGAACAGATTTTAATCTCATAGTAAATTACCAGCCGTCTTGGAAAGAAGGCGGATCGGTGGAAGAGATAGAATCTATTTTGGTCTCCTCTCTAGAAAGAGATAAAAAGATGAATACTACCACAAGCGGTATCCATAGAGATAGATTTGTAGTAATGAGCCAGTACGGGCCATTTTCTCAGATTGGATCTACTGGACAGCTTAGACTCTGCTCTCTTATATTCAGAATAGCGGAGGCTTTATATTTCTCTAAGATGACCGGTAAAAAGCCTATACTTCTTCTTGATGACGTTCTCCTTGAACTTGATTCAAAGAAGAGAGGAGAAGTTCTATCTTCCCTTCCTGATTACTCTCAGGTATGGTGTACATTCCTTCCTGATGAGAATTATCATGAAAACAGTTCTTTGTCTCTTCATTTTATTGTAGAGAACGGGAGGCTGAATGGCTGAAGAAAAAACACTTTGGAATGGTATAGAAGAGTACTTAATATCAAATAACATCGACTTTTCTCGTCAGAAATTTTTCTCTTCCTGGCCTGTTATTGCTGGTGTCAGGCTCAGTTCCTGTACTAAACTCGATAGTGTGGACTTAAAAAAATCCCGCATCTATGTAAAAGCCAACTCCCTTTCATCGCGCTCTCTTTTGATCATGGATAAGTCAAGAATAATAAGAGATTGGAACACTATGTTTCCAAATGCCCACATAAAAGAAGTTGTTGTAATGAAAGGGTATTGACCACAATACCTAGAGACTGATAGACTTCAGAAATTGGGATTAGTGTCCCTAAAAACGACATCACCGCGTTATGCGATAAAGAAAATTGGAGTTAGATATGAGCACTAAAGGTATCAGAACTTACCAGCCGAGTAAGACTAAGAGAACAAGAAAGTTTGGATTCCGCGCTAGAATGGCTACAAAGGGCGGACGCAAGGTCCT
Organism: uncultured Spirochaetales bacterium; assembly: GCA_945932505.1. Classification (GTDB taxonomy): domain Bacteria; phylum Spirochaetota; class Spirochaetia; order Sphaerochaetales; family Sphaerochaetaceae; genus Ornithospirochaeta. The sequence goes on from CAMEQB010000030.1 coordinate 9,822, forward strand.
TGCTAGAAGAAGAGCAAAGGGCAGACATAGCCTTACCGTCAGCGATGAGAAGAAGCCTTACTAAGACGGAATTATTAAGAAAGAAAGACGATATTGATCGCATTTTTAAGTATGGAGATAAATGCTCCTGTCTTGGAATGCGATTAATTAGTCTAAAAAATAGTCTTGGTTACGACAGGTTTATTGTTATACCTGCCAAACACTATGGTCGTGCTGTGGATAGAAACCTGCTTCGACGTAGAGCTAAAGAGATATTCCGCAACTATCATGGTCGTCATCCATACCAAGAATGCACTACAGAAACTACAAAGGACTATGTCCTCATAGTGTACCCTGGGAAGGTTTCCAGTTTTTCCTTGCTTGAGTCCGGGTTTATCGACCTATTGGACAGGTCAAACAGGAAATAGTTCCCTTTTCCTCATCAGCAGAGTTCCTATTCCGACTTTCCAGGTACCGAGAAACATATCCTGTCAGGAGTGAAAATGGATAGGAATACTATCATTGCTGTCATTCTCTGTGTAATTGTCATCACAGTTGGAATGGCTTACCAGCAGACTCTGCTGTCTAATGAATTTGTCGAAACTGAAACAACAGAAGTTACTGAAAACATTCCAGTACCTGTTTTGGCGTCTTCGTCGTTCTCTCCTTTAGGATCAGACGGAGATTCTTCTACTTTCAATGTATCTTCAGGATCCTTGGACATCACTTTCAATCCTAAGGGTGGTACAATCGAGTCTATCTACGATAAAAACAACGACGTAAACCTTATTCTCACAGAAGATGGTGATAACAATGCATTTATGCTCTATTGGGGAAAAGACAAGTCTTCTCCAATTGATGATGTATTTGATTATTCTGTTGAGACAAAAGAGATACAGGGAAAGAATGAAAATATTACACAAGTAGCTTTCTCACGTAGTTATAGAGAGGAGACTACAGGCACTGAATTTGTAGTAGAGAAAAAGTTCGCTGTTCCAGAGAATGACGAATATATGATTCAGATGGCAGTATCTCTCTATACAAAAGATGGATCACCTATTCCAATCAATATCGATTCCCAGATGTATACAGTATCTGTAGGATCACAGGTTGGTCCTGAATTCCAGTCTCTTAATGGAAACTACGACTATAGAAGAGTCTACTATAGACTTGCAGATAAGAATTCAAGAAAGACTGTAAATAGTGGTAACTTCACTTCCTCTGATTCCATGGGATGGGCTGGAGTAGTCGGAAAATACTTTGCATTCCTCCTTATTCCTGAGACACAGAATGTAGTTACACTTACAGAAGCTGTACAGACAACAGGTGAAACGATACCTCAGAAGAACACAATTTATATGTCTAGAGCAGCTTCAGGCGAGTCTAAGACCACTGATGTATATTCTTTCTATTGTGGTCCTCAGCTTTCATCTACTCTTGGTATCTATGATAACGCTAAGGATAATATCTTCGGTCTTTCTAACCACCATTTAAAGAAAGCTCTTGATGTTTCATGGCTCAGCTGGCTCGAAAAGATCTTGAAGGTTCTTCTCGAAGTATTCTATTTCTTGATCCCTAACTATGGTGTTGCAATCATTCTTCTTACAATTCTTACAAAGGCTTTGTTGATTCCTCTTTCAAAGAAGGGTACTGAATCTACTGCCAAGATGAGTGCTTTGCAACCAAAATTGCAGGAGCTGCAGACTAAGTATAAAGATGATCCAGAGGCCCTGAATAATGCCATGGCAAAGCTTTATAAAGAAGAGGGCATCAACCCAATGGGTTCCTGTTGGCCTATGCTTATTCAGTTCCCTATCTTCATTGGACTATATGGCCTCTTGAATAAGGATTTCTCTCTAAGAGGAGCTATGTTTATTCCTGGATGGATTACAGACCTTTCTATTCCAGAAACAATCTTTACTCTTCCATTTAACATTCCTTTCCTTGGAGCACAAATCCACTTGTTGCCTATCCTTTATACAGCTTCAATGATCTTCTCTATGAAGATTACTCAGTCTGCTACATCAGGCCAGGCTGCTGGAAGCAAGGGAATGACATGGTTTATGACATATGGTATGTCAATCATGTTCTTCTTTATTCTTTACAATGCTCCATCGGGACTTCTTGTATATTGGACAATGTCCAACCTTCTTGCAATTCTCCAGCAGGTTTATACAAACAAGAAGACTGTTGCAGGCTTTAAGAAAGAGATAGAAGAAAAGGATGCTGCCAAAGCTCAGAAGAAAGCTGCAGCAAAGAAAAGAAACAAAAAATAATTGGAGTTTACATATGTTCAAAGAATTTGAAGCAAAAACTGAAGAAGAAGCAAGAAATAAAGCTATAGAAGAACTTGGACTACAAGGTGGAGACTTCGATGTAGAGATTCTTGAGAATGTTAAGAAGGGTCTCTTTAAAAAGCCTCTCTGCAGAATCAGAGTCTACTACGGCGAAGATGAAGAGGAAAAGGAAGAAGAGAGTTTTGAAGATAAAATCGAGAATGAAGAGAGGGCAGAAAAAGGTTCTTGTCTTCAGCCAATAAGCGATGTTGAAAGAAAGACTCTTGAATTCTTAAATACTCTTATTGAAAAGATGGGATATGAAGGTGAAGCTACAATCAACTTCAGAAGAGAAAGCAAAGTAGGTATCAACATCGATTCTCCTGATTCTTCTTATATCATCGGAAGAAAGGGGAAGAACCTTGACGCTATCCAACTTATTGCCAATGTTTTTGCAGGTAATATAGACCCAGATATCAAGGTAGTGGTAGATAGTGAAGACTATAGAATGAGACATGAAGAGCAGATTGTCCGTAATGCTTATAAAACGGCAGAGATAGTCAGAAGAACAGGAAAGAGCAGACTTCTCGATCCTATGAATCCTTTTGAAAGAAGACTTGTCCATACTGCTCTCAATGACTTCGAAGGTGTAGAGACAAAGAGTGAAGGCGAAGGCCTTTACAAGCAGGTAAGAATTATTCCTGTAAAATAAAAGAACAATTTCTTCTTTGTATGGCTGTGGAGTATATCTGCAGTCATTTTTTTTATTCTCATCAGTATCATTTTTTCGACATTTTTAGGAATTTTCGCGTTCTAACTAATAGGAGAAAAAAATGAATACAGAAATCATGATTAAGAGAGAAGTGGCTGTCAAGATGCTACTTGTAAGAGTTAGACAGAAAAGTTATTACAACAAGAAAATGGTGAAAGTACGAGAAGTACAAAACAAGTTTATAAGAGAAAATGATAATTTCATCTCTTTAATTAAAATCTTTGCACCGTTTCTAGTTATCGACAAAACTCTACTAAGAGATTTAGTGTTGGAAGACATTGCACTGGTGACAGATGAAGAGGAGTTCTTTATAGAAACCTCAAATGGAGCCTTGGATTTAGAGGAGTACAAGGGCCTAAGAAAGAGTGTATTTAATACTCTTAATAGAATAGGAGTGTTGAAGACAGATGGTGAAGTATTGTTTTTTATGGTCAATGTAGATAGTGACAGGGAGAATGTATGTGAATTGGTCAATATGTTTAAAAAACTACTGAGCTTTATTTCTCTAAGCGCAGACGGCGAGTACATGAAGTTTGCACTACTTCCTGTCAACTGGGGAAGTAAGTCTGTAGATATGGCTCAGAATTGATGATTATAGTCTTTAATTATAAGTTCTCCATAATAAGAGATACTTACTATGGAGAACTATAATACTTTGTCTCAGCTGAAGTTTTCTTTTATAAAAGCCTTTATTTCCACTAGTTGATCTGAAGTAAATTGGGCACCTATCTTACTTATTATTCTTCCTGCCAGGTATGACGCTATATTGCATGATTCTACAGAGCTGTGTCCTGTAAGGTATCCATACAAGAAGCCTGCAGCATAAGTGTCTCCAGCACCTGTGGTATCTACAGGAGTAGCTTCTCCGTATGTAGATATCTGGGTGATGACTTTATTCTCTGATATAAAAGATCCTTTCTTTCCGTTCTTTACTATAGCTATAGGACAAAGCTTTCCAAGGCTTTTACAGCACTCATATGGATCATAGTTGTCCATTAGGAACCTGGCTTCTTCACTGTTTGCAAATACGATGTCGCAGTACTGGGAAATTATATTATGAAATGTCTGTCTATATCTTCCTACTGCAAATGGATCTGCTACGTCAAAGGCTATTTTCTTTCCCATTCTCTTACATATCTCGAGAGCCTTCATTACAGACTTCTGCTGGGTCTCTGTGTCCCACATATAACCAGTAAAGTAGAATAGATCAGCCTCCTCTACGCTTTTCTCTATTACGTCATCTTCGCTATATAGTCTATTTGCTCCAAGATAAGTATTCATGGTCCTTTCTTTATCTGGAGTAAGGAGAATGATGGATGTACCTGTCGTAGCTCCATCCTTTGTTACAAGCTGGTCAATGACTCCACTCTTTTTTAACTGTGTCCTATACATATCCCCGAGTTGATCGTTCCCGATACTTCCGGCGAGAGTAGTCTCAACACCAAGAGAAGATAGTGTAACCATAGTATTGGGACAGGAACCGCCACAAGAGTAGGTTATATCTCTTCCTTTTGTATATTCTACAATTTCTTTCTGTTTCTCATTGTCTATTAAAAGCATGGTGCCTTTATTAAGTGAGAGTGCTGCGAGGTCTTTATCTTCAATAGAGCAAAGATAATCTATCAGTGGGTTACCTATTC
>CAMEQB010000031.1 GCA_945932505.1 uncultured Spirochaetales bacterium
GTATTTACTCTATAAATAAAGCAGAGATGAAGAATTTCTATCATCCCTGCTTTTTTAGTGGAAGAATAGGGTAATCAGGCTTCTTTGATTATTTCTTCTACAAGGCCTTTTGCCACTTCATCTATTCCAATACCCGGTCGGGTTGGCATTTCTTTGTCTTCTTCGTGTACATATGACGGATAATCGATTATGTTCATGCCCAAAGCATCCGCCCAAAGCTGGAGACCCGTTGCACAGGATTCTCCTGCTTCCTTTCCATACATTGATGCAGAGAAGGCATAGAATAATCTTCCTTCCATTTCTCTTGTTTCAAGCATTGGCTTGGCGTTATCCATAAAGGCTTTCATCTCAGCTGTAGGAAGAGAGAAAAGTGCGGGGCAACCAAGAATAGTTACGTCTCCTTTTCTTAGCTTCTCATTTGATGCCAATGGCAATGAAATAATATCTTCGTAGTATTCATTGGCTTCATTGCTTTCTGCTGCTGCAACGTGAAGATCTGTGTCTTCGACTCTGTAAATTCTTGCATCGATACCTTTCTCTTTAAGCTTCTCTTGGAAGCACTGTGCTATTATGAGAAGGTTTCCTGTAATAGAATGAATGATGATATTTGCTCTCATTTCATCCTCCTTATGAATATGTTAACTAATTTTCCTCCCAATCCCAAATAAATTTTATGTGTAGCGGTAAAATTAATTACGCATAATTGTTGCAAAAAATAGTGTTCTGCAACAAAAAACTCGATTTTTCTAAGTAATATCTCTAAATTAATGCAACAATTATATCCTGGATTAATTGACCGCCATATATGTGACAGATAAAATGAAATCACATTACTCTTAAGGAGAAATACGAAAAATGAAAAAGACAATCGCTCTTGCATTGGCTCTTCTTCTCTGCTTCTCTGTATTCGCACAGGGTGCTGCTGAAACAAAGACAGAGACACCAGCTTTGAAAGTTGGTATGGTAACAGACTCAGGTACAATTGATGACAGATCCTTCAACCAGGGAACATTCGAAGGTGTCAAGAAGGCTGCTGAGGAGTTCGGATTGGAGTGCACATATCTTAGACCATCCGGAACAACAACAACTGACTATGTCACAGCTATCACAGACCTCTATGATGCTGGATATAGATTCATCGCATGCCCTGGCTTCCTCTTCGCTGATGCAGTTGCTCAGGTTCAGGCTATGTATGACGACTTGATGCTTGTCATCATCGACGATGCTCTTTCTGCAGGAATCGGAGCAAATTCTGTTGCTGTTGTCTTCAAGGAACATGAATCAGGCTTCCTTGCTGGTCTTGCTACAGCTCTCAAGCTCGAAGAAGGCAGCGTAGGCTTCCTCGGTGGTATGGAGATTCCTTCAGTCCAGAAGTTCAACTGGGGATTCCAGCAGGGTGTCATCTATGCAAACGAGAACTATGGAACAAAGATTACAATGGATCCATCCAACTTTGTTTACTCAGGTTCTTTTGCTGATATCGCTCTCGGACAGCAGATTGCAAACACACTCTTCAGCAAGGGTGTAGACGCTGTATTCTGTGCTGCTGGTACAACAGGTGTCGGCGGTCTCAACGAGACAAAGAACAGAGCTCTTAGCGGTGAAAACGTTTGGGCTGTCGGTGTCGACGTTGACCAGTACTACGAAGGCGACCTCGGAAACGGCAAGTCTTGTATCCTCACTTCTGCTATGAAGGACGTAACAGGTGTTGCTTACGACATGGTTAAGGCTGCAGTTGAAGGCAAGTTCCCAGGCGGAACACTTCTTACTCTCGGTGTTGCAGATGACAGAGCAGGTATCCCTGCTTCCAACCCTAACCTCACACCTGAAATCGAAGCTAAGGTTGCAGAGGTTGCAGCTCTCATCAAGGCTGGAACAGTTGTCGTAAGAGACAACGGTGCAGGTCTCATTAAATAAGTAAAACTCGCTTAGGTAGGGCCGCCTTTCTTTGGCGGCCCTTTGTGGATTTAGACAGCGCTTAGCGCCCTCATTGGAGACAGAATGAGTCACGTTATCGAAATGTTGGGTATTCGAAAAGAATTCCCAGGAATAGTCGCCAACGACAATATTAATCTGCAGGTTGAGGAAGGTGAGATCCATGCCATCCTCGGAGAAAACGGAGCAGGTAAATCAACGCTGATGAGTATACTTTTCGGCCTTTATCAAGCCGACAAGGGTGTAATCAAGGTCAGGGGAAAGGAAGTATCCATTAAAAGCCCAAATGATGCATTTGACCTTGGAATAGGAATGGTTCATCAGCACTTCCAGCTTGTTCACAATTTTACAGTTGCTGAAAACATTATTCTTGGAAAAGAAGGCGGCTTCGTCTATGACATAAAGTCAGCTTCCAAGAAGATTAAAGAAATATCAAAGCGCTACGGTCTTGAGATCGAGCCTGATATGGTTATTGAAGATATTACAGTAGGAATGCAGCAGAGAGTCGAAATATTGAAGATGCTCTATAGAGATGCAGATATTCTCATTTTCGACGAACCTACAGCTGTACTTACACCTCAGGAAATAGACGAACTTATGACGATTATGAAGAATCTTGCTGCTGAAGGCAAAAGCATTATTCTCATTACTCATAAGCTTGATGAAATAAAGAGAGTTGCAAAGAGATGTACCATCATAAGAAGAGGTAAGTTTATTGGTGTTGTTGATGTTGCGACTACATCTGTAAACGAAATGGCTGCAATGATGGTAGGTCGTCCAGTATCTTTCAAAGTAGATAAAGCACCTAAGACACCAGGAGAAGCCGTTCTGGAGGTTGAGAATCTAAATGTCCTCAATAATAAGGGCGTTCTTGGCGTCAAAGATTTCTCACTCTCCGTCCGTAGGGGAGAGATTGTGGGTATCGCCGGTGTAGACGGCAATGGACAGACAGAGCTTATCGAAGCCATCACAGGCCTGAGAAAGATTCAATCCGGCTCTATTAAGTTCCTTGGTGATGATATTTCTTCGCTATCCATTAAAGAGAGAAATGAAAAGGGGCTAGGACATATACCGGAAGATAGACAAAAAAGAGGTCTTATTCTCTCATTCCCTATTGCATCAAATATGGTGATAAAGGACTTCGACAAGGCTCCATTCTCCAAAAATGGCATACTTGATAAAGATGCTATCAGAAAATATTCTCAGGAGATTGTAGATAAATTCGATGTAAGAAGCGGAGAAGGTATCGATAGCTTGGCAGGTATGCTTAGTGGTGGTAACCAGCAGAAAGCAATAATCGGAAGAGAAGTCACAGAAGACCCGGACCTTTTGATTGCAGTCCAGCCAACTCGTGGATTGGACGTTGGAGCCATTGAGTTTATTCATCAGGCAATCGTTGCTCAGAGAGATAAGGGAAAGGCCGTCCTCCTTGTATCTTTCGAACTTGATGAAATTTTCAACCTATCCGATAGAATCGCTGTCATCAATGCTGGTCGTTTGATTGACATCGTAAAGACAGAAGATACTGATGTTCACGATGTTGGATTGATGATGGCTGGAATCAAAGCTGAGAAGAAGGAGGAAAATAAATGAAAAACAAAAGTACAAAGGTAATAAACAAGCCTTTGCAGGCAAAAAAAGTTCCTTCCTTTCTAGTCTCGATATCTGCTGTAATACTTGGCGTAATTGCCGGTTCAATATTAATCCTCATTATTGGAAAGAACCCTATTGTCGGTTTTGAACGTTTGTTGTTCGGTGCTTTCTCAAATAAGAGAAGAATCGGAAATACATTAAGTATGTCCACTCAGCTTATATTAATGGGGCTTTCATTCTCTTTTGCATATAAGACAGGACTCTTTAATATAGGAGGATCGGGACAGATGCTTATGGGAGGAATAGTGTCTACTATTCTGGGCCATTATCTTCCTTCTTCACTGCCAAAGCCAGTGTATATAGTGATAGTAGTAATAGGAGCATTGGCGATCGGTGGTCTCTGGGGACTGATTGCAGGCTTTTTGAAGGCAAAGTTCAACGTTCATGAAGTTGTTTCTTCTATTATGCTTAACTGGATTGCATATTGGCTTGTCTATGACTTTATTCCTCGTTTTGTAAAGGATCAGGCTATTGCCGTCAAATCCAAGCCTTTGGATTTCTCCAGGACTCTTGGCTTGGAGTGGCTTAGAAAGGCTACAGGAATGAGTACTCTCAACCTTGGATTCTTATTTGCCATAATAGCCTGCGTTGTAATTTGGTTTATCCTTGAAAAGACTACACTGGGCTTCAATCTTAAGGCAGTGGGCGCAAATAAGTATTGTGCAGAGTATGCCGGTATAAAGATCCAGAAGTCTATAATGATCAGTATGGCTATTGCAGGAGCTCTCGCAGGACTTGCCGGCCTCACATATTACTGTGGATATTCAAATCTCATGGAAATGGGAAAGATGCCTAATGAAGGCTTTGACGGAATCGCAGTAGCTCTCCTAGGAAACTGTTCACCAATCGGAGTTTTCTTTGCAGCAATATTCTTCGGTGCATTGAAGATGGGAAAGGGTTCTTTGGCTGCAACAGGTATTCCTACAGAGCTGGCGGATACTATCATTGCAACTATCATCTATTTCACAGCTACAAGCGTAATAATCGCTTCCTTCTGGAACAAGATTTATAAGAAAAGATATGAAAAGAAGAAGGCAAAACTAGAAGGGGAGGAAAAGAAATGAACGGAATTTGGGACGTAATTAAAATCATCATCCCCGGAGCCATTGCATATACAATGCCTATATTAATGGGTGCCTTGGGTGGACTTTATTCTGAGCGTAGTGGTGTTACAAACCTTTGTATCGAAGGTTTAATGCTCTTCGGATGTTTTGCATCAGCTGCTACTATCGTCAAGCTTCAGGCTATGGGGATGAATTATACCCTCACTATAATCTGTGGTATTTGTGTTGCTATGCTTGCATCTATGGCTCTCTCATATCTCCATGCATTGGCTTCCATCAAGCTCAAGGCTGACCAGACTATCAGCGGTACTGCTATAAACATGCTTTCAACCGCCCTCTCTCTCTTCCTTGCTCAGACAATAACTGGAAGCGGAAACATTACAATTGTAAGAGGTATTATCAGAAAGAATATTCCTATTCTTTCAAAGATACCAATCGTCGGGCCTCTTTTCTTCTCTCAGACCTATTGGACTACATGGCTATGCCTTATAGTTTGGGGTGTATCATTCTTCCTTCTTTATAAGACAAACTTTGGTCTTAGACTCCGTGCATGCGGTGAACATCCGTCTGCAGTAGCATCTGCAGGTGTCAATGTCCACAAAATGAGATATATCGGAGTTCTCCTTTCAGGTGTACTTTCAGGTTTGGGTGGAGCTGTAATCCTTGTTACATATGCTGGTGAGTATAATAGCGGCGCTGGAATCAACGGACTAGGATTCTTGGCTATCGCTGCTCTTATCTTCGGACAGTGGAAGCCGCTTGGAATCCTTGGTTCTACAGCATTCTTCGGTCTATTTATGACAATTGCCAATACAGGCCGTGTAATACCTGGAATAGCAAGTATTCCAACTGGATTCCTGGGTCTCTTCCCATACTTGGCTACTCTTATTGCACTGATCCTTTCAAGTAAGAAGAGCCGGGCTCCTCTTGCTTCAGGTCAACCGTTCTAACTATTTGGAGGTCTTGATGACCTCCATCATTATTTAGTGGTATATTTAAACAATGATAGAGTTGTTAGTTTTGTTTTTCGTTCCTTTTATAGGTACAATGCTGGGTTCTGCTGCAGTTTTCTTCCTTCCCGATGGATTGGGAGCAAAGACTGAGAAAGTAGTTCTTGGCTTTGCTTCCGGCGTCATGATAGCAGCTTCTGTATGGTCGTTGCTTCTTCCAGCAATAGAATCTTCTTCATATTATACAGCTGCAATTGGTTTTCTACTTGGAATAGCCTTTCTTTTGTTGTTGGACTTTATTGTTCCTCATCTTCATCCCAATTCAGATACTCCAGAGGGGCCTAAATCTAAAGTATCGAAGTCTATTCTACTTATTCTCTCAGTCACACTTCATAACATTCCTGAAGGAATGGCAGTTGGGGCTTCTGCAGCAGTGTCGCTGGCAACAGGATCTTCGATTCCTATGGCTTCGGCCTTGGCTTTATCAATAGGAATTGCATTGCAGAATCTGCCGGAAGGCATGGTGGTGGCAATGCCATTATTGGATAATGGCAAGAAAAAATGGAAAGCATTCGGATTGGGGACTCTTTCTGGCATAGTTGAACCAATAGGCTCTTTTATCGCCTTTATGTTTGTAGCCAAAGTAACTTCCTTACTACCTGTTTTGTTGTCTTTTGCAGCCGGTGCAATGTTCTATGTAGTAGTCGAGGAGCTCATTCCTGAAATGAGCGAAGGAGACCATTCTAATATCGGGACAGTGGGTGCAGCTCTCGGATTTGCCATCATGATGATGCTGGATGGAATTTTTGGATAAATATTTTGGGCTTAAATAAAATAGTTCTTGCTCTATTCCAATTCTCATGCAAAAATAAATTCTGTTGCAGTAGAAGGGACTGCAACTCCCTAAAGGGGACAAGGAGGTTGCCGCTGAGATAGAATTCCAGCGGTATTTTTTATACATTGGCGACAAGATGTCATAGAGGTGGGTAATACAAAGACATGACATGTATACTCATCTCTGTGATATACTTGAACCAACTACTATTATGTTTGCTATAATTAAAGCAATGGGGGATATCCGTGAAAAGAGTAATTCCTATCTTTTTGATAATGCTATGTCTCTTAGGTATTTCTTGTGGAACATCAAGATTTACTTTTGACCGTACAGAAAAGAATATTAAAGAACTAGGTGGAACTTACAGCAAAGAAGTAGGCGAGGAGATTTCCAAGATTTATAAAAATGGTGGAATCGAGGAAGTTATAAACACTGTTTACCAGACAGATTATACGGGAGGGGATCCTTACGTTGTCGTCGAAGGTTACCTTGGGGAAGAAGCCTTTGAAGAGTTTAAGAAAGTCGTAAAAGAACTGAAGCTGGAGATTGAGGATCTTAGGAAGGGTGTAAACCTCGAAAAAGACCAGATCGGTGGCAATGAAGGTTTGGCTTTAGCTGTTCTCGACGAAACATATCCAGAAGGACTGGTCATAGAGACTTTGGGTGGAATCGACAAGAAGAATACTCAAGACTTCAAAGCGCTCCTTGATCAGAAGATTGCTCTTAGAGACGAGTTGAGGACTATTCTTGATGAACTTGGAATCGAAGGCATCAAAGAGGCCTTGGTAAACGGGGAGTATACAGAAGAGGAAATCGAGACTTATCTTGGAAAGAGTACTCTTGACGACGCTAAGCTTATGTTCGCAAAAGAGACGGGTACAGATGGCTTCGTTCCTGTTGCAAAAGAGAAGAATAACGGTGCTATGGAGTTTGTAGCCCACACAACAAATGATGAGGTAAAGAGTAAAGAAGAAGAGATGCCTATTATAAACTACATAGTAATAGACTTGATATTCATTGCCCTTGTATATATCTTTGCCGCCGTCGCAAGAAGCTCTTATAGAAGGCCACTTTCACCTGTTGTATCTATTGTAGTAGTGGCCGTGATATCAGTAATAGCTGTAGCTGTGGCTACAGTCATATTCGGCTGGTCTCCATATTGGCTTGGCTTCCTGCTATCTCTTCCTTCTTATTTCATTCTTACGATAGAAACGAAGAATTGATTTGGATCTGGGAGAGTTTATCCAGAATCTCTTTGTGATAGAAAAATTCATCAAGGGCGATAAGGCCTGCTCCTTCAAGTAAAGCCTTGTCCGCCTTTTCAGACTTAATGAGAGTGACACTTCTTCTTTCAGGAGGGAGTGTCATTATCATTTTGTCCTGTATGGATGCATAAAGATCCTTAGGCATCGATGACATCTCACCCATAATCATAATGCTGTCGGCTCCTGTTGCCTGTACTGCTTCAGAGAATGCGAAAGCCATGGCTGAAGAAATGTCATCTATAGCCAAGAGTCCTTTTTCTTCTGTCAATAATCGTCGATATTGGTTTATTCCAGTAGTCTCTTTTATGGCTCTGCCAGATGCAACTGCAGATAGACATCCGTCTCCGCCACAACTACATTTAATACCTTTTGTCACCTTCATATGACCGAATGTAGGAATAGAAAGCATTCCCCCTTTAGGCCAGGACGCCTCTATTTCGTCACCCCAGGAGACAAATAGAGTATTACCTAAGTCATCTCTACCCTCAATCTCTCCTTTTGCTTGGGCTTCTGCCCTGGTTTTGTAGATCACAGGCCAAGGAAATACATCTTTAGGTATATCTTTCTCACTTCCAATTACTGTTACACCGAAGACTCTTGGGTTATCTTGAGTCATCTTGTTTATAAAAGAACCGATGTATTCTCCCAGATTGTCGTCATTTGGAAAGCGTTCATATCTCAAGACGTTTCCTTTTAAGTCAGAGGCACTTGCAACTACATTTAAGTTGGAGAATATGAAAGAGAATACTCTTCCTCCATTTTTTTCAATGGAGAGGATAGTTGCAGGTCGACCTTGTGTAGTGTTGTCCAAGGCGCCTGAAACTATAAAGCCTTCTTTTATCAAAGAATCTGTAATTTCTGATACAGAGACTTTGTTGATCACTAATTCTCTTGATAACTCTGCTCGGGACATGTCCCTCTTTCTCAGTGCATCAAGTACTTTAAGCCTATTTATCTTTCTTGCGTTATCGGGTCTAGAGAAGTCCATAGAAGCATTATAGCAAAAAGAATGGGATAGGGGGAAATATAGATTATCTGTAGAGTCTATCTTTGATGATTTTCTTTGAAAGTGTTGCCGACTCTCATTTTCATTATTAAATTACACTCTTAGACAACATGGAGGAATTATGTCTAACAAAAAGTTTAAGACAGAAGTTGCAGACCTTTTACAGCTTCTAATCCATTCCCTTTATTCAAACAAAGAGATTTTTTTACGTGAACTTATTTCAAACGCTTCAGATGCCATTGATAAGCTTAAGTATTTATCAATGATCGACGGCCCTCTAAAGGGTTATTCCTTCGATCCTAAGATTCAGATTTCTTTCACAGAAGACGGAGAGAGAATACTTAAGATCAGCGATAACGGCATCGGAATGAACGAGGAAGACCTAAACAACAACCTTGGTACAATCGCTTCCTCAGGAACAAAGAAATTTTTGGCTACATTAAGTGAAGATGCAAAGAAAGATTCCAACCTTATCGGACAGTTCGGTGTAGGATTCTACTCTGCTTTCATGGTTTCAAAGAAAATCGATGTAATCTCAAAGAAAGCAGGAGAGAACGAAGCTTATATTTGGTCCAGCACAGGAGAAAACTCTTACTCAATAGAAAAAGCAGAGAGAGAAGAGCAGGGTACTACAATCATTCTCCATTTGAATGATGATGACACTACATATGCTACACGTTGGACTCTTGAAAGCCTTATAAAGAAGTACTCCGACCATGTGGCTTATCCTATTTATCTTGAATATGACCAGACTCATTATGAAGATGAAAAGGATGCAGATGGTAACCCTAAGAAGACTATAGAGCATAAAAACGAGCAGATTAACTCTTGTTCAGCTCTTTGGAGAAGAAACAAGAGTGAGCTGAAGGAAGAGGATTATAAGGAATTCTATAAGAATAACTATAATGACTACGAAGATCCTTTGTTCTATATCCACACAAAGGCTGAAGGAACCACAGAGTACACCACACTCTTCTATATCCCTGCTACAGCTCCAATGGATATGAATTATGCCGACTATAAGCCAGGGGTCAAACTCTATGTAAAGAGAGTATATATCACAGACGATGATAAGACTCTTCTTCCTACATATCTCAGATTCGTAAGAGGAATCATAGACAGTGAAGATCTTCCTTTGAATGTATCAAGAGAGATTCTTCAGGAGAACAAGATCATGAACACTATCAGAAACGGTAGTGTAAAGAAGCTCTTGGGAGAATTTAAGAAGATTAGCGAATCAAATCCTGAACTCTTTGAGAAGTTTATCAAGCAGTACAACAGACCTCTCAAAGAAGGACTCTATTCAGATTATGCTAATAGAGACACTCTCCTTGAGATAGTCAGATATAAGTCCAGTGAAAAGGATGGATATGTATCACTTAAAGAGTACAAGGAGAGAATGAAGGAAGGACAGAAGGCCATCTACTACATCGCTGGAGGAAAAGAAAATATTCTTAAGGCTTCCCCGCTTGTAGCTGCATTCAAGAAGAAAGGATACGAAGTCTTGATCCTGGACGAAGATATTGACGAATTCGTCATATCAACAGTTCCTGAATATGATTCTGTACCACTTAAGGCTATTAACCGCTCCGATGCTATGGATGATATCCAGACAGAAGAGGAGAAGAAGGAACTTGAAGGCAAAGCTGCCGTTGCAGACAGAATCGCAACACTCCTTGGTGACAAAGTCAAGAAAGTCATTCCTTCAATGAGACTTGGAGAAGCTTCTGCATCAGTCATCATGGATGAAAATGATCCATCATTGGAGATGCAGCGCATGATGAAGCAGATGGGTGGAATGGAAGAAGAGATCAAACCTATTCTTGAAATCAATCCTTCTTCAGCATTTGTCAAGAAGATTGAAGAGGCAGACGACGAGAAGGCAAAGGTTCTTTCTGAGGTTCTCCTTGGTCAGGCTTTGCTTCAGGAAGGCATTATGCCATCAGATCCTGTTGCATTCGCCATCAGCTTACGTAAGGCAATGGAAGCATAAAAAAGCGGGGCAAGGCCCCGTTGAGAACAAATGACGCTGGATGCATGTAAAAGTGCATCCAACTTTTTTACTCTTTTTTATCCAATCCTATGAGGTATATTTCAAAGGAGTCGTCTCTGCAGGCTTTTGGCTTGAAAGCTTTTGCTTTCTGGAACATTGTCCTCATTGTCTTAAGAACTGCTTCCTGACCTCCGCCTTGGAATATTTTTATTACCAAGTTGCCGTGAGTCTTCAACTGCTCCTCTGAAAGTAGTACTACCTGCTCTGCAAGCCATTCGGATCTAGTAGTGTCAACAGTACGGTTTCCGGTAGTCATAGGGGCGGCGTCAGATATGATGGCATCATATGGGCCTTCTTCAACTAGGCGTTGTCTTATTTCTTTAGAAAATGCATCGCCTACAAAGGCTGTCACTGTAGGGGGGACAGGGTTAAGGTTTAATGGGTTGAGGTCTACAGATACGATCTTTCCCTTTCCCTTGATAAGTTCTCGATGGGTAAAGAGTGTCCAGCTTCCAGGAGCGGCACCAACATCCAACACGCTGTCGCCAGGCTTAATGAGGTGATGGGTCTGGTTTATCTCTTCAAGCTTATAGACAGAGCGGGCAGGGTAGCCTTCCCTGTGTGCTCTTTGGGTATATGAATCAGCCTTGTCTCTTCTACTATTGGCCATAATAAGCTCCTTCTTTGTAGATATCATAAAGAAAAACATAAAATCTTTAAACTGTAGAGAAAATCTGCTAAGGTCTACTTTATGCGTAATACGATTATAAATAGACGATTTAAATATACAGATGTAAATGCTACAGCCATATTGATTATCATCAACGTTATTGTCTTTATTCTTCAGAATATATTTGCCAAGCTTCCTTATATTTTATCAATGGTGCCCATCTACATAAGGCTGAGACATTGGTATTGGCAGTTCTTCACATATATGTTTTCACATGTGGATTTCTGGCATCTCTTTTCAAATATGCTGGGGCTTTATATCTTCGGTAGGATTGTAGAGAGAAGTGTGGGAAGTAGAGAGTTTCTTTTGTACTATCTATTGACAGGAACTCTGGCTGGCTTCGCTTCATATTTCTTCTACCTTTACTCGGGCTCTTTATTTACAGTCGTCCTAGGTGCATCTGGAGCTTTATATGCAATAATGCTTCTATTCTCTGTATTGTTTCCAAATGCTGTTGTCTATGTTTTTGGAATAATACCAATGAGGGCTCCGATTCTGGTAATCATTTATTTCTTCATTGACTTCTTTGGCCAGTTCAGGGCAGATGGAACGGCGCACTTGGTACACCTTTCAGGATTATTGTTCGGGCTCTTGTATATAGTAATCAGAATGAAGATAAATCCTCTGAAACAGTGGGGGATAATGAAATAAGAAATGGGCCGGAGCCCATCTCTTATAAACCATATTCGTATCTTATTTCAGCGTATTCTTTTTTTATCGTGTTGTAGATGATATCGAGTTTTTTATTGTGATGGATAAAGGCTGATTTCATTGCATTTATTGTGGTCTTCTCCAAGTCTTGGATAGTAAATCCATACTTTTCAACAGCGATTGTCATCTCTTTTGTAAGGTTCGTGTCGCTCATGAGCCTGTTGTCTGAGCATAAGAATACTCTGAAATGATTTCTAAACAGCATAGGGAACGGATGTGATTCATAGTTCTCTACAGCACCAGTCCCTACATTGGATGTTAGACACATTTCAAGAGGTATTCTTTTGTCCAGGATATATTGGGCGAGAGATCCAAGTTTTACTATTTCGCCATTTTCAATGGTCATATCTTCAATGATTCTTGTTCCGTGTCCGATTCTATCTGCATGGCAGATCTGGATTGCCTGCCATATCGATTCCAGGCCGAAGGCTTCTCCTGCGTGTATTGTTATATTGAAGTTTTTGCTTCTTATGTAGTTGAAGGCTTCAATATGTTTCTTTGGTGGGTGGCCGCATTCGTCTCCAGCAAGATCGAAGCCCACTACACCTCTATCTGAAAAAGCTACAGCCAGTTCCGCCACCTCCAAAGATAATGCCGGGTCTTCGTTTCTCATGGCACATAAAATTAAGCCGAACTCTGTTCCTGTTTCTTTCCTTCCTGCTTCAAGGCCCTTAAGGACTGCGGTGACAACTTCTTCAAGATTCATGCCTTGTTTTGTATGAAGCTCAGGAGCAAAGCGTATCTCTGCATAGACTACATGCTCTTTGGCTAGATCCAGTATCTCTTCTTTTGCAATGCGATAAAGAGCCTCTTTATCTTGCATGACAGAAAGCGTGACGCTGAATGTCTCTAAATACAGAGATAAAGATTTCTGTACGCATCCTCTTTTGAACCACTCTCTCAACTCACTGGGATCTTGGCTCGGAATGGATACATTTCTCTCTTTTGCCAGCTCTATAATGGTTTCAGGCCTCAGTCCTCCATCCAGATGTTCATGAAGTTCTACTTTAGGAACTTTTCTAATTATTGCTTTATCTAACATAAATACATTATATCCTTTCGCGAATAATTCTCAAATAAAATGAAAAAACATGTTTTAATTTTATAATCGCTTTGTATATCTTTTTAAGAATTGTAATTATCTTTAATAAAAGTAGCATTTTTTCATTTCAGACTATTTACAAAACATCATATGTTCAGCAAAATGAAACTGTTCAGGAGGAACATAGAACAATGGCAAAGACTAATGATTCTCTCAACAAGAAGCTCCTTCAGGCTGCGCTTACAGCAACAAAGGCCAGAGAAATTAAGGAGCTGACAGAGAAAGGCGCAGACATCAATACCCATAACGAGTGGGGGCTTACACCAGTGATGCTCGCCAGCCAGTACAATCATTCTGTTGCAGTTCTCAAGGAAATCATCGCAGAGGGCGGAGATATCAAAGAGTGTGAACCAAAGTATAAGTCAAACTCCCTCCACCTTGCAGCAAACTGCTCCAAGAACCCAAAGGTCCTTGAAGTTCTCCTTGAAGCTGGTGCTGATCTTGAGACCAAGAACTACCTTGGCGAAACAGCACTCATCCTTGCTGTCAACACAAACCCAGAGACAAAGATCACAACTCAGTTGATCAAGCTCGGTGCTGACATCAATGCCCGCGACTACCAGGGCCACACAGTTCTGGAGTATGCAAAGGCTGCAAAGAAGACATACATCGTCAACCTTCTCAAAGGTATGGGCGCTGTTTGAGTCAGAAGAGCCTTAATTTAGTATGAGTCCCTTCCTTTCGGAGGGGATTTTT
>CAMEQB010000032.1 GCA_945932505.1 uncultured Spirochaetales bacterium
AGTCTCTTCATTACATCTTCTCCCGAGCCATAGACAGCATCAATTTGATTCTATTTTCCTGATTGACTGTAGAAGCGGATGAATCATAGTCAATAGGGAAAATATTGGCGTCTTTATATTTCTCTCTTAATACTCTTATTGTTCCTTTTCCTACTATATGGTTTGGAAGGCAGCCGAAGGGTTGCACGCAGATTACATTGTTGTACCCAAGCTCGATTAGCTCAGCCACCTCTGCCGGCAAGAGCCATCCTTCACCCATTACTACACCTCTATTGAGGATAGGATCCACCAGCTCTTTTTCATGAGAGAATGTAGACGGCTTTTTAAACATAGGAAACTCATCAAGAACATTATCCATGACTTTCTCTATGTACTTGGCAAACTTCATTCCCATATAAGAAATCGTGACGCCTTTTTTCTCCCCATAGAGATTCTTTGCATTTATTCTATTGTCGAACATATAAAAGAAGAAGGGCAATACTCCAGGAACCATGTACTCACACCCCTCTTTCTCAAGAAACTCCTCTAATCCATTGTTTCCAAGAGGCGAGTATTTTACATAGATCTCTCCTACTATCCCTACCCTGATCTTCTTTTCGTTTATACGGGGAATAGATGCATAGGAAGATGCTATTTTAGATAGAGTTTTCTTAAAGGCTGGGCCTATAAGAAGCTTACCTTTCATAAGTGCATCGACAAGAGTTTCTATCCACTCTGATGTAAGCTTATCTGTATCTCCTTTATTCTTCTCATACGGTTTTGTCTGGTTCTTTAAGAGAGTCAACATGTCACCATAGACAAGAGCCATAAGGCCTTTGAAAAGAAGAGAGGGGACAAGCTTGAAGCCAGGGTGCTGTTCCATTTTATTCAGGCTTAAGGAGAGGACGGGGACATATCCCATTCCCATGTTTTCCAAAGCCTTTCGTAGTACCCATATATAATTGGATGCCCTGCAGCCGCCTCCAGTCTGGAACAATACGAGGGCTGTTTTGTGTGGGTCATATTTTCCGCTTGTAAGAGCGTCGATGAACTGTCCTGCAATACAGACGGCAGGGTAGCACATATCGTTATGGATATGCTCAAGTCCCTTGTCGATGATAGCTTTTCCTCTTGTATGGAGAATCTCGACTTTATACCCATATCTACGAAATACTCTTACTACCAATTCCAAATGGAGAGGAAAGATATCAGGAGTAAGAATCGTATAATTCTTCTTCATCTCTTCGGTGAAGATTGGAGTCTCAAAACCATAGTCGCAATTACAGCAGCACTCTTTTTCTTTCATTTTACCCTCAGAATGTAAATTTAATATTCCAAGAGAAGATTTATCAAGAGACTAAAAAGTGTTTTTCGTGTGAACACAAGAAATAAGAGTATAAAATCATACATTCTCTTTTAAGTTGTATATATTTTTTCTATAATAATTCCTTTTATAGGATTTAATTACAAACTTAACATTTTCATATGTTTCTTCTTATTGCAGCCATAATCTCACTCTCTTCAAGAGGTTTTGCGATATGCTCGTTCATTCCTGCTTCAATACATTCTTTCTTATCTTCTTCATATGCATTGGCTGTCATTGCAATGATTGGAACGCTTGAATCAGAGCGTCCAGAGCTTCTTATGGCACGGGTCGCCTCCAAGCCATTCATTACAGGCATCATAATATCCATTAGAATAAGATTATAGAAGAAAGGCTTGGAAGATAGGAACTTGCCTACAGCTTCCTTTCCGTTATCGGCAGTATCCACATCGAAACCTTTCTCTTTCAGCATATATAAGGCTATTTCCTGATTTAGATCATTGTCTTCTACAAGCAGCACTCTCTTTCCTTCAAAGGATTCAGGAATATTGTCGTCACTCTCTTTAGCTTCACTCTCACTATCGATATCGAAAGGAATATCCACAGTAAAGACAGAGCCTATATTCTTCTCGCTTATTACGGTGATGTTTCCACCCATCAAAGTTACGAGATCCTTTACAATGCTCATTCCAAGTCCAGAACCTTGGCGCTTCAGAATATTCTCATCGTCTTCCCTACTAAATGGCTCGAAGATCTTCTTCAAGAAATCATCAGACATTCCCAGTCCTGTATCTGAGAATGTAAAACGATATGTCACCTTGCCTTCGCTATCTCCGATAACGCTGGTCTTGACTTCCACAAAGCCACCCATCTTATTGTACTTTACTGCATTTGAGATGATATTTGTAAAGACTTGGCGTACATGTGAGGGGCTACCAATAACTTTTCTGTACTTTATATTCTCGTAGTCATCATCAATGATTCTCACGCCTCGGTCTTTTGCAGCAGTGGAGAGCATCTCAATAGAATCAGAGAGAGTCTCAACGATATCAAAGCTTTCATGGGAGAGTGTTATACCACCACTTTCAAGGCTTGACATCTGAAGGATGTCGCCGATGAGGGACATCAAGTGTCTATTTGATGAATCGATCTTGTCAAGGCAATCAGAAACAACCTCTTCATTCCCTAGATTCTTTTTTGCAATCTGAGCCATACCCATTATTCCATTTATAGGAGTCCTTAGATCATGGCTCATTCTTCCCATGAAGTTAGTCTTGGCTTTGTTTGCCATATTGGCTTCATCCATGGCCTTCTTCATATCTTCCACCGCCTTTTTCTGGTCCTGTGTCAGATAGTTGAGACAGACAAGAGTGCTGGCCATAGCTGCTGCACACCAGTCGATTCTTATATTGGAATATAAAGCCTGGATTATCATACCGGCTAGTAAAAGAGAGAAAGAGAGGAAGAGTACTAAGATATCGTGAAATCCTTTCTTTTTTGAAACCAATATAACTTTGACGACCATGTATAAAACGCCAGCAAAATAAGCAATTATATAAACGAAATAAAACGGTCCGTGATGATAGATATTATCGTTTGTAAAGTAGAATATTTTATCTGTAAAAACAGAAGAGAAAATAACAATGGCACTGATCGTCAAAGGAATAATATGATAGAGCTTTGGCTTTTCTCTCGAGATAGAGAGTGCCATCGCCACAGGTATTACAGGTGCAACCATTAATTCAACGCTCTTGATCAATATTAAGAGGCCTCTGAACTCAAGAGGTAATAATATAGGGGCGGCAACACCGAACCACTCACAAAAAGCGGCGACAACAACCAAATAGAATACTTTTACAAAGCTTTTCGCAACATCCAGACTAGTTGCCTTAATACAAATAATCTCAATCAAGAGAGTAGCAATAGTAAGAAAAGTTAAAGCTGTATACATTTTGAATCCATCGTTAAATATTTCTATCATATTTCCCTCTTAGAATGTCATATTTGTTGTCTTTGGGATAGTTAAGGTCACCTTTGTACCTTTTCCTTTCTCAGACTCTATATTGACTGTTCCTCCACAGAACTTTTCAAGCCTAGAACGAGTGTTGCTTATTCCAACTCCATCTGGAACCAGGGTGGAATCAAAGCCAATTCCGTCATCATCCACTCCTATAAGGAAAGAGTCACCCTCTTCCCTGCTCCATAACCTAATTGTACCACCACCCTTGGGTAATAATCCATGTACTATGGCATTTTCAACTATGGGTTGAAGTGTAAGGACTGGCAAGAAGAAGTTATAAGCCTCAATATCGTGTTCCACTGCTATCTTATCTGGCCTGATATTTGCTTCCAACTCCAGATAAGAATCTGCATGCCTCACTTCCTCTTCAAATGGCACTGGCTCATTCTTTCCTACACTATTTAAGTTCATTCTCAGATATGTAGCGAAACTTGATGTAGTGGCCTCAGCCCTCTTCGGATCCTTTTGAGCCATATCTGCAATGGAGGCCAGAACACTCTGAATGAACAAAGGTTGGATATTACCCATCATTACTTTCTGTTCAGTTTCTTTTAGTTCCGTCTCTTTCTTCTGAAGTTCTATAGACTGGTTATAAGAAATCATTCTATTTTTCTGGTTTATTACTACATACACAAACAACAGGGAAAGAGATGTGAAGGAATAGAAGAGACAGTTTATTTGAGTTACATACTCCAGAGTAAAAGCGACAATAGGAATAATGGCATATAGAGAGAAATATATAACCATTTTCTTCTCCATCTTCTTTCTTATCTTAAAAAAGATGGTTGCATCTGGAAGCAATAGGCAGAATATCAAGATGGCGATAAAGAAATAAATATGATTATACTCTGGATAGAAGGCCTTATTAAGTGTAAAAAACCAATCATTCCAATAACTTGATATCCAGAGAATCAGAGAAATCCCTGCTACAGCACCAAAATATCGGATTGGATATTCTATCTTGATCTCGTAGTTCTCATTAATGTATGCATAGAGATAGAGTGAATACAATAAAACCAAGAGAATATATAGAATAAAGTTGACAGTCCAATCTATTTCATATAAAAGGAATATTCCCTTTCCCGTGTACTCACAGAACCATAGGAATATATCTGTAGTTAAAACTGAAAACTCTACAATGAGAGAATACTTATAATACCAAGAAGCTGTAAACTTCTCTTTCTTGCCTCTGCATCCCAATAGATAGAGTATGGCGATTAAAGAAGCCATATAGAGTTCGATCCACATATTCTCTAAAGGTGTCATATGTCGTCTTCCTCCTTTTCCCAAACTCTATCTTCCTTGAGGCAATTGGAGTCATAAAACTTCGGAATAGTCATGACTACGTTGGTTCCCTTTCCTGGGATAGAAAATGAGTCCATAGTTCCATGGCACATCATCTCGATCCTTATCTTTGTGTTATCGACTCCGATATGTGTCCTTCCGTCATCTTTCTTCTTTTCTTTGGTGTCGTAACCTACGCCATCGTCAGAAACAATGACATACCAGTTGGTACCGTCTTCTTTTGTAGAGATATTTAAATGCCCTACTCCTTCTTCTTTCATACATAATCCATGCTTTACAGCGTTCTCAACCATAGGCTGCAAAGAGAGGGCTGGAAGACAGAAGTTTCTTGGTCCAATGTCATATGAAATCTCCAACTCGTCGCGGAATCTTACTTTTTCCAGTTTAAGATATGTCCTTGCATGGGAAAGCTCCTCATTAAAAGGAACAGGCTTATCTTTCTTCAATGACTCTACGTTCATCTTCAAATATTTTGCAAAAAGCCTTGTAGTCCTTGCAGCTTCCTTCGGGTTTCTTCT
This sequence comes from uncultured Spirochaetales bacterium, assembly GCA_945932505.1. Lineage (GTDB taxonomy): Bacteria > Spirochaetota > Spirochaetia > Sphaerochaetales > Sphaerochaetaceae > Ornithospirochaeta. The sequence continues at coordinate 5,147 of CAMEQB010000032.1, forward strand.
GCAGAGGATGCATATTATATTCAATACATTATAAATAAAGTGGGGCTGAATCTGGCTGATCATTACATGACGCTTAACGTCCTGCAGCTCTCTTTCCTTTTTCTCAAGATCTATCTTCTGCTCTATGATAGCCATTTCAGTCTCTTGGTTTATAGTGATATAAATCAAAAGCACAGACATTGTTATTATAAAGAAAGAGGAGGAAGAGCCGATTTCAGCATCGATAAAGCTTGCCAGAGACGGAAGGATAAGATGGGAGCACCAAATTGCCGCTGTCTTTCTGCCAATGAGTTCACTTCTCCTCCAGACAAAGAAAAAGTCTGGAATGACCATACAAAGTCTCAAATATCCCAGAATTTTCATTATGCTTATAGATATGCCGCCATTCCTGGTTTCAAAGAATACATTGTAAATAGTCCAAATAATGAGGAATACGATGCCGAAGCCACCTACAAATTTAGTTGTATCTGGTATTTCAACCATCTTTTTCTCTCTAAAAAAGCATATGAGATAAAAATGGAACTCAAAGACTGCAAGGACAGCACAGCAGACTGCAGTAAAACGAGCAAAAGAAGCTAGCAATTGATTTGACGAGAGATTGCCAAAAAAAAGAATCAGATCATAACCTATATAGAACAAAACCATGGCGGAGAAAGACTTCCATGTCTTGTCACTTTTGTTATAGTCAGAAGCAAAGAGAATAATGATAAGTACCAATGCAGACAGAAAAGAAAGCATTGAAATAAATAGGTGCATCATCGTCTCCTTATTTCTATTATAGGGAAAGTATATACACTAAAACTAAGCAAGACCATAACAAACGAATTCCGCCGAAGAAAACTCTCCGGCGGAAGCCCGAAATAGGACAATCAAAGGGGAATCACAATAATATGTTCGCCTTCAAAGTAGTCATCGTCAACATTTGCACCCTCTCTTTTTATACAGAAAGGACAAAGTGACTAATGTTCATAGTCTGATTCTCCGATGAACTCCCTTAGGAGAGAATCTGAAGGAACAAAGGAACCTGGAATCGGATAGACATTCTCCAAGAAAGAAAGAAGCCTTCTTGAAGTAGTGTAAGCCGGTCCCTCATCCTTTCCTACTGCAGACAATAGAGGGATGACATATGTAGAAAGTACACCTATCTCGTAGTCCAGGGCGCTGTTGAACATTACGTCCGCATTATTCTGATTAGGATAAATATGGGCACTCTCCCCTCTTGTGACGCTAGGCCACATGTTCAGAGTCCTCTCTGCACTCATTCCCCTGGTCCTGTAGTCTCGTACAAGGCGCCTAAGTAACCTGTTGTCTGATGTTGAGATACGGTTACTGTCATCAAGATTAATATGAGTGAGGGCAGAGATATAGACTTTGAAGATATATCTTTGGTCTATTCCCTCTGTTATTCTCTTATTCAGTGCGTGGATTCCCTCCACAACCATAATGGTCTTCTCTTCCATCTGTACAGGAACCGGACTGAATGTAGTTATATGAGTGTTGAAGTCATATTGAGGTAGATTTACCGGTTTTCCCTCCAAGAGCGACTCCATATTCGAGTCGATCAAATCTACATTCAATGCCTCCAAGGCCTCCAAATCAGGCTTTCCTTCTTTATCAAGAGGAGCCATTGAAGGTGGGTTATAGTAGTCATCGAGAGAAATCTTAAATGGCTTGAAGCCTAGTAGTTTCAGCTCTTCCGATAATCTCTTGGCAAATGTCGTCTTTCCTGAGGAGGAAGGGCCAGCAACAAAGACTATCTTTGCTCCCTTCTCTTTGATTTTGTCTGCAATAGAGGCGATTTTCCTTCTGTGTAGGTCTTCGCAGAGCTTAACGTACTCTCTTGCTCCCCCTTGGACTGTGACTCGATTCATCTCTCCCAGGCTCTTTACACCAAGTACCTTTCCCCATGACTTGTACTCTTCAAAGACTTTAAATAGGAGGGGATTATCTCTGAAGTTCTGCATTTCCTTAACATTCTGGGATACTGGATACCTTAGAAGCATACCTTTTTCCCCATACTTTCTCAGCTCCCATAGAGAGAGCATAGAAGTATTTGGGACAATAGGCTCATAAGATAGCTGTATATAGGATCCTATTCTATATACATTGACAGAACTCTTATTCTTTGAGCAAAGGAGAAGTCTTGTCTTCTCGTTTCCTCTTTGGGCAAGAGTCTCCATTGCTTCTTCCCCACTTAAGGTCTCATATTCAATATCAACAGAGTCTCTGACCAACCTCTCCATTTCAACTCTTATTTTCTCCACTGTGACTTGGTCTAAAAACGCATCGTCTTCAAAAGAGAAATAGAAGCCGTCACCGAGAGAATGACCAATAACCAAATGTCTCTCAGGAACAACTAGAGTTGAAGCGTAGGATAGAAGAAAACAAATGGAGTGACGATAGATCCTTCGTCCCAAGCTTTCAAATACATAAATGGGCTCTATAGTTGATGTGGAAGTAAGGACATCTCTCAAGCCCTTTGTTTCACCATTTACCTTTGCCCCTACTATTGGGTTTTCCAAATAGTTATAGGCTTTGTCTTTTTCAACTAAGCCTTTCAAGGCAAGGGCATCTTGAATAGTAGAGTACTTCTCTACTTCTAAATTACTTCCATCAATATTGACTTTGATTTTTTTCATACCAAATATAATAATGCCAATATTGCGAAAAGCAAAGAAAAACCAATCTCAGACAACTATATATTTTTCCGCAGAGAGACGGAGAAGTCAAACTCTGTCTTTAGTCTCAAGAAATCACCCATATCGATTCCATTCTCTCTCATTTCAAAGCCAGAGAACGTTGTGGAAAGGAAAACAGAGTCGTCAACTACACGTCCTTTACTATTACAACTTCTCTCTCCATCCCATAGATATGTGTTTTCTTTATATAGGCTTTCTTCTTCTGCTATATTGTCGCTGCTTCCGCCGTGAAGGGAAATAACATTTTCCAGCACAAAGTCTCTTTCTCCAATTCCCTTTCCATATAGCGTAATATTTGCACCCCAGTTATTCCAAGAAATGACATTAATGACTCTACACTTTGGGTTTGAATTACTTGTAACTCCGTTTGAAAGGTTGTTAAAAGCGATGCTGTCGACTAGCTCATGCTCAACTCCGATTCCGTCGCCTCCCAGCTTGAAGCCGTTGCCGTCTCCACCGCTTCTTCCGTCAGATAGTACTCCGTTATTGAATGCAATGCACTTCTCGACTATTACTTTCCCTATAGCTCCTGTTTCTATCTTAGAAAACAGATCCCAGCCGTCGTCTGCATTATTATATGAAGCACAGCCAAGAAATCTATTTCCTTCCCCTACAGTAAGCTTAGCTGCAAAGCCGTCTGCATTATTCATGGCGCTGTCACTATTGTCGTGGGAGATACAGTACTGGACTAAATTGTCTTTTGGCCACTTATCTTTAGAATCCTGAGAAGAGCCGCTTATCTGGATACCTGTGTCACCACAGAATTCAGCTGTGATGAACTCCACTATATTGTGGTCCCCAGCTATCTGTAAGCCCTTCTTTCCATCAATAGTGTTACGTATAGTGAAATTAGAGAGAATCCAATAATCACCCCATAATTCCATGCCATGAGAGGAGTGAGAGAAATCCAGTACCACATTTCCCTCTCCCTTCAGTGTCTTATACTCGCCTCTTGTTCCACTGTTTCCTCTCTCTATTCTCAGTCTTTCGTTTATATCATACATGCCGTCTTCAAGTATGATCTCTGTTCCTGGCTTCGAGAACTTGATGGCACTGTAGATATCTAATGGGTTTTCTTTTGTTCCCTCTCCGTCCCTCTTTCCAAGAGGCGAAACATAGAGGATATCACTATCATAGCTCTTTTTCTCAATATCGTACCCAATAACTATAGGCTCCAAGCATTCTTCCAGCCTTCCCTTCTCATTCCATACTCCATATGAAACTTCACCATCATTAACACTCTCGTCTGGAGTAAAAATAACATTTATCGGAGTAACACCATCACATAGAGCAATGTATCCAGAAGTATCGACACCCTTCTTTACAGGAAATGATGACAAAAGAATTGTTCCATCTCTCTTATCTATTACTTCAGCCCTACCATCACTATTAGAGTGGAGAGTAAATAGATAAGGTCCTTCTGCCCAAGTGGAAGGTGACTCGATCTTCACTTCATAAGGAATTATGTCTTTTGGCTTCGATACTCCAACGGGGTCAAGGGCTGGGTCTGATGTAGTGAGTACAACATCTTTTACTCTTACATTACAGCCGCGGGCAACAGAGAAGCCTACATATATATGGTCTTCGTCTATTACAGTCAGTTCCTCTCGTCCCATATAGAGAATGTGATCTTCACCGTTTAAAACACAGTGGAATCCTGTATTATCTAGAGACAAGGTCAACCTATACTCATTTCCTTTCTTTATGAGGTCATCTTTATCATAGCTATAGGCTTCAGAGAGAGATACAGCAGACTCTGTTATAGCTTCTTCTCCCCTCTCTATACTCTCTTTTGTAATTCCTGTAATAAAGCGGGAGCCGAGAGTATCTTTGGATGAATATTTTACTCCATTAATCCAGCCTTCATATTTAAATGCTATTAAGGAGGCTGAGTTTGTGTAATGGTTTGTGCTGCTGACTCCGTCTTCTCCTATTGAATCCATGGCAATAATACCGAAGCCTTCCTGCCCGTCAGGAGTGGGATTGATAAAATCGACGACGAAAGTGGCAGAAAGGGAGAAGTTCTCACTCTTTGGATCAATTACAGTGTAGTAGTAAGAGATACCGTCATGAAGAGAAGTATACTTTCCACCCTTCTCTGAAACGTCTCCGCTAAGGGTGACGGAGCAAGAGTTAAGCTCCAACTCCAATTCGTCGCTATCTATTATATTATAAGTGTTGAGAGCTTCTTTTGTAGACTGACCGAATCGAGTAAAGTTCCATCCCCTGTCTTTCTCTTTTCTTGCTGTTTTGTAGACTACTGGTGCTTCGCTTCTCTCGCCATCACGGAAAGCAGAGACTGAGAATGAGTATTTCTCTCCCTCTATTAGGTCAGTGAACACCATTTCAGTCTCCTTAGTCTTATACTCAGTACCGTTTATAGTCACAGAGTACTCTTCAGCTTCGTTGACACTATTCCACTGGACCTTGATGGTTTCGTTTCCTTCATTGATCAAGCTCACTTCAGGAGTGGCTAAAGGATAACTCCAATTCACACTGAAAAGAGTACTGGGATACTCTTCACCACCTTTGATTCCAATAACTTCTATATAGTAGGTTCCTGACTTGGAAGGCTTAAAATAAGTCTTCTTCTCATTCTTCTTGCTTTTTCCTACAGTTTTGGAATCAAGCTCCTTCATTTCTTTGTCATATAACTTGACAATAGCCTTCTCACCTTTACCACTTGCTGTCTCAAAGTCGAAGTAGACATACATTTTTTTCTCATCGTCGCTTCCTCTTTCTACGCTTTTTACCTCGGGAGGAGCGATATCGGAAGAAGCAAACATCATGAAACATGAGAAAAACAACAGCGTAAAGATAACGAAGGCTTTTTTCATCTTTTACTCCACAATAAGCATATAGATGTTGATTCCAGACTTCTTGGACCAGAGGTAGAATGTTCCATCACTAGGGATTTCGAATGTCCCGATTCCTACTTCTCCTCCGTCTACTGGAGCAGTGATGGCACCAACCTGAGCGCCTGCCATGTCTGCAATAACAAGAGTTCTGGCTTCTGTCTTAGAAGATGAGTTAAGGTAAACTTTCAAGACTTCACCCTTCAAGGCTTCGAACTTAATTGCTCTCTGGCTGCTCTTGCCGCTTCCTTCAAGCTTTATTCTTCCATTGAAGACTTCTCCGTCTCCAGCTTCTCTCCCATCATCAAGCATCTCAATTGTCATGTATTTGTCTGGGGTGGCGATCAAGATGACGCCGTCATAGTCTTTAGTCTCTGTTACTTTTTCTGCTTCCAAATCATTGACTGAGATGAATGCTGTAGAAAATACTGTAGAAAGGGCAAAGAATGCCACGAGTAAGATAATAACCGCCTTTTTCATTTAATCTCTCCTATAAGTAGTCTATGGCGGTTACTTAAACTAAAACAGTTTCAGAGTTGGAATATTACGTTTACTTTGCCTTTTTTAATTTTACATATCCAAGCTGAAATATAAAACAGTGAAAGAAACTATATAAGCGGCCTACGTCGTAGATAGCTTACGGTTTAGCAATTGAAAAATAACAAATGCCTCTCTATATTTTGAAATCTTTTAATGGTGTTTACACTATCAACATTTAAGTATTCAATGAGTACTGGGTTCTTCAATAGTAAATAGATATCGAACTTACCTACCTTTATATCCCCAAAAGAGTAATCTTTAATCCATAAAAAAAGTAGCTGGAAATTATCTATCAACTGTATTTTAAAAGACTCCGCCCCCCAACAAAGAAGAGCAGAGTAAATTTCATATATCGCTGGCGATGCTGATAAGAGATTATAAAGCTCTTCTGATGGCACCAGTACTAAAGAATAATGTTCTTGTCTTTCACTTCCTCTAGAGCTCTATAGTCTGTCCTATCGACAATCATCGGAGTGATGGATATCATGTTTTTCTTCTCTACTGCATAGATATCCGAGTCATGGGTCTTATTCTCTGCATTTAATTTCCCTTCGTTCTCTCTTTCTTTATCTATGTAGTACCCTCTCTGTGTCCATATATCTCCCTCTACTCTATGAAAATGATCCTGAACATATGCTCCGCCCTGACGAGTAAAAGCAATGCCCTCCACTATATCGGGAAAATTTACGTTCCATAAGTCAGCTTTATCTAGGAGCTTAAAGCTCTCGAAACACTCCCAGACTCTATCGATATACTTGGGAAAAGAATCGTAAGATGAGAATGAGCAAGAGAATGCAATGGCCTTTGAGTTCCAGAAGGCTGCATCGAACATAGCGCCACAAGTTCCTGAGTATGCTATATCGTCCCCGATATTGTATCCACAGTTGACTCCACTTAGTACTAGATCAAAGTGTCCCAACACATCGAAAGCGAAGCGGACGCAATCTGCAGGAGTTGAGTCCACATAATAAGCTTCCTCTACTCCTGGGTACTCCACTTTCTTTACTTCAAAAGAAGAATGTAGGTTCAAGGACTGTGATTTCCCGCTCTGCTGTCCCTTGGGAGCACAAATAGTTACTTCACCTATCTTCGTAGCCCATGATACAAGGTGCTTGAAGCCTTCTGCAAATATTCCGTCATCATTTGTTGCAAGTATCCTCATACCCAATACTCTCCGCTTTCTTTAAATATCCTTGTAGCTTCGTCAGCATCCTTAACCAGGGCCATCACCTCTTCTCTGCTGTAGCATGTGGCGCCACTTGCCCTGTCGTGTCCTCCTCCATGATACTTCTCTGCTATCTTATTAACTGTCATGAACCTGGAACGTAGTCTAACTCTTATAGTGCCGTCATCGTTTTCTATAAAAGCAATCCAACATATTGAGCCCTTGATGCCACTCATGAAACCCACGCTTTCACTGGCGTCTTCACGGCTTAAGTTCCACTTTTTTTGCATTTCCTTATCCACATAGAGCCAAGCGACACCATTTTCCGTCATTTCTATCTTAGAAAATACATCAGCCTGGTATTTATAAAAGTTATAGTCATTAAGGTCCAGATTAGCTTGTAGTCTCTCTACATCCACACCCTTTCCAACCATTACCCCAGCCAGCCTCAGCGTCTCAGAGGAAGTGGACGAAAAACGGAATCGGCCGCTATCTGTCACCATTCCTGCGTAGATTGAGGTTGCAGCAGTTGTGTCTATCTTAAGGACAGAAGAAAACTCTTCATAGAACGAAGCTATCATCTCACAGGAGCTACTTCTCCAATCTTCAACCCAGGAAATATTCCCATAGGGTGCAACTTCAATATGGTGGTCGATCTTTATTACTTCCTTTCCATTTAAAATCCTATCATCCGAGACTCTGTCTTCTGTAGCGGTATCGATGACGATGACAAGAGAATTCTTAATAATGTCTTCTTCTATCAGCTCACTTGTATCCCCAAGGAATGCCATATAATCACTCTTATCATTATTGGAGAGATAAACCTTTTTTTCAGGAAAAGTAAGAGAAATAATACGGCCAAGTCCCATAGTTGAGCCGACGGCATCCCCATCTGGTCTGAAGTGCCTTCCGATTACTATAGAGTCGTACTCTTTTATTTTATTTAGAATCACTTCTTTTACACTAATCATATGCTTTCCTCCACCAGTTTATCTAAATCCTTCAGCATCTTTTCTGCTTCATTTCTATCACCAAGGGTGGCACCGCTGGCTTTAAGATGGCCCCCTCCTCCATACTTTTTTGCGATTTTATTTATGTCATAGCTGTCGCTTCTAAGTTCACATAAGACCTTGTCTCCATCTTCAGTGAAGTTGGCCCAAACATGTACTCCTTTCAGATTGGCCATGGTATTTACCATGCCTCTCGAGACGGAAAAGGGAGAGACGCCCATCTTCGCCACATCTTCCTTTGTGGAGTAGACGTATGCCACATTGTTGTATGTAAACTTAATTCTCTCCATAAACGACAGCTTTCTCTTTACACTCTCCAGGTCCTCTACATATAAGTTTCTGAAAATATCGTTTCTGTCAAAATTCCTCTCCAAGAGAAAAGCTGCAATAGTATGGGTACGGCTGGAAACAGAGTCATAGAGGAATCTGCCGCTATCTGTAACCATCCCCGTATA
>CAMEQB010000033.1 GCA_945932505.1 uncultured Spirochaetales bacterium
AGTGGCGGAGAGAGCCAGAGAATAAGACTTGCCACCCAAATCGGCTCAGCCCTCACAGGTGTTTTGTATGTTTTGGATGAACCTAGTATAGGACTACATCAGAGAGACAACCAAAAGCTTATAGACACTCTTAAAAGACTGAAGAACCTTGGCAATACTGTCCTCGTTGTAGAGCACGACGAAGATACAATCAGAGAGGCAGACTATGTAGTTGACCTTGGGCCTGGAGCCGGAGACAGGGGAGGAGAAATAATAGCAAAGGGAACTCCTGAAGAAATTGAAAAGAACCCTAATTCCATTACCGGCCGTTATTTATCTCACTCCATGACTATCGACGTTCCTGAAATAAGGCGAGAGGGAAATGGAAAGAGTATCAGAGTAAAGGGCTGCTGTAAGAATAACCTGAAGAACATCGATGTAGAGATTCCTCTTGGAAAGTTCGTATGTATTACTGGAGTCTCAGGCTCAGGTAAGTCCACATTCTTAAATGAAATACTTCAGCCAGCAGTAAAAAGAAAGCTCTTTAAAAAGAAAGAAAAGAAAGATGGATATGAATCGATAGAGGGATTGGAGTTCATCGACAAGCTTGTGGCTATTGACCAGAGCCCTATCGGCAGAACCCCAAGATCCAACCCAGCTACATACATCGATCTCTTCGGCCCTATCAGAGAGCTATATGCATCTCTTCCTGAAGCCAAGGCCAGAGGATATAATGCAGGCCGTTTCTCTTTCAATATCCCTGGTGGAAGGTGCGAAAACTGCTCTGGTGACGGAACTATAAAAATCGAGATGCACTTCTTATCTGATGTATATGTAAAGTGTGATGTCTGTGGTGGAAAGAGGTATAACAAAGAGACATTGGCTGTTACATATAAAGGAAAGAATATAAGTGAAGTCTTGGATATGACAGTAGCTGAAGCCTATGAGTTCTTCTCTGCACATACAAAGATCAGAAGAAAACTTAAGACACTGATGGATGTAGGCTTGGATTATGTTAAACTAGGGCAAAGTGCCCTTACTCTCAGTGGAGGTGAAGCACAAAGAGTAAAACTTGCTTTGGAACTCTCAAAAATCCAGACAGGTAAGACTCTTTATATCTTGGATGAGCCTACTACAGGTCTTCATTTTGCAGATGTAAAAAAACTATTGGAGGTGTTGCAGACCTTAGTAGACCAAGGAAATACTGTAGTTGTCATTGAGCATAACTTGGATGTGATCAAGTGTGCAGACTGGATAGTTGATCTTGGTCCAGAAGGCGGAGACGGAGGAGGAACTATAGTTGCTGAAGGCGAGCCTGAAAGAATTGTTGACTCCAAAGCCAGTTACACTGGATACTTTTTAAGGAAATTCCTACGTTGAAGAAAAGATTATTACTTCTATTGTTATGTTTTCTCTTTTCCCTCTCTTGGGCTTTCTCCCTTAGCGGAGAAACCATTTTGTTTGCCGAAGGAGAGGTCTTAAAGTCCATTGCAAAGGAAAGGGGAGTAGAGACAAGTGGAAGTGATGCTGAAATAAGAAGCAGGCTTTTTGAAGCATTGGGACTTGAGGAAGTAACTGTAAAAGTTGAAGAAGAGGAGAGTGAAGAGACTAAATATACTCTTCGGATCAATAATGCCGATAACCTAAGGGAAGTTGACGGTACTATGATTCTTGAAGGAAATGTATCTATATCATTCCAGTATGGGGAAGAAATGCCTAAGACCCTCTCTTCATCTTCTTTAATTCTTGACACAGAAAATAAAAAGATAACTGCACTGGGTACTGTCGTATTTAAAGATAATAGCAAAGACGCAGCAATTCAGGAGATCAACGCAGATGTTTTTTCTCTTCTATGGGAAAAGGGTGACTTTATAATCAGCGGAGGAACTACGGAGACTGAGAGAAAAAATAGTGAAGATGAAAGTGTTTCCTTCTACACTACAGGTGAAACTCTCTCTTATTCTTCATCCGGTTATATGCTTTATGATGAAGGATATATTACTTCAAACCCTGATTCAGCTTATTCTTCTATCTCCGCGTCCCGTATCGCCATTCTTCCTGGAGAAGATATGTTCCTTTCTTCTGTATTTTTCAACATAGGAAGAGTACCTATATTCTACATGCCATTCTTCTTTTATCCTGGGTCTAGAATACTGGGTAATCCTGTCTTTGGCTTTAACTCTAACAAAGGTGCCTTTGTAAATACTACATTTGAAATCTTCGGTAATTATCCGGAGCTTGAAGAAGTTGATGAATCAAGTTCATTCTCAGCAATCCTCAAGTCTACAGATGACCAAAGTTCCTTTGTCCCTAAAGGTTTTTACTATGGTGAAGAAGAGGATGAGGACAGTTTCTCTTCTTGGGTAAGTAGGACAAAGAGTCATCTAGCTCTCTTAATCGACTCATATTCTGGTTCCAATGGAACTTCTCTTCCTAACGGTGGACTTCATGCCGCCCTTGATGGCGCTTTTAATCTATTCGACGGCAAGCTAAAGATAAAGTTCCTAGATGGTATCGGATACACATCTCCTGTGAAGAAAACTAACGAGAAGTTCAGGTTCTACGGTGAGAACTCAATAGAGTTATCTGCATGGGGCTTCAACATCAAGGCCAGCTACCCATTTTACTCAGACCAATATGTATTAAGAGACTTCTCTTCCCGTCTTACAGGTTTCTCAATCAGCCCATTGTTGGGAGAAGAGACAACTTTGCCTAAGGACAAAAGCTCTATTTCTTCATACTCCAGGTCTCTTTCAGGCTCATGGAGTCTACCTGGAAAGTATACTGGTTTCTTGCTCTCTTCATTGAGCTTGAAGAATCTATCTATTAAAGAGACTTATAATTATAACTCTTCAAAGGATGAGTTCCTGATTTCTGAGATAGTGTCTCCCTCTCTCTCTTTTTCTCTTTCAGGTTCTCTCCTAGATTTAAAGACCAATATCCAAAAAGAGACAAGTACAGAAAACACAGAAGAGAAAGAAGAAGAGAGGAAAGAGAGTGTAGATCCTCTCTTGGGAGATAAGTATTCATTTACAGGTACAGACGCAAAGAAAGATTCAAAAAGCAACAAGACATATATTAACCTAGGTTGGTCTTTCTCCGGTGATATTCTTGATAACAAATCATACACAGCTGGGGAAGAAAAAGGTGCTGGTTCCTCCTATGTATTCTCTGGTAAAGCTACGCTTAACGGAGGGTTAGGAGATTATCTTACAGTCAAGGATACTTTGACTCCCTCATATTCCTTGAAGAATACAAAAAGTGTTTATAGTTCTTATGATAGTAATACTAGAAAAGAGAATATATCAGTAACGAACAATCTTTCTATTTCAATTCCATATATCTATCTGACATATAACTTATCATTAAAACTATATACATTGGACGATGTATCTGAAGAGAAGTTTTACAAAAGTGGAAATATAAAGGAGAACAACAAAAGGGAAGAGACTCCATTCTCTTGGGATAAATCATCTGTCAAGACACATGAACTACAGTTCTCTAAATCCTTCGATACTAGCCTTGGTAAATTTAGCGGCAAAGTTTCCTTTGTCCTACCACCGCTTTCATATGCCATCAATCCCTCTATATCTTATGCATACAACATATTCTCTTTATCATTCTCCTGGAGTTTTAAAGAGGTGGATGACAAAATACAGCCGCAAAAAAGTAATCTTAAGTTGGCTGTCAATGCACACAATATCAGCGCATCACTTGAATCTATCTATAGCTTTGAAAGCTTTACAGGTCAATTTGACAGTAAAAAACTGAGGTTATACGGTTCTTTGTCTCTCTTTACTGAAAACAAAAAATGGAGCATAGAAGAGAAGGTGGATTATGTTCCTGAGAATTCAGCTGGGGAAAAGAATTGGTTTAATTACCTTACTACAAATATAAAAATGGATACTGTTTCCTCTTCTATTGTATATTCTTCTGTTGAAGAGAATAAGATTGAACTGGAGAAAGTAACACTCAAGACTGACATCAACTCAAAGAGTGTACAGTTCTGGAAGGGAAGAGTATTCTTGTCATTTACCCTCAAGTCATCCTTAAATTTCCTTAATAGAGAGAAAAATAGATCCTCATTTACTCTTGAACCACAGATAAAGTTCTCTATTGCAGAGTTCTTGGATTTTCAGCTTTCCTTTATAACCGAAAACAGGAACATCGGTTCATATTTTGTAGCAGACAAGTTCTCTTTCTCCTCACTAATTAATGATTTGTCTAGAAGTATGGATTTCTTTGGAGATGGAAGAAATAATACTTCGTTTATACTTCGTTCCATATCTTTGGAAGCGATACATGTAATGGAAGACTGGAACCTTAATTGCAAATACTCCACTGAGATTGTAAAATCCTATGTGACAGGTGGTAGTGTATATACACTCCAGCCATCACTTTCCGTATTTTTGTCCTGGAAGACTATGCCTGATCTGAAGGTTGAAGAAAACTGGAGACAAGTGAAGGGAGATGATGGCTCTTTGGTATGGGAGAGAATATAGTAATGGCTGAAACATATGTATTTGGAGACGATAGCGCTGAAAGCGTTCTTGGTCCTAATGATAGAAATCTCTCTTATCTTGAATTGATTCTAGGCTCTGATTTGGCTGTAAGGGGAGATAGTCTCACTATATTCCGTAACAATAATAAGTTCTTACCGTTGATGAAGCGACTAGAGGAGAAGGGTAGGGAAAGAGGTGTCCTTGATGAAGGCGAGATATATATGGAGTTTCAGGCCGTTAGTCAAGAATTGGAAGAAGAAGAAAAGGTAGAAGTAACCAATAAAGACAGAGTCGTAAAGGAGACGATCTCTGTCTTGGGTAAGACAGTTTGGCCTAAGACAAAGAATCAGAAGGAGTTTATTAATGCTCTTGCCTCCAATCAGATCATCTTTGCTTCAGGTCCAGCAGGAACAGGAAAGACATTTCTTGCCATTGCATATGCCCTGGAAGAAGTATTCAGTGGAAGAAAAAACAAGATTGTCATGACTCGTCCTGTTGTAGAAGCCGGAGAGTCTCTTGGTTTTCTACCTGGAGATTTATCACAGAAACTAAACCCATATCTAAGACCTTTGTATGATGCTATGGATCTTCTTCTTAATCCCCAGCAGATAAAAAGACTAGAAGAGAACGGTACCATAGAAATAGCTCCTCTGGCTTATATGAGGGGACGAAGTCTAAATAACAGTGTGGTAATACTTGATGAAGCCCAGAATACTACTAGTGGACAGATGAGAATGTTCCTTACACGTATCGGAGAATCAAGTACAGCTGTCATTACAGGAGACCCTACACAGATAGATCTCCCCAAAAAGAGTGACAGTGGATTTACGGAAGCAATGAGTATACTTTGTGGAATAGAGTCTCTCTCTGTGGTAAGATTCTCCCATAGGGATACGGTCAGGTCCCGTATTGTTAGGGAAATAGTCAAGGCTTATTCCCTGGAGGAGAATGATGGCAAATAAAAAGAAATTACCCATTGATTTTACTCTATTTTCAAAAGTGCAACTTTCTGCATTTATATCATTGATGGTCATTTCTTTAATTCTTGGTGTGGGAATACCAATTTTCCTCTCTTCCAATATGCTTCTCTCTGTAAAGACCACAAGGGAATATAAAGCCAATGAGCTTAGCGATGAAGATTTGATTTCTCCTATTGCTTTTACCTTTATTGATGAAGAATCTACAGAGAAACTAAAAGATGAAGCTGAGGCGAAGGTCATTCCATACTTCACATACTCCTATAGTGCAACTATGGAGATGAAGAACACTAGTGAAAATCTATATTCTTTAATAGATGAATATTCAAAGACTGGTGAGATATCACAAGACATCAGTGAGGCGATGAAGGGATACATTATTCTTGCCACCAAGATCGGTGACGGAGGCGAGAAGGTTGCGGCACTTACCAGAGAGACTGTAGATTACTTTATTAGAAAGGGAGTCTTTCAGGAATCTGATATAGCCCACGTGCTTCAGGAAGGAAAGAAAAAGATAGTAGTGGAGAGTTCTACGGATCTTCCTTATTCCTTAGAAAATAAAGAAATAGGAATAGGTGAGTGTACTACTCTTACTTCCCTTAGGTCTTCTATTTATCAATATTTGGTACAGAATTACTCTAATTTGGCCTTTGATGAAATGCAGCTGATTGCTGATCTTTCGCAGATGATCATAAAGCCAAACATCATATACGATGAAATATATACAAAGATTCAGGTGGACAGTGCCAGAAATAGAGTTGAACCTGTGGTCGTTAAGATAGAGAAGGGTGATTACATCCTTAAGACAGATACCTTGGTCACTGAAGAGCAGCTTAATATTCTAGAGATACTTAATACTAAGAAAGTATTTAATATTTCTCCGCTTTCTGTGTTACCTAGAGTTATACTGGTGGCCTTTGTCTTGATCTTTTGGTTTATATATGAGTTTTCATTGGTTCCATACTCATATAGAAAGGCCCAATATACATTGATAATGCTTTCTGTAATTGATGTATGCATGCTCTTTGCATTCTTCATCTCTTGGACCATGGTCAATAAAGGGCGAACTGAAATCGCTTCATTTATGCCTTTCTTTATTATAGGGATGGTTGGCACCACTATTACCAATAGACGTATTTATGGCCTTGCTGGAACTCTTGTTTTTGCAGCACTCTACACACTTTGGCCTACATCTGAATTGATGTCATTTTTCTATATAGTCATGGCTGCCTCTGCAGTAAATATATCCATAAAGAATGATAAAGGCAGGTTCCATACCATTGTGCTATGTCTATTATGTATGCTTTATTCTGCCCTTATCACCATGTTCTTCGGCATATACAGAGAAATCGGAATAATGGATATTGTAGTGGATTCTATTGCTGCGACAGTAAATATCCTTCTTTCTTTTATTGTTTATTCAATACTCCTTCCTGTACTCGAGAAAGTGTTCAACATCCCTACAAAGCAGAGACTTATGGAGTTGGCTTATAATGACAACGCCGTTTTGACTCAGCTTTCACAAGTTGCACAGGGAACTTATAACCATGTAAAGAATGTCTCGGATCTGGCATATGCCGGAGCTGTCGCCATCGGTGCAAATGCAGAACTTACTCTGGTAGGTGCTAGATATCATGATATTGGAAAAATGGTTCACCCAGAATACTTTATTGAGAACCAAAATGATAAAAACGCCCATGACTCTATTTCTTCCCAGCTTTCAAGATCTATCATCAAGAGCCATGTAAGACTTGGAACAGAGAAGGGTAAGGAGATAGGACTACCTCAGGAAGTGTTGGATATTATAGGAGAGCACCATGGAAACGACCTCATAAGGTTCTTCTATAACGAAGCTGTAAAGAACGCAAGTAAGAATAATGTTGTTGAAAAGGAAGACTTTATGTATGACGGCAACGTACCGTCAACAAAAGAGTCTGCAATAGTAATGCTTGCAGACTGTGTTGAAGCTGCCACAAGGACCATCAACAGGCCAAACCATCAGAAATATGAAAAGTTCATCAACTCAATAATTTCTGACAAGATTGCCCATGGCCAGCTTGATAACTCCAATCTTACTATGACTGACCTTAAGAAACTTAAGGAAGCCTTTATTCCTCCACTCTTTGGAAGAGACCACCATAGAATCAGCTATGATAATGATAAGGACTGAGAATGTATTACGTAGAAAATGAAACAGAAGAAAAAGTTGATTTAAAACAAGTCAGGGCCATTCTGAAAAAGATTGTAGCCTACTATGGAGAAAAGAGAGATTTCTCCGTCACTTTTGTTACAGATAATGAGATTCAGGAATTAAATAGGGAATATAGAGAGATAGATGCTCCTACAGATATTCTCACATTCCGCTTGGATGATGCACCGTCTTTCCCTATTTCTTTTGAGGAAGAAGATGTAGATTTTCTTAACAATGAGGAAATGGGTGATATCTTTATATCCCTGGATACTATGAGAAGAAATGCAGAGGAGTTTGGAGTAAAAAATGAGGAAGAACTCTCTAGACTGCTTTTGCATGGCATCCTTCATCTCAGGGGCTTGGATCATAAGACAAATGACTTTGAAAAAGAGGAAATGTTGAAAGAACAGGAAGAAGTGTTAACTAAACTATCCCTCAAAAGTTAATCGGTTTATGAAATTATGTGAATTTGTCTTTTCTTTTAAGGATAGTTATATTCACTGTATTGATTAAAGAGCATAAATGTGGTAATAGAAAAGCCGCATATTCGGATAAATTGTTATCTAATTTGATGTCGTCATGTATAAGGAGAATTAACATGAAAGTTGGTATTAATGGTTTTGGAAGAATCGGACGTTTTGTCTTCCGCGCTGCAATGAACCGCCCAGATGTTGAGATTGTTGGAATCAACGACCTCTGCCCAGTAGATTATCTTGCATATATGCTCAAGTATGACACAATGCATGGCCAGTTCGAGGGAACAATTGAAGCAGATACAGAGAAGTCTGAACTTATCGTTAATGGTAAGCACATCAGAGTTACAGCATGCAAGGATCCTAATGAACTTGCTTGGGATGCAGTTGGTGCTGAGTATGTTGTAGAATCAACAGGTCTCTTCCTCACAAAGGAGAAGGCTCAGGCTCATATCAATGCTGGTGCTAAGTATGTTGTTATGTCAGCTCCTTCAAAGGATGACACACCAATGTTCGTCTGCGGTGTCAACGAAGACACATATGTTAAGGGAACTCAGTTCGTTTCTAACGCTTCTTGTACAACTAACTGTCTCGCTCCTATCGCTAAGGTTCTTAACGACAACTTCGGAATCGTTGATGGTCTTATGACAACTGTTCACTCAACAACAGCTACTCAGAAGACAGTTGACGGACCAAGCATGAAGGACTGGAGAGGTGGTAGAGCTGCTTCTGGCAACATCATCCCATCTTCAACAGGTGCAGCTAAGGCTGTTGGTAAGGTTATTCCTTCTCTCAACGGTAAGCTCACAGGTATGTCAATGAGAGTTCCTACTCTTGATGTTTCTGTAGTCGACCTCACAGTTAACCTTGCTAAGCCAGCTACATATGCAGAGATTTGTGCTGCAATGAAGAAGGCAAGTGAAGGCGAACTCAAGGGTATCCTCGGATACACAGAAGATGCAGTTGTTTCTTCCGACTTCCTCGGTGACACAAGAACATCTATCTTCGATGCTAAGGCTGGTATCGCTCTCACAGATACATTCGTAAAGGTTGTATCTTGGTATGACAACGAGATCGGTTACTCAAACAAGGTTCTCGACCTTATTGCTCACATGAAGAAGGTCAACGGCTGATTCTGGTCGTTCGACTTGATCGAAGGGCCTGCTCAGCAGGCCTTTTTTTCTCAAAAAGGAATATATTATGGTATTAAATACAGTTAAAGAAGCTGATCTTAAAGGTAAGAGAGTTCTTATCAGAGTTGACTTTAACGTTCCTGTAAAGAATGGTGTTGTTACAGATGCTACAAGAATTAAGGCAGCTCTTCCTACAATCAACTATATTCTTGACAATGGTGCTTCTCTTGTTGTGATGTCCCACTATGGCAGACCAAAGGGACAGAAGAACATGGATTTCTCAATGGCTCCTATCAGGGCAGAGTTTGAAAAGCTCCTCGGAAAGCCAGTCAAGCTTGCTCCAGATGTAATCGGAGATGAAGTAAAGAAGGAAGTTGAGGCTCTTAAGCCAGGTGAAGTTCTTCTTCTCGAGAATGTAAGATTCTACCCAGATGAAGAGAAAAACGGCGAAGCATATGCAAAAGAACTTGCAAGCTACGGTGATTTGTATGTCAACGACGCTTTCGGTACAGCTCACAGAGCTCATGCTTCAACAGAAGGTGTTGCACACTATCTACCTGCTTTTGCTGGTTTCCTTATTGAAAAGGAAGTCAAGTTCATGGCTCCACTTTTGGAGAACCCAGAGCATCCATTCGTTGCAGTCATCGGTGGATCCAAGGTTTCTTCTAAAATCAGTGTCTTGGAGTCTCTTGTAAAGACATGTGATACTATCGTCATCGGCGGTGGTATGGCTTATACATTCCTTAAGGTTCTTGGCCACAGCGTAGGAACAAGCCTTGTTGAAGATGATTATCAGGAAACAGCAAAGGCATTCTTGGCTGCTGCCGAAAAGAAGGGCGTTAAGGTAATCCTTCCATTAGACCATGTCTGTGCTGACAAGTTCGATGAAAACGCTACTCCTGTTGCTGTTGACAGTGTAGATATTCCAGAGGGACTTATGGGTCTCGATATCGGTCCAAAGACAGTTGCTGCAATCGTTGAAGAGATGAAGAAGGCAAAGAACGTTGTTTGGAACGGACCAATGGGTGTATTTGAATTTGCTGCATTTGCTAAGGGTACAGAAGCTGTTGCAAAGGCTCTTGCTGAAAGTAACGCTGTTTCTGTTGTCGGTGGTGGTGACAGTGTCGCAGCTATCAATAAGTTTGGTCTTGCTTCACAGATTTCACACGTTTCAACAGGTGGTGGTGCTTCTCTTGAATTCTTGGAAGGAAAGGTTCTTCCTGGTATCAAAGCTCTCGAGAAGACAGAGAAGAGAAGACCATATATCGCTGGTAACTGGAAGATGAATCTTGTTCCAAGCGAAGCAAAGAAGTATGCAAAAGAACTTGCTGATGCTTACAAGGAAAGTGGTGCAGACTGCAAGTGTATGATCGCATGCCCATATGTTGATCTTCCAGGTGTTGTAGAAGCTGTAAAGGGTAGCCCAATTATTGTTGCTGCAGAAAATATGGCTGATCACAAGTCTGGCGCTTACACAGGTGAAGTTTCTCCTTTGATGCTTCAGGATCTTGGTGTCAATACAGTTATTCTTGGTCACAGTGAAAGAAGACAGTACTATGGTGAAACAAATGAAATCATCAACGGTAAGGTTCTTCTTGCTCTTGAGTGTGGTATGGACGTAGATCTTTGTGTTGGAGAAACACTGGAAGAGAGAGAAGGTGGAAAGCTCGAAGAAGTTCTTACTGCTCAGCTTGAAGTTGGACTCAAGGGTGTAAAACCAGAAGAGATGGCAAAGATCACTATCGCTTATGAGCCAGTATGGGCTATTGGCACAGGAAAAACAGCTACACCAGAGGATGCAGACAATGCACATGCTTTCATTCGTGAAACTGTTGCTCGTTTGTATTCAAAAGATGTTGCAGAAAAGCTCATAATACAGTATGGTGGTTCTGTTAAAGCTGAGAATGTAAAGGCATTGATGGCTAAGGAAAATATCGACGGCGCTCTCGTTGGCGGTGCTTCACTCTCTGTAGAGAAGTTCCTCCCTATCATTGCTTTTAACAAGTAATTTATAGAGGTTAGTAAAAAATGGGTGTTTTAGGAATTATCCTTCTCGTTGTATTCTGTATTGTGGCACTTCTTCTTCTATTCCTGATTACCATCCAGGGACAGAATAGTGTCGGACTGGGCGGCATCTTCGGTGGCAACTCAGATTCAGCTTTTGGTTCTGGAAGTTCAAGTTTCATTACAAAAGCTACAACAGTGCTTGCCATTATTTTCATGGTGCTTTCTCTTGTAGTGGCTCTGGTCAACAAGTCTTCTGATGATGAAATTCAGTCTATGATCAAGAAGACTCAGACAACTAGTGTAGAAGGTACTACTTGGCTTGAAGATCAGGCAGCATCCAACTAAGGAACTTATTATAACCGATCCTCTTTCACGGGGGTCGGTTTATCTTTTTTTTAGAGGATATAATGAAAGTTTGTTTATTAATTTGTCCTAAGGGAAGTGACTCAGATAATCTTAAAAAGATTGCAGCTAGTTGCGCCCAAGGATTGGAACAAAATGGTACTCAGTCAGATATCCTAAATGTTTCTGTCGATACAGACAAACGGCTTACACTTTACGACTATCTGATTTTTATTGCAGAACCCCTTTCTTCATTTGGAAAGAATGTTACTCCTGCATTAAAGAAATTCTTGGAAAATGCAGGTGCTGTATCAGGTAAGAGAGCCGCAACTATTTTGGTCGGCGGTATAAGAAAGAATGCCACTATGGCAACATTAATGAGAGTAGTAGAGTCTGAAGGTATTATCCTTAAGACCAGTGAATTTATAAAAAAACCAGGCGAAGCCAAGGCGTTTGCCTCAAGATTAAAAATCGAAAGGAATTATTGAATATATGAAAAAGACTTTGTCAGTTATTAGTATTCTGCTTGTTTTTATGATGACATTATCTGCTGCAACGATTTCATCTCCCGCAGCTACTGTCAATCTAACAAAGAATAAGGTTATTACTATGGATCAACTCAACAAAGAGGTTGAGTTCTATACAAATAATGGCGTCAGTGTTCAGCAGATTGATGTTTTGAATTCACTTATTGATGAAATTCTTATTGAACAGGGTGCTGCAAGAGATGGATACACTGTCTCAGATAGTGAATTGGAACAGCTCTATGCACAGCAGAAGACATCTGTAGAGTCTCAGGTAGGTAGAACTCTTACTGATGAAGAATTTGAAGCTGTCGTTATTGAAAGCTATGGCACAGTCGATGAATACAAGAGTTATCTTAAGCTACAGTACCTTACTCAAATCTATGTAAGCGGTGCTAAGGCTGATGTTCTCAATAATGTTGCTGAGCCTACAGAAAAAGAGATTAAGACTTGGTATAGACAAAACTCTTCTAATTTTACACTTCCTGAACGTGTAAGATTAAGCCTTATTGCTATGGAAAAGACTGGCGACAGCGCCACTGACAGTAAGAAACTTGCTACTCTCCAGTCCTGCTATAACGATATAAAGAGCGGAAAGATTACATTTGAGAAGGGAGTTCAGCTTTATACAGAAGATACAGCATCTCTCTCTGTAGGCGGTGACTGGGGATTCATGGCTGACACATCATCTACAAGAACAAATATGGGTGATGATTTTGTTGAATCAGTTATGCTTATGGATGCCGGAGATATTGAAGGCGTATATGAGACTCCATATCTCTATACAATTGTTAAGTGCACAGTACATGCTAATCCAACTGTTCTTGGTCTTGATGATACTATTGAAGAGTATGGAATTACAGTAAGAGAGTATATCAGACAGGGACTGTTGTATCAGAACAGTCAGTATGCATTCTTAAACGCTTATAATGAGCTCCTTGCAGATTTGAGAAATCAGGCAAAGATTAATATTATTCTCAAGTAGGAAAATATGGGAATCAGAACAGAAAGACACAAAGCAAGAGAACTTGCAACAGATACACTATATTCCCTTGACTTCAATTCCAATCTCCCTCCAACGGGAGATTGGGACTTGTTTCAAGGGGTATCGGAAGAAGAGGAAGCTACACTTACAGAAGATACTAAAGTCTATGCTTCCTTTTTGATTACCGGAACTTTGGAACACTTGGACGAGATTGATTCAATTATTTCCAAGTACTCTAAGAACAGACCAATTGAAAAAATAGATGGAGTAGATAGAAATATTCTACGTATTTCTTTCTTCCAGCTTCTTTATGATAAAGAAACACATCCTACTATTGTAATCGATGAAGCTGTTAAGCTTTCCCAGGAACTTAGTAATGATGTTTCTTTTAAGTTTATCAATGGTATTTTGGATACTTATTCCAAGGAAAACAGATGATTCAATTAAAAGACGATTATCAGATATCAAAGATAAGATCATCATGTCATTTATTGTCTGATATGTTTGATGAAGTAGGTCCTCAGATTGTTGAAGGAATATCTACTTACGATATTGATAGACTTTGCGAATCCTTTATGAAGAAACACCATGCAAAGGGTCCTTGTAAAGGATATTTCGGATATCCAAATGTTACATGTACCAGTGTAAATGATACTGTTATTCATGGTATTCCTAGTAAGAAGGATATACTTAAGAATGGTGATATCAT
>CAMEQB010000034.1 GCA_945932505.1 uncultured Spirochaetales bacterium
TTACTTTGCGTGTAGCCGGGGGATTTGAGCATTTAATACCCTGTATATATTCAAAAGAATAAGTCAACAAGGGGAAAAAGAATTAAAGAATATCTTTTCAATCACATCAAAATTCAGGTAGTTGAAGACGGGTTAATAAAGATTCCTCCTTATATGTGTTTTGCTGCTTTCTGATCACATCTTTATCGATTAAAAAATATCTGTTGCGTTTTGTTGCATTTTTTACTTTTAACTTTACATTTCTGGTGATATAACCATATTAGAGATGGAGGAAATAAAAATGAAGAAAACACTTGAAAACCAATCCAATCTTAAAAAAGGCGGTGGAATCTTAACAGAACCAGAAAACCACGGCGGATTATATATTGTAATGGACTTCGATGAAATGGATCTCAAATACCTATATGAATCTGATGATCATCTCCAGCCTATATCACACTTCAAGTATCATGTCTTTACAGAAGAAGAGAGAGACTATGATTTGATGGAGAAGCTTGAGAAGTATATTAAGGGATATCAGGAGCTACTGAGAAAGCGTGGATACGCTGACAGCGTCTCTTATTACTACTCAGAAGATGACGAAGACAAGATGTTCCATATGACACCTCTCGATGATTTGACAATGGCTTCATTCCCAGGAATGTGCTATTTCATCCTCAGACACGAAGAGATGGATAGAAATGATACTTTTGTCCATGTCATCTGGCATAAAAACGGTGCCTACCATGTTGTAGTTAAGGCAATGGATGAAGTCGATATCCCTAATATCGAAGCAAAAGTCATTGAGATGCCTCAGAATCTTTCGTCTGCTCTATCTGACAATGGCGACTTTCAGCTTGATGTACCACATGACGGCGGTGAGTGGATGAGTTTCTTTGATGATCTCTCTCGCTTTGCAAAAGAGACAGAAAAGATACCTGGAGTAGTGGTGGTTGCCAAGGTGGAAGGCAAGAATAGATACTTCAAGCCAAGAAAGTCATTTTCTTAATAGAAACTACACTATTGACCGAAAGGCATAGATTCAACTATTCTAACAGAGTTAATTAACAAACAAGGAGAATGACATGTCCAAAGCACATAGAGGAAGCGGCATCAGAGATCAGTTCAACAACGGAAGAGCAGAATGCCCAGTATGCAAGAGAACTGCTGTCAAGTGCCTTTATGAAAAGGAAATTGACGGAGCTAAGGTCAAGATCTGCAAAGAGTGCAACGCCAAGCTCTCAAAGTAACTTTTTAATAGGCTTTATGTTCGGCAAGAAGAAAAACACTATGCCGGAAGAGGTGAGGATGCACTGCAGTGCACCCTCATTTTCTTTAAGGCTGGGAAAAGTATTATCTATTTGGTCTAAGGATGAGTTCAAAGAAGAGAAAGAATCTTTCTCTGGGCGTATTGTTGCTCTTTATCCAGGAGTAAATATTTTTAATGATCCTACTCTTTGGGCAAAGATGCTATGTGACGCATATTTTGTAGTCATTCTATATTCTTATGACGATAAAGCAGTGTTGGACCTTAAGAAGGCCCTAGAAAGAGTAATATACTCTCCCTTGACTAAGCATCTTTCTGGAGTAGCAATTGCAAGGACTGAGGAAGAGGGCGTTAATCTTCTTAGATCCATCAAAGTGGAAAGCGAGAGAGAAATAGTTACACTCAATAATACAGAGGTAGAATAATGAAAAGCATGACAGGCTACGGCCACAGTATATATAAGTCCAGCGATTATATTTTGGAAGTGGAGATAAAGAGCTATAATAACCGTTATCTCGATATCTCCCACACAATAAATCCGCTGTTGTCTTCTTATGAGACATATGTAGACGACGAGATAAAGAAAACAGTAAGTAGAGGACACTTGGATGTTTCTTTGAAACTTAAGACCCTCTCAATGCCTAGTGAGTTGGTGTTGGATGAGAATCTTCTTACGCAGTATAAAAACTCTATTGAGCGTATCTCGACTCTAACTGGCGCTGCTCTTCCTGATGCAGGCTTCTACACAACACTGGAGGGTGTTATTTCAAACACTCGCACTGTAGACCAGGATTATTATAAAGAAGGAGTTGAAAGCGCTACGAGAGAAGCCTTGTCGATGCTAGACGAGAATAAGAAGAGAGAAGGGGAAGGCACTAAGAAAGACTTGGAGAAACTTGGTGCAAAGTTTAAGGCATCCTTGGAGATTATTCTTAGTAAGAAAGATGAGATGGAAGAATACTTTAAGAAAATACTACTTGAGAAATATGAAGAGCTACTGGGAGAGAAGGGGAAAGATGACCCAAGATTCCTCAGTGAAGTGGCTGCTCTTCTTGTGAAATACTCAATTAACGAAGAGTGTTCAAGGCTTAAGGTTCATCTCTCTGAATATGACAAGCTCCTTGAAAGCGATGAAAGCGTAGGAAAGAAGCTTGATTTCTTATGCCAAGAGATGAACAGGGAGATAAACACCACTGCAAGTAAGAGTCAGATGGTTGAGATCAACTTGGAAGTTGTAAAAATGAAGGATGCACTGGAAGATATAAGAGAACAAGCGAGGAACATAGAATGAGAATTGCAATATCGAGTAAAAGTGGATGTGGCAACACCACAGTTTCTACTCTTTTATCTGAAAAACTTGGATACCCTATGGTCAACTTTACCTTTCGTCAGATGGCCCAGGAAAGAGGCGTAGACTTTTGGACATTCTGTCGTATGGCCGAAGACGACTATGATATAGATAGAGAACTGGATAGACGCCAAGTGGAGATGGCCATGGAGCAGAAAGACTGCATACTTGCCTCACGCTTAGCTATCTGGATGCTGAAAGAAGCTGACTTGAAGGTCTATTTGACAGCTACTGCAGAGACAAGAGCCAAGAGAGTATATACTAGAGAAGGCGGAAGTCTGGAAGAGAGATATAAAGAGACTGTAAGGCGTGATGAGAATGATACAAATAGATATAAGACAATCTATGGTATCGACAACAGCAAGCCTGAAGAGTGTGCAGATCTTATTATCGCAACTGACGACAAGACTCCAGATGAGATTGTTTCTTTGATTATTCAGGAAGTAGAGAAGAAAACACATAGTTGTGGTTGTTGATTGAATCATCACTTTTACATACAATAGAAAAGCTTACACACAATGATAAGGAGATTTGGCTTTGAACATTCCACTTGATAAACTTATCGACAATGAAACAAATGTATACGAGATGACATGTGTCGCCATTAAGGAGGCCAACATCTATAGTGCTACAGATAAGAAAAAGGAAATCGAAAGAAACGGAGACAAGGTTGTTTCTGTAGTTCTTTCCCGTGCCCTTAACGGCGAGATTGAATACGACATTGCAAAGGAAGACCAATAAGGATAGGGCTGTAGTTCTTTTTGGACCTACAGCTGTCGGTAAGACTGGTCTTACAGAAGAACTCTTCTCTTCCGGCTATGAAATAATAAACGCTGATAGCGTTCAGGTATATAAATACCTTGATATAGCATCTGCTAAGCCAGAGAAAGAGTTGATGGAAAAAATACCTCACCATCTGGTTGATATCAGATTCCCCTGGGAGCAATATACCTCGGGGGATTTCTGTAATGATGCCGAAAGCTTAATAAAAGATATAAACGCTAGAGGCAGAATCCCATTAATAACTGGCGGTACTGCTTATTATTTCAAGCAGCTATTATATGGTCCTTCATTGACTCCTATATCTAATCCTGAGACAAGAGAAGTCATACAGAAAGAGATAGATGAAATAGGGCTGGATGCTGCTTACCTTCGCCTAGAGGCTCTAGATAAAAAAGCTGCAGAGAAAATCGACAAGAACGATAGATATAGAATCAGCAGGGCTTTGGAAGTCATAAAAGACACAGGGCGCCCTCTCTCTTCTTTCCCTGTCTCCGACTCAATACGTACTGATATTGATTTTGTGATCATAGGTCTCAAACGAGATAAAAAGGAACTTGAGGAGAGAATAAAACTCAGAGTAGACATTATGTTTAATAACGGAGCCGTGGAAGAGATGAAGAAGCTTTTGGCGATGGGTGCTGAGCCTTCTTGGCCAGGAATGCAGGGCATTGGGTATAGAGAGTGGTTTGATGCTCTTTCCAGCGGAGAGTGCAACATATCATCTATTAAAGACATGATAGTACGCTCCTCTATCAAGTATGCTAAAAGACAGGTGACTTTCTTCTCTTCTTTTAAAGATACTACTTGGTTTTCTCCAAACGACTACGATGGAATAAACAGCTTAATCAAAGAAAGTTTTTGGCCTTGGTGAGAGGAAGTATGCATTAAGAGATAGTCTAAATTTCTTTTATTCTCTTTGGTGCCCTTTTATGAACAACGAGGTCCAAATCTTGAAGTTTCCTACCTAATACATCATCAGAAGCTACCTTCATTAAATCTTTCTCTAATCCTAATGCAAATAGAACAGAAGCATATATTCCCATTGCAACAGAAGAAGAGCCTTTTTCAACTTTTGTAAGAGTTGCTCTACTTATCCCAGCCCTTTCTGCTACGATTTCTGCAGAAAGTCTGCGTCTCAATCTTGCTAGTTTGATATTCTCTCCAAGGTTGGATAGAATACGATCCATTTGTGGTAATAGTACTACTGCATTTCTTCCCATAACACAAATAAATCTATGCAATAACTGGGATAATGTAAATAAATATTTATTTTATATAATAAGTGAGATTAGATGTATGAAAGAAAAACGTCTCCGAAAAGGAGACGCATAAACTAAAGATTGTTTTCTAGATAAGGCGTGTATTCTACACTTAAGAGATTGTAATCTGTAATCTCATTCTTGGTGCAGACCCACCAGCCTCGTTTATTCCATTCAAAGTCAAATTCCTGGGTGACTTCATAGATGAATGTCCTTGAGAATCCAGCTTCTTCTCCATATGCCTCCTCGGCTTCATCATCAAAGGCAAATGGGGTGTACCACTCTGTCTTTGCAACAAAATGGTTCTCTTCCGTCTCTGTGATTGAGATTGGAATTACTCCATATACCCAAGTATCTTTGACAAGGGATGGCTTACCTTCTTCAATCCAAGATTCAGCGGATGTAATGGCATCGATATACTCATAAGCCTTTCTTGTTGTGGAAGTGACATAGAGGTTCAATACTTCATTAAACTGCGCTACGTCACCTTTAAAGCCTTCATCCAGTTCTGTTGCATTAAGGTCATTCTGACAAGAGTACATGTGCTCTATTATCTCACTCTGGCTCAAATCCCTTGTTACAGGTGGCCTGAATGTCTGATAAAGCCAGTTGCCTACAAAGTATGAAACAAAACCGACTATGAGGACAGTGACAGCGATGACAGCGCCTTTCTCTGCCCAGAACTTTCGAATCTTTGCTTTCTTGCTCTTCTCTTTCCAGAGCCTCTTAAACTCTTCATTCTCTTCAGTCTTCTTTGCTTCTTTCTCTTTCTCTTCCTCTGTCCTGTTCTTGAGGTTCCAAGTTAGAGCTTCTGTACTATCGATAAACCAGCCTATTGATTTTTCAGGCCCGTTATTGCCGCTGATTCTCCTTTGGTACTTCTCTTTCATAGAGAGAGTTGAAGTAATAAAAGAAGAAGTCTTTTCATCCAATGTAGGAGAGTAGAACTCAAGAGGGATCTCGTTGTATCCACTTCTTCTTACTTCTTCGTCTTTATATGGGAAACGGCCAGATGCAGCATAATAGAGAAGCTCTGCCATCTCAAGGATAAGAGTATAACCGACTTCAGTGTCTTTCTTTGTTAGGTCCTTACTGCAGGCGTCCATATCGGAACGGACCAGTGATACAGCAAGAATAGATGCTGCATCCTCAGGGAGGATCAAGATGTCTTTCTTATCTTTGATATAGATTCTATAGAGAGGGAAAATGCCTGTTGATAGGTCAGCAAACTTCTTTCCACCCTTCTTTATTCCAAGAGCAGTCTTTCTTACTAAGTCCAATGCTCTTTCTCTATTTGTTGTGGAGATAGTCCAGATATCTTCTAGATTACATTTATCAAGAAGGAGATATTGACCGTCCGTGTCCTTTGTTACACCGTTCCAAGGAAAAGAAATAATATCTTCATCGGTCACGAGGATACAGTCTTCTCTCTCTTTCTGCATAAGGTGAACAGGAATGTCGAACTTGTCTGGGCCGAAGCGAAGAGCAGTCATCTCAACGCCGCCTACAGTTTTTTGTGTTATATCTATCAATTCTCTCCTCCTTTAATAAGAAGTGAATGTGCAGTCGTCTCATCTTTGTTGTCATTAACACTTACCCAACCGCCAGGGATAAGTCTCTCCAAGGCGTCTATGATACCTACTCCACAGAAAGAAATAAGGTGCTTGTTGGCTTTGTCAATTAGCTCCTTTCCCTCGGCCAAAGCTTTCTTTGCACTCTCTCTCCACATTTCACACTCTTCAGTTTTATTACACTTTGGTGAAAGATTTGTGGAGACGATGAAGAGAGTAGATGGTGTATTGTACCGAGAGAGGAAAGAAGCGAGTCTTTTTGACTCTTGAGATGATTTAATGTCAGAGTAGAGCACAGCCCATTTTGATTTTGCCATATATTTCTCAATAAAAGGAATAAGCTCTTCCGCTCCCGGTTCCTCTTCTGCATACATCTCTTTTATTTCTGCTCCAAGATGAAACATATTGGAGAATGGTAACAGCTCTCCCTCGAAGAAGAATCCCTTTTCTCCCTCCGCCCTATGAGAGTGAAGGGGAGAAAGAATTATGACTCTCTCCTTGTCTTTTGCATAGGAAAAGCCCTCTCTGACGAGAGAAGCTATTGTCTTGAGAGATGCATGGGGGAGAATCAAGGCAGATGCTGTCTTATCGACATTCACGTTCCCAAGAAGAGAATCCAGTTCAGTTTTGTCCTCAGGATAAAAGATCCCTTCATGATATTTCATTTTCATTTCCCAGTATTCTCCTTACTCTCTCTTCATCTTCTGTGGCATTAAGGTTCTTCTCTTGAGTAGGGAGAACGAGACCTGTCTTTCCACCTTTTACTCTTCTTAAGTATTTTACTTGAGTATAATACAAATCCGCCTTTCCGTTCTTCCTGGCTTTTGAAAAATGTATAGCTAGGCTCGCTCCATCAAAGAGCACAGGAAGAGGTACAGTCCTGTCCTTCTGGGCTTTTATTATGATATATCCCCCGCTGAAGTCTCTAGTGTGCATCCATACGTCGGATCCACGGGTATAGGAGCGGAGAATCTCGTCATTTTCCTTTGCGTTTCTTCCTATTATTATATCCCAACCATTACTCTTGACCCAAACCCCAGGGCGACCTTCTTTAACTTTCTCGTTTCCTGTGCTTTTGCCTTCGACTTCTTTTTTGATCTTATCCAGGGGTGTAAGAGGAGAGAAAAGATAAGCATACTTCTCTTTTGTTTCCGAAATTGCCTTCTCTGTCTTTTCTCTCTCTTCTTCTGCCATAGAAAGGGAAGTCTTATCTTTTCTATAACGGGAGTATAACTTCTCTTTGTTCTCTGTTGGGCTTAACTCCGGCTCTAGGGATATTGTCACCTTCTCTCCCTTTTCCCAGTCGTCGAGAGTAATAGATGTCATACCCTTCTTCACCATATAGATATTTGAAGAGAGGAGGTCTGCATAATGCTTTGTCTCTTCAAAGCCCTTGGTTGATTCGATACGCTCATTGATTCTCATGAGTTTATCTTCCAGAGCTTTTATTTCTCTATTCTCCCTCTCCTTGAGGATAAGTAGATATTCGTCTCTCTTCTCGTCTTTAGACTCTTTGTCTTCTACGCTATCTATAAACTCATTAAAGCTGTCACCAGTGTATGGTCTGACGCTCCAAGTCTTTTTGCCTTCACTCTTTCTCTCTTCCTCTACGAGTTTCTCGCCGTTTCTTTCTCCTCTCTGGGGCCTACGGAATAAGAGCTCGAGAATAGTTCCGTCTTCGCGCGTGATTATTACGTTGGCGCCGGGGCCTGAGTAGAGACGAAAGATCATATTGATAGTGTCGTCGCTATTCTGGAGCTTCAGGACAAAAGCTCTATCAAAGGGGTATTGCCTTACTTCTACTACACGCCTTCCTATGATATGTGCCTTCAGGTATTGAGTGAAACGTTGGTTAGTTGCGCTTTTCTTTCTTAGCTTCTCAGTTTTATTGACTCTAGTGTGATTTGAGGAGATTTCTGTATACATCATCCAAGCTTTCTCTTCTTTAGAGAAGAAATGGATAGTAAAAGAATGGACGCTATGCTCGGTGATCTTCTGAACATAGCTATTCTCCAGAGGCATTTCAGATAATAATAGTTCTAGTTCTTTCCAGTTTATGGTGCTCATTGCGCTCTTCTTGTTATTGCTTTATATATAGAATCTACCAGATAAAATGATCCAGTAACAACAACATGCCCCATATCAGGAGTATTATCCATGATATCTGTGAACACTTCATCCGGAGTGTTTAAAAGTTCGACGATCTTTTTATTCCATTTTGTAGATATATAATCGTATATGGCCTCTGGATCAGATTTCTTACTTTCTCCCAGACCTAACACTATAACTTTATCGAATTTTGGTACGATGATATCTGCCATCTCTTTATAGTTTTTGTCGATAGCAGTAGAGAATACTAGGGTTGAGCATGGATAGAAGTTATATGCCTCGATGTTGTCCAAGAGATGCTGAATAGATGAAGGGGTGTGGGCACCGTCGAAGGTCAGGAATACTGTTTTATCATCTATTATCACTGTTTTTCTTTGGAAACGTCCAGGAAGAAAGAAGCTTTCACGTAATTCAAGATAATTCCTGTCTATATGTTTCAAAAGATTGAGTCCATGTAATATAAATAAAGCATAATTTAAGTCATAGAGCTCAATATCTGAAAAACCAAAAGGGGCATCGAAAGCAATATCTTTGTCTTGTATTATTGAGTGGGCGATTTTTACAGGCGCGTTGCCTTTGAATGCCAAATCATCAATCTTTAAGTCATATGTATAATAAGGCGAACCTATTCTATCTGCTTCTTTCTTTAAAGTATTCAATGCATCTTGTGGCATATCTGAGAAGAAAGAGGGAACTCCCTTTCTCATGATTCCTGCCTTCTCTGTAGCTATTTCTTCCAATGTATTGCCAAGAATCTTTGTATGTTCTTTCTCAATATATGTAAAACAGGTTGCGATAGGAGATATAGTGTTAGTTGCATCAAGTCTTCCTCCAAGCCCTGTTTCTATTACTGCATACTTACACCCTGCATTCTTAAATAATAGGTATGCATAAGCCGTGTAAAGCTCGAAGGTAGTAGGTTTGTCAGGGCCCAGCTCGGAGGGGAGAGTAAATCCTTCTATCTTCTTTTTCAGCTCTTTTAATGTAGATTTATAAAGTGATTGAGGAAAGAACTCAGTTCCTAATGTAAATCTTTCTCTTACATCAAAGACATGGGGAGATAGATAGAGACCTGTCTTCATATGATACTGATTCATGATCCAAGACATAAAGGAGGCAGTGGTTCCTTTTCCCTTGCTTCCTGCTATATGAATCATTTTTAATACTTTCTCTGGGTTACCAATTCTCTCAAGTAGCAGATTCATTCTCTCCAATCTGTTTTCTCTTAAGTTCCCTGAAAGAGAAGGGGAGTATGAATCGAAGAAATCACTAAGGATTGTAGATATATCTTGCATAGTTTATATCCTTTTTTGTCTGATTTTCCTTATTGTTTTACAAGCAGACAACTATGGAAAATACAAAAGATTCGTCTTTTATTATGCTATACTATTATTTTGAAGCATACAATCAGAGCAAAGTACAGAGCTTATAGATAATAGTCTTATCATCCTTAGATTTAACAATAAATAGGCATCATAGCTCTGACATCTAAGAATACTTCATTAAAAAAATTTGATCCTTCAAATGCCCGAATTTTCTACTATAAGCGTACTAGATATGGGAAATATTAATGATTTTGCCCATATCTAGGTATAGTTAAATGGCACTAGATATTGACAAATCATATAATTAGCTCTATGAATACAACTAATATTTTACAGTTAGTTTGTTATTGTCAGAAAAGCAGGAGAAGTAATTATGGCTTTTAAAGATAAGTATTGGAAAACTGGTGTGGAGGATATCCTTGCATATAAGGGCAAGAAGTATAATGGTGAATATCCTACTTTTAGAGAGATGTTGGAGATAACAGAAGAAAGGTTTCCTAATAATGAAGCTTTCAAAGCTATTGTTCCTGAGAAGATTACTTTTACATACAAGGAAGCTTTGAAGAAGATCAGAGAGATTGCATACTACCTTATCTCAACAGGCGCCAAGAAGGGTGACAAGATCGCTGTTACAGGAAAAAACAGCCCTGAGTGGGCCCTTGCATATTTCGGCATCTCATTTGCCGGATGCACCATCGTCCCTCTCGATTACTCTCTTCACACAGAAGATATGGAAAAAATCCTATCCTTCGGTGATGTAGATAGACTCTTCATTGATGGTGAGAAGATTAATGATGTCGATAAAGATGGAAAACTCTTTAAAGAAAAGATCTCTCTTGAGAAAGATGGAAGGGGCCATAAGTATGTCTTGGATCTTAATGGTCCAGAAGTAGAGCTTCCAAAAATGAGCTCTGAAGATACTGCAGCTATTCTCTTTACAAGTGGAACTACTGGTACACCTAAGGGAGTTATGCTTACATTCACAAACTTTATGTCTTCTGCCATAAATTCCCAGAGACTTTTCAATGTATATCCTACCGATGTATTCTACGTCATTCTTCCTATACACCACGCATATACAATGACAGCTGTACTATTGGAGACTGTAATCTCTGGCGCAAGTGCTGTCTTCGGTAAGCGTCTTGTTACTCCAATTATGCTTAAGGAACTTAAAGAGGGTAAGGTTACAATGCTTCTTGCTGTACCAATGCTCTTTAATAAACTTTTGGCTGGTCTTATGGCTGGAGTCCATAAGCAGGGAGCATTTAAGGAAGGCCTAATCCACTTCTTGATGGGCTTCTCTGGTTTTGTAAAGAAGGTCTTCCATGTGAATATTGGAAAGAAAATATTTGGCAAGATGCTACTTTCCAAGATCAGCTTGGAAAATATGCGTCTCTGTATCTGTGGAGGCGGTCCACTACCTGCTTCTACATTCAAGCAGTTCAATCAGCTTGGTATAGACTTTGTCCAGGGATATGGACTGACAGAAACAAGCCCTATCATCAATATCAACCCTATTGAAGTTTATATCGAAGAGTCTGTCGGTATTCCAATCCCTACAGTAGAAGAGAAAATCGTCAACCCAGATGAAGATGGAAATGGTGTCATCTATGTACGTGGTCCTCAGGTCATGAAAGGCTACTATAAGAACCCTGAAGCTACAGAAGAAGTGCTGGATAAAGATGGATGGCTTAATACTGGTGACGTAGGTCATATCGGAGAGAATGGATTCTTGTACCTTACAGGTAGAGCTAAGTCCATTATTGTAACTGAAGGCGGTAAGAACGTATTCCCGGAAGAGATTGAAGACAAGTTCCAGCTTTACAATGAAATTGAGCAGTGCTGTATTATTCCTTACATCATCAATAAGGAACTTAAGAGTGAAGGAATAAGAATGGTGATCTACCCAACAGAGGCATACCTCAAGGAACACTCTCTTGAAGAAGCTTCTAAGCATATGGAGGCTATTGTCGAGGAAGTGAACAAGAATCTTCAGTCTTATAAGAAGATTACAATGGTCACAGTTGTTGACGAGCCACTTCCGATGACAAGTACAAAGAAGGTTAAGAGATTCGAAGTGATTAGAAAGTATAAAGAAGACTAAGTTTCAGTGTTTTTGTGCAGAGGGTGCCATCTGGTACCCTTTTTTAGTCACTAACTATGGTCTTAGTTATTCTTATCCATGCATTTGGAGTCAAATCACCATGGGTATAAATGATGTTATATGTTTCTAGATTTACAAAAATATGGCAAAATGTCAGCTAAGAGGAAATGAACATGAAAACAAAAGATAATTTGACACCATGGAATCAATTCGATAGTTACAGAGGAAAAGAATTCAAAGGCGAGTGGCCTACAATTAAAGAACTCTTTCATATAAACACAATGCGTTATGGCTCCAACCCTTGTTGGAAGGAATACTCTCCTAAAGAAGTATCTCTTACATATAAGGAAGCTGAAGATAAAGTAAAGGAGCTCTCTTCATGGTTCCTGTCTCTTGGAGTCAAGAAGGGTGATAAAATCATTGTAAGTGGAAAAAACAGTGTAGCTTGGGCTGTTACATATATTGCTGTCCAGTATGCTGGATGTACAGTAGTCCCTCTAGACAATTCTCTCCATGACGAAGACTTTATTAAGCTTGCTCGCTTCAGCGACAGCGTCATTCTTGTTGCAGACAATGACAGGATGAAGAAGGTCGCTTCTTCTCTTTCTATGCTTGGTTATGCATCTCTAGAAGAGGATGGAGAGTATCCATCTGTTATGACACTCTCTGCTCCTTATAAAGAAGGGTATGAGATGACAGAGGATGATGTAGCTGCAATACTCTTTACTAGCGGTACAACTGGTACTCCAAAGGGTGTTATGCTTACTAACAAAAATATCGTCTCTGATATCTTCATCAGCCAGGCAAACATGAATATCTACCCATCAGATGTATTCTACGCTATTCTTCCTATCCACCATGCATATACAATGCTTGCTGTATTTATGGAAGGACTTGGAAGCGGTGCTTCTGTAGTCTTTGGTAAGAAACTTGTTGTATCACAGATGCTCAAGGAGCTTAAGGAAGCTAAAGTCACCATGTTCCTTGGTGTACCTATGATCTTCAACAAGCTTTATGCAGGTCTTATTGCAGGCGTTAAGAAGAAGGGTGCCGTTGTCTATGGCCTTATTAGGGGACTGATGGGAATCAGCGGCTTCTTGAAGAAGGCATTTGGCCTTAAGGTTGGAAAGAAGATGTTCGGCTTCCTTCTTAAGAACCTTTCTCTTGAAAACTGCAGAATCTGTATCTGTGGTGGTGGACCACTTCCTTCTTCAACTTTCCAAGGCTTCAACGAACTTGGACTTGATTTTGTCCAGGGATATGGACTGACAGAAACAAGCCCTATTACTCATCTTAATCCTATCTATGCATTTAAGGTTGAGAGTGTTGGTAAGAACGTTGCTATGACAGAAGCAAAGATTGTTGACCCAGACAGCGAAGGAAACGGCGTCATCTATATTAAGGGACCACAGGTCATGAAGGGCTACTATAAGAACCAGGAAGCTACAGATGAAATTCTTGGCGCTGATGGATGGCTTAATACTGGTGACGTAGGACACTTGGATAGCGAAGGCTACTTATATTTAACTGGAAGAGCCAAGTCTATCATCGTTACAGATGGCGGTAAAAACGTATTCCCAGAAGAGATTGAAGATAAGTTCCAGCTTTATGATGACATCGAGCAGATCTGTATCATCGGATACTTGAAGGATAAGGAACTTAAGAGTGAAGGAATAAGAGCTGTCATCTATCCATCAAAGAATGTGAGAGAGACAATGAAGGATGATGAAATCCAGAAGAAGATGGAAGGTATCGTCTCCGAAGTAAACAAGAATCTTCAGGCTTATAAGAAGATTACAATGGTCACTGTTGCTAAGACTCCTTTGGAGATGACAAGTACCAAGAAGATCAAGAGATTTGTGGTTGCAAAGGAATATAAACTAGACTAATAGGTTTTCTCTTGTCGGGGAGCATCGTC
>CAMEQB010000035.1 GCA_945932505.1 uncultured Spirochaetales bacterium
AAAATTAAATGCTCCGCTTGGGAGCATTTAAAACTGTGTTAGTCGTTGACTCTTTCCAAGTATTCTCTTGTTTCAGTGTTGACTCTAACCTTCTCGCCCTGCTTGATGAAGCCAGGAACTCTGATCTTGAGACCAGTCTCGAGAACAGCATCCTTTGTTACACCCTGAACTGTATCGCCTCTTGCAGCGTCTTCTGTTTCTGTAACAACGTAGACAACCTTGCTTGGTACCTGGATGTCGAGAACCTGATCTTCCCAAAGAGTAAGTCTGTAAGTCTCACCATCTTTCATGATGTACTCATAGCCTTCGAAGCTCTTCATTGGGACTTCGATCTGCTCATAGTTCTCAACGTTCATGAAAGCGAAGTTTTCACCATCGTTGTAGAGATACTGGAATGTTCTGTCTTCAATAGTGATGTCTTCTGCGTTGTCCTGAGACTTCATTGTTTCTGAAAGAGTCTGTCCTGTTGCTGGGCTCTTGAGCTTAAGTCTGACGAATGCGGAACCCTTACCTGGGTTAACGAACTCTCTTTCGATGCAGAGGAATGGCTGGCCCTTAATAAGGAGAGCTGTACCTTTTTCAATCTGTCCTGCTTTAATCATGTTCTTTTATACCTCAGTATTAAATATACTAATTAGTTTCATGTGGTGGAAATACCGCTATGTAGAATAACAGAAAGACAATATCTCTGTAAAGAGTCGGGAGATATGTGAAAAAAGGAAGCCTTTTCTCTTATTCTGTCTTCAACATAGAGCACATAGGAAATGAGAGAATTGGGGCTATCTCATCTCCGCCATATTCTGTAAGTAAGAGCCTATCCAGTCCTATGGCGCCACCGGAGCATTGGGGCATATCGAGAGAAGCAAAAGAAAGATCTGCCTTACTGATTGTGTCTCCTGTAGCCTTTCTTTCTTTTTCAAGAATCTCCTGCTCTCGTTTGTAGTAAGAGAGAATCTTGTCCTTGTCTCTCTCTTCGTCGTAACAATTTGCAATCTCGATTCCCTTAATATACATCTCCCATCTTTTCTTGTATGGGCGGTCAGGATAATCTTTGGCTAGGCATTCTATCTGGGACGGGTAGTCACATAGATAAACCTCCCTGTCCATTGGTAGGGATGTCTCTACATAGGTAAGGAATATACGGTTGAAAGTATCTTCCCAGCTTTCACTATCAGGAACATAGAGGTTAAGCCTCTCTGCTTCGCTTTTGAGGTATCCGTACTCTTGGGCTTTTATTAGATCCACTCCTGCATACTCTTTCATGGCTTCTTCCATTGTGATGACTAGTGGTTCGTTCTTTAGCCATGATGGATTCGAGATTGCTGTCTCCTTGATCATCTCATGAGTTAGAGTTATAGAGTCTTTATCTGTGAAGTCCATAGTGTAGTATTCCAGCATTGAGAACTCAGGGTTATGTACGTCTCCAAGCTGCTCGGAGTTTCTGAAGCATGAAGAGATCTGGAATATGGAACCGGATCCTGAAGCAATCATCTCTTTCATGAATATTTCAGGGGAAGGAATAAGATAAAACTCTTTCTCTCCAACAAACTCATTTTTGAATAAAGTGGAGAATGTCTTTATTGTAGGTTCCGGAATAAGGGAGGGAGAAAGAGTAGGTGTAAACACTTCCAGATAATCTCTGTTCTGGAAGAAGGACCTTATGTTTCTATAGAGCTCAGACCTGGCTCTTTGGGCTTTAAAATCGATCATGGGAAAAATATACCACACAATAGAGTTTGAATCGACGATATATGCTAAATGTATACAAAGTTAGTGATACTAACTAATCAGAATTATTGAGTTTTGAGCACTTTTAAGCTTATTATCAATAATATGACAGGTTATACGACAGAAGAGCCGATTTATGCGCTTGCAACTCCATTTTCCCCATCTGCACTGGCTGTAATAAGGACCAGTGGAACTGATGCCATATCCCTTGTACAAAAAGTATTCAAGGGTAGATTGACTGATAGGCCCAACGGCACTGCAGTCCATGGCTGGATAGTTGATAAAAATAGAGAAAAAGTAGATGAGGTCGTGGCCCTCGTGTTTAACCATGGCCATGGATATACAGGGGAAGAAGCTGTAGAGATCATGTGTCATGGATCGCTTCCTGTAATAAAGAAGATATCTACGACTCTCGAAGGAGCAGGGTTTAGGCTGGCACTGAAAGGAGAGTTTACGTATAGAGCATTCCTTGGTGGAAGAATGGACCTTACAGAAGCGGAGGCTGTAGAGGAGCTGGTGTCTGCAAAGGGAGAGAGAGGAAGAAAGGATGCCCTCTCTCGTCTCTCAGGTTCTATAAAGAATGAAGCGGATAAGGCAAAGGATGAGATAATCAACATCCTCGCATCCCTAGAAGTCCAGCTGGATTATGGAGAAGACGATATTCCAGAGGAGTGGATTTTCCCCATAGAGAGAGTTGATGCGATCATCAATAGACTAGAGAAGATAAGAGGCACATACGCTTCTTCCCGTCTCTATTCCCAAGGGGCCAAAGTGGTACTTGCAGGTAGCACTAACGCAGGAAAATCCAGTCTGTTTAATGCACTATTGAAAGAAAACAGAGCCATCGTCTCTTCTGTTGCAGGAACAACCAGAGACTACATTGAGACAGAGTGTGAGATGAATGGAATCCCTGTGAGGCTTTTTGATACTGCAGGGCTCAGAAGTAGCGGAGACGAGATAGAGAAGGAAGGTATCCTGAGATCTAAAGAGTTGATGGATGAGGCAGACCTCGTTGTATATGTTCTTGCTCCAGGGGAAGTGGAACCGAAAGAAAAGATGGAGAACGCCATCTACATCCACTCCAAGAGCGATATAGCTCCAGGAGAGGGAATAACATTTTCGTCAATCACAGGAGAGGGATTGGATAAAGTCGTTGATGCTATAACTACCTTCTTAAGCCGGGATAAGAGAAGTGTATCTGATGTTCCTGTAATCGAGAGTGAGAGACAAGAGAGAAAACTAGGTGAGACTATAGACGCATTGAAGGACGCAGAAAAAGCAAGAGACTGCAGTGTAGATATCATAGCACTCTACTTCCAGTCTGCTCTCTCTGCTCTTTCTGAGCTTACAGGCGAGACAACCAGTGA
Source organism: uncultured Spirochaetales bacterium (assembly GCA_945932505.1). Lineage (GTDB taxonomy): Bacteria > Spirochaetota > Spirochaetia > Sphaerochaetales > Sphaerochaetaceae > Ornithospirochaeta. The sequence goes on from CAMEQB010000035.1 coordinate 3,096, forward strand.
CGATATTTTGGAGGTCCTTTTCTCCTCCTTCTGTTTAGGAAAATAAAATGAGAGATTATGAAGCAATTGTAATAGGCGGTGGACACGCAGGAATAGAAGCTGCCCTGGCTCTTTCCAGGGAAGGTTTTGATACTTTGATGATTACTCAGAGTTTGGATGCAATCGGGCGAATGAGTTGTAACCCGGCTATAGGAGGCCTAGCAAAGGGAAATCTTGTAAGAGAAATAGATGCCCTTGGAGGCGAGATGGGGCATTTGATCGATGCTTCTATGATACAGTACAGAATACTTAACCGTAGCCGAGGCCCAGCTGTACAGGCTCCTCGTGCCCAAGCTGACAAGTTCTCTTACTCCAGACTTGCCAAAGAGACATGTGAAAAGCAAGAGAAGCTTAATCTCTTTATGGATACTGTGGTCGACTTCATCATCGAAGAGAAGGATGGTGTAAGGCGTATCGTTGGTGTAGTTACTGAAAGAGGATGGAAAATAAGTGCCAAGGTAGTCGTCCTTACAACTGGTACCTTCATGGAAGGAAGAATATTTATCGGAGAATATGACGCTCCTTCAGGAAGACTTGGAGAGGGTGCTGCATTGGGACTGGGCAAAAAACTCAGGGAGTATGGCTTCCACGTTGGAAGAATGAAGACAGGAACTCCTGCCAGAGTAAGAAAGAGCTCATTGGACTTTGATGAATTGGAAGTGCAGGATGGAGACGAAGAGATGCTCCCTTTCTCCTTCGACTATGAGAAAATCGATAGGCCTAGCCAAAACTGCTGGATTACCTTCACTAACGAAGAGACACACAAAATCATAAGGGAAAATATGCATCGCTCTCCTCTATATGGAGGAAAGATCATAGGTAAAGGACCTCGATACTGCCCGTCCATCGAAGACAAGGTCATGAGATTTCCTGAGCGTGAGAGACACCAGATCTTTGTAGAGCCTGAGGGAGTAGGAACTGAAGAGATGTATCTCAACGGCCTCTCTTCTTCCCTACCGGAAGAGGTACAGCACCAGTTTATTAGGACACTTCCTGGACTAAGACACTGTGAGATCATGAGACCGGCATATGCTGTTGAATATGATTACCTGGATCCATTAGATCTTCTTCCTTCTTTGGAGTCGAAGGTAGTGTCCAATTTGTTTGTAGCAGGTCAGACAAATGGTACAAGTGGATATGAAGAGGCTGCGGCACAGGGAATAATTGCAGGTATAAACGCTGCTCAGAGACTGAAGAATGAAAAGCCAGTTGTTCTTGGCAGAACCGATGCATATATCGGAGTATTGATCGATGACTTGGTGACAAAGGGAACAAAAGAGCCATATAGAATGTTTACGTCCCGTGCTGAGTACAGGCTCTCCTTGAGACATGACAATGCCGATATGAGACTCACTCCTATCGGATACAAAGCAGGACTAGCTACAAAAGAGAAGATGGAGAGACTGGAAGATAAGATAGAGAAAATCGAAGCTGTAAAGGATCTTTTGAAAGCTACAAAGAGAGATGGAAAGAACTGTTATCAGCTTCTCACTCAGCCTGAAAATGATATCCATACCCTCTCTGTCCCGGGCTTAGATGAGTATTCGGAACAAATACTTTCTGAAGTACAGTTGGATGTAAAGTATTCGGGCTATCTTAAGAGACAGGATAATGAAGCTGAGAGAGTCAAGAGACAAGAGGCTATGATCATTCCAGAGAACTTCGATTATGACAAAGTGGATGGAATAAGTGCTGAATCCAGAGAGAAGTTTAAGGCAATAAGGCCTCATAGCATTGGGCAGGCTGGAAGAATAAGTGGTGTCAGAGTCTCAGACATCGCTATTCTTAGTGTTGCTATAAAAGGGAGGAATAATGGCTGACGATATCATATTGAGTGGTCTTAAAGCTTATGGCGTTGATAAAGCTGAAGATAAGGCTATTATTCTTGAAAAATACCTTAACGAGATTTTGCTTTTTAATCCCACTCTGAAGCTTGTTGGTGAGAAGGAGAGAGATGAGATAATCTACCGTCATATCTTGGACTCCGCTTCTGCTTACCCTCTCTTTTCATCTATGACAAAGACATCCTCAACAATTGCAGACCTAGGGACAGGAGCAGGGCTCCCAGGAGTAGTGTTGGCTATTCTGTTTCCAGATAGAAACTTTGTATTGATCGATAGAATGACGAGGCGTATCGGTTTTTTGAGGGCAGTGAAGGCAAAGCTGAATCTCGTGAACGTCGAGATAGTATCGAAGGATATAAGCGAAGTGAAAGATCACTTTGATTATGTGACGTCCAGAGCCTTCAGACCACTATCTGCTGTTGCCGAAGATATGATGAAGCTGGCTCCTGAGGCAATCCTATATAAGGGGACGAAAAAAGCCATAGAAGAAGAGATAGACGAGCTAAAAGACATGGGATACTCATTTTCTTCGTCTATCTACCCTGTATTTTCTTTTGGAGAGAAGGGGGAAAGAAACATAGTTGTCATTAATTCTTGGAGGAAAGCATGAAGAAAGGAAAATTCTCTCTTATTCTTGCTGTCATCATAATGACAGTTGGGTTTATATTTGTGCTTTTAGGCGTACTCTCTTTTTTGGGAGTACTCTCTTCTCCTTTATCTGATTATTCAGAGATGCTGTCCCTGTCTCTTTCCGTCACTGGTGGAAAAGATAGACTTTGGGAAGCAGGAGCATTCTTGATCTTTGATGCTCTTCTTATCCTAATTTTCAGGGGCAGAAAGCCGTTTTCCATGTTTACAGTAGTATATATATGGCCAATGTATTTCACTTTACTTTCTGCAGTCAGAAAGGTAAATGAAATACCTTTCCCGTCTTTTTTACCTCACTCGATAACAAATGCACACCCAGGACTTCTTTTTGTCTTGTTTATTTTGGAAATGCTATTGGCTTTTGTCCTACTAATGGCTGTAAAAGGCTTGGATGACAAGTGGAGGAAAAAGAGAGAGCTTAATAGAAGAATGCTTGAAAAAGAAGGCATTATCAAAACAAAAGAATCCATAGAAGAAGAAAGGCTTTTGGATAGAGAGAGAAAGTTGAAAGCTATGGAAGACAAAAAACGTGCAAAAGAAGAAGCAAAGTATGAAAAGGAGCGTCAAAGAGCAGAAAAGGCTGAGAATGACGCAAAGGCCAAGCAAGCTGAAAAAGATAAACTGAGATACGAGAAGAAGAGAGAGAAAGAGGAAGAGAGAAGAGAAAAACAGGAGAAGCGTCTCAATAAAAAGGCTATGAAAGAAAAAGACAGAGTCTTGGAAGAGTCTCAGATAGAAAAAGAGAAGATAGACGCAAAGGCTGAGAAGATAAGAAAGAAAAAAGCCATAGAAGAAGAGAAAAAGAGAAAAGCGATAGAAGAAGAAAAGAGACGCCTGGAAGAGGAGGAGATCGGACCGGCTCCTGAATACTCTTCTGGTATAGGAAACCCTAATACTCCTCTTGTTTTTCCTGACTTCGATCCTATGCCTGAGCTAAAGACTATTATCAAGCATAACTCATATGAAGAGGATGAAGTACCAAAGATTGAGGAAGATAAGAAAGAGAGAATAGTAGAAAGCTCTGCTTTTATGGACTCTCTCAAGGAAGAGCTAGATAGGACTGAAGAAGAAAAACCAAAGAAAGAGACAACTACAAAGTCCCGTTTCACTTCAGGGGGAATGTTGGAAGCTGCCCTGGAGAGTGCCGCTCTGTCTACTCCTGTGGAGTACAATGCTCCTCGACGCCCAATTATAGGACTGGATGATGAAGAAGAGAAAGATAGTGATGAACCTAAGAATAATTCTTCTTTCGCTCCATCCAATCTCCCTCCTACTCATCCTAGGTACAGGTATTTTGAGAATCTCCAGAAACCGAGAGATAACAATAATGAGGAAGACGAAAAAGAAGAGAAGGCAAATAACATCGCCCCATCTAATCTTTCTACAGACCACCCTCGATATAGATACTTCGAAAATCTTCAGAAACCTCAGGATAGTGAAAACAGGGGAAACGAGAATGAAGAGAGAACGAATAATATCGCTCCCTCCAACCTTCCTTCTACACACCCAAGGTATAAGTATTTTGAAGAACTCTCAAAGAAGAGGGATGAGAACGTAGAAATAAATGAGAGAGTTGAAGAGAAAAAAGATCCTTCCCCTTCTAATCTTCCTCCATCTCACCCAAGAAGAAAGCTATTCGAGGCTTTGGAAAACAATAATAATGAAGCCTCCGTATCTTATATTCCTCAGCGTCCCTTCGTTCCTGAGGTTCAGGAAGAAGAGAAGGAGAGCGAATATGAAGACTTTACTCCTAAGACAGAGAAGATTCCTCTCTCTCCTGTATTGAGCGGCGACGACAATAAGGCGAAGATTCTTGAGAAGATCAACGCTTCTGTCAGGGAAGAGAACCTACGAAACCTTCAGGCTCAGGAGAAAGAAGAAGAGGAGAAGAGTGAAGAAGATGTTTCATTCGTTCCTCCTTCTGCTACTGCTATTAAGACAAGAAATGTTACTGAAAACGAGGATGGAACAAAGACAATGACTATTAAGAGCGGCGAAGAAGAAGAGACAGACTTTAATCTCTGTGTAGGTGTTGGCAACCTTGCATCCAATATTGCTGGATACACAGCAATCGAGATGAGACAGAAGGCGAAGTATACTCCTCCTCTTCCTTCTCTATTGAAGGAGTATCCGGGAATATCGCAAGAGATAGATGAATACTCTTATAGCCAGGGAATGATCATAGTACAGACTCTTGCCGAGCAGAAGATTGTAGTAGAGCTCTCCAATATCATCAAAGGCCCTACGGTCACTATGTATGAGCTGAAGCTTGCCCAAGGTATGATCATAAGCAAAATCAAGGCTAGGGAAGACGAGCTTAACTACGCTCTTGGTGGAAAGAAAATAAGAATATTGGCTCCAGTTCCTGGAAAGCAGGCAGTAGGAATAGAAGTCCCTAATGCCAAGACAAGTATTGTAGGCTTTAAGGACATGATTGAAGCTGCAAGGGAAAACCCAGGATACATGAAGATGAAGCTTCCAATGGTTCTTGGTAGGACTATTACAGGTGAGCCTATACTTATTGATGTGGCTAAGATGCCTCATATGATCATTGCCGGTACCACCGGTAGTGGTAAGAGTGTATGTATCAACTCTCTTATAAATACAATCATCTACCAGAAGAGCCCTAAGGAAGTAAGGCTTATTATGGTGGACCCGAAAGTCGTCGAGCTTACAGTATACGATGGCATTCCTCATCTTCTTACTCCTGTCATTACTGAAGCTAAGAGAGCCATCAAGGCTTTGGATTGGCTTGTTATGGAGATGGAGAGAAGATATGCAATGCTTGCCAGATATGGAGTAAGAAATGTGGCAGGTCTCAATGAAAAGATAGATGAAGGAAAGGTCACAGGAGTTGAGAAAGTTCCTTACATTCTATTAATAATGGATGAGTTTGCAGATATCATGGCCGTAGTTGGAAAAGAGATGGATATTGCAATCGGAAGAATCGCTGCAAAGGCGAGAGCTGCAGGCATCCACATGATTCTTGCAACCCAGAGGCCTAGTAACGATGTAATTACAGGTACACTTAAGTCCAACCTTCCAGGTAGAATCGCATTTGCTGTATCCAGCGGTATCAACTCAAGAGTCATCCTTGATGAAACTGGAGCTGAGAACCTTCTTGGAAAGGGAGACATGCTCCTCTTGGACCCATCAAGTATGGGAACAAAGAGAATACAGGGTGCCTTTATGTCTGATCAGGAAGTTGAGAGTGTTTCTGAGTTTACAAGGAAGAACAACCCGCCTGCAGAGTTCCTTGAAGAATCGATATTTGAAGAAGAGGAAGACTTTGACGATGGCGAGAGCTCTGATGAAGACTACGATGGAGGAGATGGAGACCTCTACGAAATGGCTAAGAAAATAGTGTTCGAACGCCATTCCGCTTCTGCCTCCTATCTTCAGAGAAGGCTCAAGATAGGATATAACAGAGCTGCAAGAATCGTAGAGATGATGGAGGAGGATGGAATAGTAGGACCAGCAAACGGCTCTAAACCAAGAGAAGTTCTAAGGTATGATTAATATCCTACATAGACAAAATTCCTACTAACAACTACTCTTTCAAGTGAAAAAGAATTATTGGAAAAACAAATGAAATTTAATGAACTTAATCTAGATCCCCAACTATTGGACGGAGTTGATAAAGCTGGATTTGTGGATTGCACTCTTGTTCAGGAAAACGTTCTTCCTGTCTCATTGGAAGGAAAGGACGTAATGGTGCAGTCAAAGACAGGAAGCGGCAAGACAGCTGTCTTTCTTTTGACAATTTTTCAGCGTCATATTTTATCCAAAGGAAAAAGCAGAGCCCTTGTAGTATCTCCAACAAGAGAGCTTGCTGTGCAGATTGAAGAAGACGCAAAGCTTCTCTCTTCAGGAATGAAGGACTATAGAGTAGGCTGTTTCTATGGTGGAGTCGGGTACGAAGAACAGAACAATGAAATAAAAGAAGGTCTGGATTTATATGTAGGAACTCCAGGAAGGCTCCTGGATTATGCTAAGAGCAGGAAAATAGACTTCAGACAGTTTGATATCGTAGTTCTGGATGAAGCTGACAGAATGTTTGACATGGGTTTCTATCCAGATATAAGGAATATGTTTGGAATGATGAGAGACAAAGAGTATAGGCAGACAATGCTTTTCTCTGCCACTCTCTCAACTAAAGTCAGAAACCTGGCTTGGAACTACATGAACGATCCGAAAGAAATCGAGGTCCAGCCTGAAGAGATCACTGTAAAGAACATAACACAGGAGTTATATCACGTAACAAAAGAAGAGAAGTTCCCACTTCTTCTTTCAATTCTCAATAAGCTTAACCCCCAATCTTGTCTTATATTCACAAATACAAAAGATATGGCTGTAGAAGTATCTAAGCGCCTGAATATGAATGGATATAAGACAGAGTATCTAATGGGAGACATGGCCCAGTCAAAGAGACTTGAGACCATCGACAGCATGAAGGAAGGCAGACTTCACTTCCTTGTAGCTACTGACGTAGCTGCAAGAGGATTACAGATAGATGATCTGGAGTTGGTTGTAAACTACGATATTCCTGAAGACTATGAAAACTATGTCCATAGAATCGGGAGAACAGCCAGAGCTGGAAAGAGCGGTATAGCAGTGACACTTGCCTGCGAAGCGTATATTTATGGCTTGGAGGCCATTGAGAACTATATTCAGATGAAGATTCCAGTGCATTGGGCAGACGAAGATGGGCTGGAGAAGATAGAAGACAAGTCTTATGGCTACCATTACTCATCAAGAAAGAAGCAGAGCTCCCAGAAGCCGGCGAGACCTCAGGCTGGTGGCAGAAAGGATCTTAGGACAAAGAAGCAGACTTTCCGTGATAAGACAGAGCTAAGTAAACGTGACGACACTCTTGAATATAAGACTAAGACTGATTTCGATAAGATCAGGTCCATGACACTTGAAGAGCGCATGAATTACTATAAGTCCTGCTATGGAGATAAGACGGCGCCTAAGGCTAAGACAGCGCCTCAGAGTGCAAAGAGTGTACAGGAAGCTAAAAAGAAGAGTACAGAGGTTCCAGTTACAAAGACTCCTGTTGCAGAAAAAACTGTGAAAGAAGAAAAGAAGGGATTCTTTAAGAGAATCAAGGAGAAACTCTTTGGAAAGAAATAAAGAAAAGGGACTTTTTTCGAAGTTTATCAGTTATTATAAGCCTTATAAATGGTGGTTCGTACTTGATATGGCTATGGCCACCTTATCTAGTGTCCTCTCTATTATTTCTCCCATTATAGTGAGAAAAGTGCTCTCATTGATCGGAGTAGAAGGGGCTATTAAGAATATTGTAATGCTCTTATCTTTAGTCTTTGCCTGCTATGCCCTCTCTTCTCTCTGCTCATATATAAGAATAAAGTGGGGCCACTACTTGGGCGTATGGATAGAGAATGATATGAGAAGTGAGCTTTTTAATCATCTTCAGAAGCTCTCCTTCTCTTACTTCGACAGGCATAAGACTGGCGATATCATGAGTAGGATCTCTAACGACTTATTTAACATCGCAGAGGTTGCACACCATGGACCGGAGGATGTAGTAATATCGATTTTGACAATAATCGGGGCATATATCCTAATGTTCATCATAAATGCCCCTATGGCAATTATCTCCATCATCCCTCTTCCAATAATGGCTGTATATGGCATCGTATTTAACAGGAAGCTGAAGAATAGGAACAGAGCCATTCGTAAGAGTATCAGCGAGATAAATGTCACTGCAGAAAACTCAATCCAAGGAATAAGGGAAGTCAAGTCGTTCTCCCAAGAGAGTTTTCAGGAGAAGAAGTTCTCTTCCTCCAATGAGAAATTAAAGTCATCAAGAGAGAAGATGTATTCATCTATGGCGCAGTACCATGCAGGCATGGAGTTTATGCGTCAGCTCTACTACTTTATTACAATTGCCGGTGGTATATATCTTATCGCCACAGGAAAAATGGGAGTAGCGGACCTTACTACATTTATTCTCTATGTCTCTGTAGTTCTTCCCCCTATCGACAGGCTTATTAACTTTACGGAGCAGTTTACACAGGGCATAGCATCTTTCGAGCGCTTTGAAGAGATCATGGAGACTTCTCCAGATATAGTAGATTCTCCAAATGCAAAAGACCTTGTTGTTACAAAGGGTGATGTAGACTATAAAGATGTATCATTTAGTTACAGTGATGGAGAGGAAGAAATCGTAATCGATAACCTTAACCTCCATATACCTGGAGGAAAGAAGATAGCTCTTGTAGGTGAGAGTGGAGCTGGAAAGACCACCACCGTCTCTCTTCTTGCCCGTTTCTATGAAAGAAGCGGTGGCTCCATCACAATCGATGGCATAGATATAAATAGTGTCACTCAGGAGTCTCTTCATAGATCCATCGGCTTTGTACAGCAGAATATCTTTCTCTTTGATGCGTCTATTAGAGAGAACCTCAGATATGGTAAGCCAAATGCAAGTGACGATGAGCTTTGGTTAGCTCTCGAGAAAGCAAACCTTTCAGACTTCGTTAGATCCCTTCCAGATGGCCTCGACACTCAAGTGGGTGAACATGGAACAAGACTATCGGGAGGACAGAAGCAAAGGTTGTCTATTGCAAGAGTTTTTCTCAAGAATCCTCCTATTCTTGTGTTTGACGAGGCCACAAGTAGCTTGGATACAGAGAGTGAAACTCTCATTTCCAGTGCCTTCAATACTCTCAGCAAGGGACGCACAAGTATAATAATCGCCCATAGACTCTCTACTGTAATCGACAGCGATATGATCTTTGTCTTGGACAAGGGACGGGTAGTGGAGAGCGGTACCCATGAAGAATTGATCAACAAGAAAGGGCTTTACTATAAGCTCTATTCCTTGAAATAAAAGGAGAGAAAAATGAAGAGTTTTCTTAAAGTATTTCGCTTAGTTATTGCATTTATCTTTGTCTGGCCAATATTCCCTATGGCTTTTATAGGTCTTATTTTCTACTACTTATTCTATATATTGCACTTAAAGAAGGCAGCCATCGCAGTATCAAGAGCCATCTATTACTTTGTATGTTGGTGGATGCTTACTTTCCTTGGAGGAAGTATACATGTTGAGGGAAGAGAGAATATCCCAGAGAATAGCGAAGGTGTGATCTTTGCTCCTAACCATAACTCTATCTGTGATGTCCCCCTCTTTTACTTTGGTCTAAAAAGATTCCCTTCCATGATGGCAAAGGCAGAGTTGTTTAAAGTACCACTCGTCCATGGAATGCTTAAGAGCCTGGAATGTATAAAAATCGGACGTAAGTCAGCCCACGGAGTAGTGGAGGCTATCAGGGAGAGTGAGAAGAGAATAAGAGAAGGAGGTTCTCTTGTCATATTCCCAGAGGGAACAAGAAGTAAGACAGGAGAGATCGGCACATTCAAGAGCGGGGCTTTTAAGGTTGCAGAAAGAACTGGATGCAGAATAGTGCCTGTAGTTCTTAAGAACGACAGATACCTTCTTGAAAGCGCTGGAAGCTTCAGGATTGTTCCTCTCTACATTAAGTTTTTGCCTCCAATTGATACTTCTTCCTTATCTCCTGAAGACAGAAAGAATCTGGGGCCAATAGTAGAGAAAGAAGTAAGAGAAGAGTGGGCTAAGTATCCAGCATTCAAATAAGAATATAAACACAAAAAAAGACCACCGAGGCATAGTCTGAAGTGGTCTTTTCTTTTGAGTAAATCTTACTTATCTATGCTCTTTCTATCACGCACTTATGCTCTTTTGTCTTTGAGTCGTAGTTTATCCCCAC
>CAMEQB010000036.1 GCA_945932505.1 uncultured Spirochaetales bacterium
CTTTCTCCATTAAAGAATATGCTATTAGGCGAGTGACAGTCGTCTTTCCTCTTGTCCCGTTGACGAGTATTCTCAATGGGATTTTCTCAATGTTTTTCCTATGGTTCCTGTACTCAAATAGACCATAGATAATGAGAGATATAAATAAGACGAAAGCGATCAGCATATTGGAACCCTAAAAATACTAACATAAGAGATTTTAACGTGGAATAGGGGAGAAAAGTAAAAGGTGCCCCGTGAGGAGCACCTTTAGTGAATCCACACTGATCAATAGATCATGGAGTAGATCATTGCCTCCGCTTTTTCGACGAATGCAGTAAAGTCTGCCTCAGAAATATTCTTTGCAGCCTTAATTGTGATGTTTCCTGGCTGAGGATATGAATATTCAACTGCATTTGGTACAGCTGCCATCAATTCAGTAGCCATTGCATCAATTTCTTCATTGCTGAAGATGTCCAGGAACTTGAACTGGACGGTATCGCCATCGAGCTGGAAGACATAGTCATACCCCACGAGGCTGTAGTTTGCTTCCGCTTTGACTGGTTCGCTTGTGCCAAGGGATGCGCATCCTACGAGGCAGAGAGCAAGAGCCACTACAAGTACGGAAATCATTGTTTTTCTTTTCATTTGAATCTCCTTGAGGGGTGGTCCCACCTCAAATGAGGCGGAACCGTTCTTTCTTATTTATACTGTCCCCACTCTGAAGCAGAGAGCTCATTCCAGAAGTCTGTATACTTGAGACCCCAAGTATTGCCCTTAACTGAACCCTGCATATAGTTGGAGAGAAGAGTATCAGCCAAATCAGAATATGTGTTGAACCACATCTTGGACTGCATGTTGGAGTAATTTGTAAGCATTTCGACTGCTTCTTCTGTCTTACCCATTCCGATAAGAGAAGCTGCAACTTCCTGAATAGCTGCTGTCTGAGCAAACTGCTTTGTCATCTTTCCATCTCTGACTGCTCTTACATCTTCGATTGCAAGAGAGTAGTTGATTCTGGAGAGCTGCTGTACAACTGCTTCGTTCCACCAGCCGGAATTCTCGTCATAATCTGCTCTGATTCCAATTCCGAAATGCTCTGGGAGACTTGTCTGAGAACCAAAGAGAGGAGTGAGGTAAGTTACGCTTGGAGCACCCCAACCGAACCATACCAGACATCTAGCTTCTTCTGGGAGAGATGCATTGACCTGTGCAATCTGGAGATATGTACATCTGTAGCTGTTGATAGCTCTCTGTGTGAAATCCTGTGCTGGGTTTAATGGATCGCCAAACTGGCCACCCCAGATAGACTTTGTTACATCATACTCTGTTCCCTGATAATAGTTGCCGTAGAGGTTGAAGATATCCTGGACAGAAACCTTGTTCTGTGGCTTTACGAAGCAAGGCCAGTTACGGTCTGTGTCTTTTTCTTCTGGATCAAGGTTGAGAGTTGGATCGAGTGTCATCATTGCAACCCATTCTCTTCTTGTTGAGTATGGTCTATATGGATATGGAGCAAATGTGAAGCAAGGAATAAAGTCGCTTGTTCCGTCCCAGAGGCCGTTTTCAAGTGCAAATTCTTTGATTCCAGGAGCATACTGATAGTTATCTGGATCGTTTTCAACGAAGAAGTTGATTCTTGCTCTGTTTGCAGCTACGAAGATAGAGTCATCTGGAACTCTTGCAGCAACCCAGATATTTCCACCATATACTTCGAAAACCCAAGCTTCATTTCCATCACAGATATCGATACATTCTGCAGCGCCATTCCATCCATACTCTGTTACGAGAGCTCCCATGAACTCGACAGCTTCACGAGCTGTATCACAGTTCTCAAGAGCGATATCCTGGAGCATGTAGCAGTCATAGATACCTTCTTTTCCGTCAAAAGCAGCCTTGACTTTCTTTCCCTGCTCGCTGTTTCTATCATAAGAACAAGTAGATTCACCCATTGCAAGTCCCTTTTCGTTCATGAAAGAGTACATAGCATGGAGATACTGGTTTGTGTCTCTAGTTGTTGTGTATGTGTCGAGAACCATACCGTTCTTACCATAGTCTTTTACTTCTGGGAACTGTGAGTAGTCTGCACCAGCGCGTCCATCAAGAACAACATCTCTTTCTGTTCCTTCCGGCATAGAAGGGATAATCCAAACTCTCAAGTCGTCTGAAGTAGAGTCGCATGAGTGGGTAGCCATTGTGGAGCCATCAACTGTAGCGTCTTTACCAATGGCAAATACTGTACAAGCTGCGATGCCCTGTACTGCCACCAACATGATGGCAAGTGCGATTGCAAATACTTTTGTAGCTTTCTTCATAATTTATTCCTTCCCAGATTACTTCTGGATATAGGAGACAGATGTGAGAACCTTGCTCCACCAATCTGGATGAAGAGCAGGAGCCTTCTGCATGTTAACTCTTCCAACGACATATCTGGAGAGGAGATATTCACTGAGTTCGTCATAGAGGTCGAACCACATCTCAGCCTGACCGTTAGCATATGTTGTCAAGAGATCGATAGCAGCTTCTTTCTGACCGTTCTTGATCATCTTTGCAGCCTGATTCTGGATAGCGAATGTAACATCATACTGCTTCTCCATGATTGGGTCTCTCAATTCTCTGATGACCTGGATTGCATCAGCATAGTTGAGTGTAGCTGCTGTCTGGACAAGAGCTTCATTCCACCAACCTGATTCTGGATCATATTCATATCTTGTTCCACGACCGAAGTGATCTGCAAGTTCTGTCTGGGAAGCGAATACAGGTGTGAGGTATGTTGTGCTAGGAGCACCCCATCCGAAGTAAACAAGACATCTCACTTCTTCTGGAAGCCATGCTTTTACGTTGGAAATCTGGAAGTATGTGCACTGAGGAACACTTGTTGGTCTGTATTCATAGGAACCAGAGTATACGTTTCCGTACATTCCTGCATAAGCACTCTTAGTGTTGTCATATCTTGTTCCTTCATAGTGGTCGCCACAGATGTCGAAGATTGTCTGTACGGAGACTTTTTCTGTAGGAATGATATAGAGTGGGAAATCATCATCTGGAGTTTTTGTAAGAGCGAGATCTTCGTTGGCTCTGAATGCTTCTGAGTATTCGTTCTCAACGTTACATACAGCTCTCCATTCTCTTCCGACACATGAGAATGAGTAGTTACCAGCTGCGAATACCTGACAAGGTCTGAATTCGCCTTCACCATTCCAAAGTCCTGTATCAAGAGCAAACTGCTTCATGTTAGGATCTGAAAGGTATGTGTCGCTGTCTTCTTCCCAGAAGTCGATTCTACAGCGGTTGGCACAGAAGAAGAATGCATCGTCTGGAACTCTGAATGCACACCACATTGTTGCTCCATAAGCCTCGAATGCCCATATATCTGTTCCGTCAGCAATGATGATACATTCTGGAGAACCGTTCCAACCCTGCTCTGAGATCTTTTCACCCATGTATACTACAGCTTCTTTTGCTGTTGCACAGTTTTCAAGAGCTGCATCCTGGAGCATATAACAGTCCCAGATTCCTTCGTAATCTTTCATTACCTTGCGCTGATCAGCTGTCCAACCACAAGTAGACTCGTTCATTGTGACACCTTTCTCGTTTGCAAATGAATACATTGCATGGAGATACTGATATGTGTCTTTGTCATTGACATAAGTGTCCATGACGATTCCTCTTGAACCGTAGTCTTTTACTTCTGGGAAGTTGGAATAGTCAGCATCCTTTCTTCCGCTGACAACTACGTCTCTTTCGCTGCCTTCTTCCATTGATGGAATAAGCCAGAGTCTGAGGTCGTCGCCTGTACTGTCACAAGTATGTGAAGTCATGGTCGAACCATCGGAGGAAGCAAGTCTTCCTACTCCGGTGATGAAACAGGCAAATACACTCTGCATTGCGAAGCAGACGAGTAATAGCACTGTAATAGCGATACGTTTTTTCATAAGCCACTCCCTATATTAGTTAGCTGTCTTTATATAGACGGGGGAGGTTTTCCCCCGACATATCAATGGTTAATTGTTGTCTACAGGTTTGTAATAAACTGTGAAGACGTTGTCTTTGTTTTCTGGGGCATTAGGATTCTTCAAGAAGTAACCGACACTGTCGATTCCCTGATTCTCGATTTCTTCCATATCCTCATACAATGGCCAGGAAACGATACACTCTTTCTCTGGATAGAAGAGACTTGCCCAGTTTATGATTTCCATAGCACCTGAAAGGTGTCTTCCGACTCTGTACCACATCGGGGTTCCAAACTCCATTTCATATGGGAAGTATGTAAGACCCTTGTCTGTAACTCTCTGTAGGAATTCATCAGATCCTGTGTACATCAAGTCTTCAGTCCTTGGTCCAGTAATCTTATCGATGAAGATTTCAGGAGTTTCCATAAGGAAAGTAAGAGCATCAGACCAGTCAGCCCATTCTCTGTGTGAAAGACCATGGAGTGTGTTTGGAGAAGCAGAACACTTCATCAGGAACTGATCGATGTTCATTGCTGCCATCATTGCGATGTCCAAAGAGCTTTCTTCCGGTTCTACGTATACCATTTCTCCTGTTTCCAAGAAGTGTTCCCTGTCAAGAACCTTTGCCGGGGCAACATATGTAGAAGTTACCGGGTAAAGGATTTCAGCTTCATGCATATCTATTGCTATGTCGACGTTTTCCTGACGGATAATTTCCATAACTGCATATGCAGCTCTCTCGGAAATAGTACCATTCTCTCTTCCAGGATATGTTCTGTTTAGGTTTCTGATATCCTGATATGCCAAATTCTGTCCGCTAGGATAGTTGACATAAGTGAAAGGATCCGGCCACTGATCCAAAGGGTTAGTATATCTGTCACCAATCTTGTATTTCTCTTCACCCCATTCTGTTTCGACAGAGAAGAACATTGGGTAAGCGTCACCAGCCATACCTTCCGTACTTCCGGAGAAGTTACATCTTGGAACAATGATTACTTTTCCTTTTTCGACTTCGATGTTCTCAATCATAAGATATGCAGCCATTGTAGATGCTGGCTCATATGGGTGAGGACATCCGTTGAGGAATACAGTTCCACCTTCAACTCCACTATCAAAGATAAATACAGGAGTATCGAGCCAAGTATTCTTCAATGAAGGCACATAATCGCTGAACCATTTGACTTCAGTTAGATAAGGAGAAGTAACGATCTTTTCCTTGTAGTGTCTTAAAGTCCAGAAATCTACTGCAGCTACAGCAGCGATAGCCAAAGCGATGACAAGGATGACAATTTTGATAATTAGTCTTTTCTTTGTATTTTCCATTACCCTGTCCTCACTTGATGTAAAGAATTCTTAAGAGGAAAGGAATGATACAGTATGCATACATAATGTCGAATACGATACCTTTGTTCTTCTTTCTCTTGAAGAAACTCTTTAGAAAGCTTGCGCCAATAAGGCCTGCCATGACGAAATACAGGATATGGATGAGGTTTTCCATGAATACCATCTTATATCCTCCCTTAGTAAAGGAATGTGAACCAAATTGGTTTCACAATCATTAGTACTGCGATGAGACCAATTGCGAGAATTGGAACCAGAGCTGTCTTTAAGAAGCTCATATAGGAATCTGAATAACCTGTTTCTTCGCATGCAAGTCTTCCGACAATTCTTGATGGAGGCAGACAGTCTCCGATTGGGAATATAAGTGAAAGTGCTGCGCAGATTACAGTTACGTCCATGCCCATTGTGTTGAACATGAAGATAAGTGGTCCGCCGAGTACAACGGAACATCCATAGTTGAAACAACCCTGACAGATTGGTCCGACGATAAGGATGAGTGAGTAGATGAGTACCAGAGGCAATCCTACACATGTTGATCCAATAAGACCTCTTACGCCGGTAGCAGCCATTGCACTCTGCAATACTCCGATTGAGAGAACGTTTGCAACAAGTGGGAATACCTGTTCCATTGTTCCATCAAGAATACCGAGCCACTGCTTTCCAGTTGTCTTGACTGGGTTGCAAAGGTATGCGACCAAAGCAGCGATGACAAACATAAGAGGAAGACCAAGTACAGGAATATTCCATGGTAGATACAAAGAGACGAGGAAGAGAGCTACGATTGTAACTACAGGGAGGAGAATTCTCCACCAAGTCATTCCTTCTGTCTTCTCTGGAATCTTTTTCAATACTTCTTCTCTATCTTTTGGTTCTGCTCCCCATCCGATGAAGATGATACAGATTGCACATGCGATGAGAATAGGAACCAGCAATAGCCATGTGAATCCTACATATGGCATATTGGCCTGTGCTGTCATGAGCATTGTCCAAAGGTTAATCGGTGGAGCTGCAGCAGACATGATGGCAAAGAAGAATATAAATACTGTTCTCTTGCGTTTGTTGATTCCAAGTGATTCCAGAACAGTGTCTACAATTCCTCCAAGAACGAAGATGGAGACACTTCCTGCACCTGTAAGGGCACCAGGAATGAGCATTAGAACGCCCATTATACTCATAAGAAGCCACTTGTTGTGAATCTTCTCTACTATACCTCTGGTAATAGTGGAGATGGCACCGGAATGAGCATAGATGTTTACAAACAAAGATGCTGCGATAAAGAGCATTGCTAGGTCAAGGTTGACAAACAATCCCTCTACCAGATATCTCGTCGGATTTCCAAGGTCCGGGAACATAAATGTACCTACAATGGCTATTACAACAGCTGCAACTACCATGGAAATGTCCGGAGACTTTAGCTTTATACTGCTGAGCACAAATGCTGCAATCATTATAATCAGCAGAATAAGCGTCAAAGATGTTACTGACATGTATTTCTCCTAGGTTTTTATTACTTTACGAAAATGTTTGGAAGGACCTTTACAAGTTCCAGTGGCTTATCGACGATAGTTACAGGAATGCCATACTTCTTTCCAAGATCTGTAAATCTTCCATCAGTGTTGTTGTCTGTGATTGTGATAATCCAGTCTGCTTCAGGACAGATTGTGTCGATGACTCTTTCGTTTCCGTTTGTAGAAATCTTGCTTCTTGCATCTTTTTCCATGCTTACTGCGATGATAGGCATGTTCTGAGCTTTAGCCTTCTTTACTACTTCTTTCAAGAATCCGATTTCGTCTTCGATTGTAATACCGGATGCGCCAAGACCTTTTTCCGTTACAGACATGACAACTACCAGTGCCTTGTACTTGCCACTATCAATATAGCTGTATCTAGCTGGAGTCTCATCCTCAAGGAAGAAATCAGCATCTTCACCATAAGTGAACTTTTTTGTCTGGTTGATCAAAAGACGAAGCATTTTGGAGCCTGCTCCCTGTCCGCCGGAGGTAAGAAGGAAAGGAGTTTCATAAGTCTGAAGAGGATCTCCAGAGATCTTTGCCATCAAGGTTGATGGTGCAAGAACCAAGATGAGTGCAACAAGTAGCACAACAATAACAGATTTTTTCATATTCTCTCTCCTAGAAATATAAAAAGTATAGTTGACGGGTAAAAGCCTGCCAACAAGGTAATATTACAATAAATTCTGTAAAACGCAATAATTATTTTTATGGTTTTTGAAATACTAAATTAATTAACAAAATATTGAGGTTTTTGTTGTGTTGTAATTTGTTGTATTTGAGGAAAAACAAAACTTTTTTGCATGCTTTTGAGTTTTGGTGTATGGTTTACTAATTTAAAATTGAGATTGTATAAAAAAATAAAAAACGCTTTTTCTTGAAGTTGATGTCAGAAAATGGAAAGAGGTATTGCACGACAACTTGTTCGTTTTTTTGATATTAGTTGTAGGTTGTATAAAGAATTGCAACATATTGTGCGAAAAAAACGTATAACAAAACACCTGTTGTGTGATAAAAAATGTTATAAAAAAATATTATAGACGTATATAAAGAAACTAATGCCATTCTGTCATTTTTATTGCAAGTGTAAAGTAAAAAATAGATGATAATTTGATATTAGGATAGTAACATGAATTGTAAGCGGGGCATAATAGAATCATGCAAAAAAGAAGTTTTATCGGAATGATTTTGATAGTCTTATCTATTGTTTTGGCTTCTTTTTCTATTATCTTTTTGCTTTATTACCATGAAGAAAAAAGTTGCTTGACTCTAGAATACGAATCAGCAAAAAGAATGGCTGAGGTTGAGGAGTATATTAATTTATGTATAAAGGAACAGGGCTTTGAAATAGTTAAAGAGGATATAAACCTAACAGGTTTAGTCGGGCCTGATTTTACCGAGATTACATCCACACCAGGAGATGAAAGAGAGAAACGAAGTACTCTTAATCCATACTCTGCCTCTGCAGTGATGTCTATGTTATTGGAGATTGGGCTAAAAAAGGGAGATAAAATTGCAGTAGGTGCCAGTGGATCTTATCCAGGTTTTCTTCTTTCAGTACTATCTGCTTCATCGACACTTGGTTTAGATACGAAGTTGATACTTTCTCTTGGCTCCAGCATGTATGGTGCAACAAGACTTGAATACAACATCTTTAATATAGCAGAAGATGCAAAAGAAAGCGGTTTGATCGACTATGACCTCGTGGCTGTATCAAGAGGATATAAAGATGATAGGGGCGGAAGTGTTTTGGAAGGTATTCTTTACGAGGATACAGAAGAGCTTTCTTTGGATATATGTAAGGCTGCAGCATTAAAGAATGACTGTGAACTGATTAATCTCCCGTCTCTTCAAGATTCTATAGAAAGAAGAATGGAACTATGGGGGGATGTTTCTTTATTTATAAATGTGGGAGGAGCCCCTGTTAATATCGGAGATGGTACATACTCTTTTTCTGTTCCGGTGGGATTGGTAAAAGGAGTGAAGGATATTCCTGAGGGAGAGGGAAGAGGCCTTGTTTATGAATATCTTGATAAGAATGTGCCTGTAATCAATCTCCTTGATTCTAGAGGTTTCTCTGAAAAATATGGCGTCGAATTTGATGCTTCTCCATTTCCGGAGGTTGTAAAGACGTTCCCAAATATTCTTCCTCTTCTCTTAGGAATTATTTTTTTTATACTTGCTGCTATATCAACTACAGTTTCCATTCTCGTGTTAAAAGAGGGTAAAAGAAGATGAAGTCTAGATTAATCATTGTCCTTATATTATCGGTTTTTATCATTTTCCCTTCTTATACGACGACAATTGAAGATGAAAACATCACTATTGGAATAGCATGGAGAAATGACACTTCATCTTCTGCTTTCAATAGAATTAAGAATTATTTAGAAGAGAGTGGTGCTGATGTTATTGTCTTAGAAAAAGCTATTACAGATGACTTGGAATACTATAGCGATGGAAGCATTAAAGATGACTATCTCCAATATGATTTCTCACTTACAGATGAAGCGGCTGAAATAGTGAAGGCTACTGACAAAATAAAAGCGCCTGCAAGTATTGATAGTGTTGATTTGATAGTATTTACAGGAGGGGAAGATATATCTCCATATCTATATGATGATTCATATCTGGCTGATGAACCAATATATAATCCAGATAGAGATATTTCAGATTTTCTTACCCTTCGTCTAGCTTTGGACAGGGAGATCCCTGTGTTTGGAATATGTAGGGGAATGCAGCTTTTGGCTATCTATAGCGGAGCATCACTTATAACAGATATTCCTTCTTTATATGAAAACGATGATGAGGCTGCATATAGACATAGAAGTAAGGATGGTGGATACACATTTCATTATGTAATAGTAGAAGAAGATTCTATTCTATCGATATTGAAAAATGAAAAAGTGGCTTCTTCGCACCATCAGGCAATTGACGCAGCTTCTGGCGGTGAATATAAAGTCCTTGCCGTCGATGGTGATATTATTGAGGCGATTGAAATTCCATCATCATCTTTTGCTTATGGAATACAATTTCATCCGGAGTACTACTCTGACTATAAGGACAAGAAAGAGTGGAAGGTGTCTTTGGAACTACTAAGCCGAGTAATAGACAAAATAGATAAATGACAAGACCTTGAAGTTATAGGTCTTATTATGATTGAGTCCCATAAATTCTTTTAATTTTCTTATTGATAATTATTATCATTAAGCTATAATGACTATGATGAATACAGTTAGACGTAATACAAAACAGCTTTCGATTATTCTAGGCGCCATCAAAAGGATGCCTAGACATTTCACGGCTGAAGACGTCTACAAAGAAGTCAAGAAAGAGAATCCAAGCGTTGGACAGGCCACTGTTTTCAGAAATATGAATAAAATGGCGGAGGAGGGGATTTTGCTACGTATCGAGGTCCCGGGAGGTGCCAGCAGGTATGAGCTGATTGCACCTAAGCACTATCATGCCAAGTGCATGGTTTGTGGGAATCTGTTTGATGTAGAGATGGATTATATTCCGGATCTGGAGAATAAGATTAAAGATGCCCATGGTTTTGTTTTCTCTGGTCATGACATTATTTTTACTGGCATTTGTTCATCCTGCAGAAAAAAGCAGGAAGAAGATAAATGAGGGAGGATGAATATGAGAAGTGTAACAACACTTAGTCTGCAGTATGCACACAGATTTTATGGTTTCAAGGGGGAGGCCCAGTATCTTCATGGTCACACAGGTGAGTTGACAATTGAAGTTGAAGATACAGTAGAGAAGGGCGTAAACATGGTTTTTCCATGTAATGAGATACAGAAGACAGCTTGGGAAGTATTGAAGAACTTCGACCACGCTTTGATTCTCAGAGAAGATGATCCTCTTCTTCCTGCTATTCTCGATGTCTATGAGAAGCAGGGTATAAGAAATGGTGCTCCAACAAATAAGATGAAGGGGCCAGCTTTTGAAACAGAGCTTGCAAAGGCATATCCAGAGTGCCGCTTGGTCGTTACAAAAGAGACAATGACTGTAGAAGGCATGATAAAGATTGTCTATGACCTTTTAAAGGACAAGCTTAATATTGCAAAGCTTACATTCACCAGTGGCGTTAACATGGCTACTGAAGAGTACGATGTATCAGGAACAAGGGATCGTTGTCCTCTTTGCGGCATTGCTCTAAACGAAAATGGAGTGTGTCCAAAGTGTGGATATAAGAAAGCTTGATAGTGTGTTTTCTCACCTAGGAGGGCGGGGCGTTGCTTCGTCCTCTTTTGCATACAAATATAGACCGATATGGTTGAAATTGGATTCTTCTGATTATTTTATTCTGTTCAATTACTCACTCCGGGATTATTACTATAAAAAGGAGAAAAGTATGAAGAACTTTCAGAAACCTATATCATTCCTTTTTCTTATCTATTTTGTAGTACTGTTTATTGAGAGGGCACAGAGTCTATATCGCTCATATTCTCTCTCAAGAAAGGAGATGTTCGCTTCTTCCTTCGATATATATGTTAACGTAGTGACAATGGTTTCTCTTTTGTCATTTCTCGTCCTCATTTGCTTCTTTAATAAAGGCTTTTGGGCTTCACTTGTATCAAAAGAAGCAAAAGTAAATTACTCTATGCTGACTCTTACTGCAGGAGTGATATTAGTGGGAGGAATGGTCCACACTGAATATACAATACCTGGAATACAGTTTGCGTCATATGGAGCGTTGATCATGGCTATGGTTCTTAAGACAATAGAGAAGACAGGAGGGGGAGGAGACGACACTCTTATGTGGTACTCACTTATATATAGTGTCATGTTCTCTATGGCCATCCCTGTTGTCTATAAATCAAGTATAGATAAAGCAGCCTTGTTCCACACTACAGAGGCAATAGTATCACTTTCTTTAGTTGTTGCCTTTACATATATGCTAAACAGAGTATTCCTTACCAAGGCAGATGACTTAATGTCTCTCGTTCCATTTTTGATTATGCTCATTGGTGATATTCTCGTTCTTGCACTACGCTGGAAAGAGAGCGTCAACAGCTTTGTATTGATATTTGCATCTATCTCAACTTTGATGTTTGCCATAGGACGGATTTTGATCCACTATAGAGCATAGTTTTTCTTGCTCTTATTATGTAAAGGGTACATAATCAACGCGCTATGGCAAACGGTAGTGAAGATTTAAGAGAAAAGAATAGAGGTAGGCTGAAGCCTAAAGCTGAGAGACGCTATAGAGGATGGAAAGAATCCTACGGCGAAGAAGACGGCGACATGCTTCTAGAAAAGTCATCTAGATGGAGTGCTGTCAAAGAGAACCGTGGCGACTATGACGATGACTCGGATTTAAGCTAATAGCGATATCTCTTTCTGAATAGAAGTAGGCATAGAATCGAAAAGAAGAAAGCAATTCCTTCCGATAGCACTAATGTGCCCCAAATTCCATCGATTCCTAAAATATATGGCAGGATCAGGACCAAGGAGCAGGGTAGGATGAATGACCTTAAAAGTGATAAAAAAGCAGAGACTTTTCCATTATTAAGGGCTGTGAAGAAGGAAGAAGAGAATATATTGATGCCTGCAAATATAAATGAGAAGGCATAGATATAGAAGCCCCGTACAGTCATTGCGTACAACTCTTTGTCGTATCCTACAAATAAATATGAAAGAGGCTTAGCCATTATAAAACTTAAGAAAAGCATTAATAGGGACGTAATGGAGATAAGAAGAGAGATCTTCTTGAAGATACCTTTTAGTTCTTTGTCATTTCCTGATCCATAGTTATATGAAACGATGGGGCTGCTTCCTGAAGAGAAGCCTATGAAGGAAGAAAGGAACACCATGTTCACGTACATTAATACACTGTATGCAGCAACCCCATCCTCTCCAGAGAATCTCATTAGCTGGAAATTAAAGAGCATGGCAACGATTGAAGAAGAAGTATTGGAAAGAAGTTCTGAAAATCCATTTGAGGCACTTCGCTTTATATCTTTCCAGTCCATCTTGGTATGAGTAAAGTGGAGTTTATTGTTCTTTGCAAATGAGAAATATAGAAGAGGAATAATGCCCCCTACAGCTTGGCTGATGGCAGTGGCGGCTGCAGCTCCCTCTATTCCCCATTTAAATACAGCACAAAATAGTCCATCTAGGACGATATTTGTACCGCAGCCAATAACAGTGGAGAGTAGTCCAAGTTTTGGACGCTCCGCAGTAACAAAGAAGATTTGGCTCTCCATTTGGACGATAAAAAGTACCACAGTTGAAAGAAGGACTCTTCCATATATAATCGAGTCAGATAAAAGCTCCCCCTCCGCTCCCATTAGAATGCAGATTTTTGGTAAAAAAATGAAAGCAGGGATAG
>CAMEQB010000037.1 GCA_945932505.1 uncultured Spirochaetales bacterium
GCCTTTGCCTCTACATTGTCAGATACGATGAATCCATCGATTATAGTAGAGTAGTTTATGCCTTCTATATATGGAGAGTCTGCATTTCTGCAAGTAGACTCTTCCATTCCATTCTCTGGTTTTACAATAGAGTAGTGATCTGGTAAGTCGCTGTTGTCAAGGATATAAGCCCAGACAGGAACCACCTGCTCTGAAGGGAAGGCATCCTGATACTCTTTTCCAAGAACATGGTTAAAGTCTCCACCGATAATCACCCAGTTTCCTTTCTTGTATTCCTCTTCCATGAAAGATGATAGGAGTTCAAGCTGCTGTGCCCTGATGACTCCGCCTTCGTCATAAGCAGACATGTGGCTGTTAACAAGAACCAGAGTCTTTCCGCCCTCCACAGGTATTCTCTCTACAGAGAAGCATCTATCAAGATCAAAGAGTCTGGAGAAGTCAGATGCGATAGGATAACTTCTTCTTACTGCTGAATCTGTCTTAAATCGAGAGAGTGTAAGAACACCTGAGTTGACGACTCCGATTGGATCGAAAAGCGGAAGATTAAGCCAAGGAGAGTGGAAGTTAACGGCAAATATGCTGTTCATGAAAGGAAAAGTCTCTTCAAAATATGATGCCATATCGATGTGGTAGCTTCTTGAAGAGTCGGTATCCACTTCCTGAAGGAGAATGAAATCAGGGGCGATATCTCTCAGAACCGCCGCTTGGTCTTCTATGTTTTCAATTACATCTTCTCTTGTTATGCCTTTTCCATACTTTCCTGTAGTATGGGAGCCGTCTTTCCAATCCGCACTGTCCAAGAAGAATGAGAAATCCTTGCTGTAGCAGCCAAAGCCAAGATTGTATGTCACTGCAGTGTATTCTACGTTCTCTTTCATAACCTTTGTCTGATTGTTTTCCACAGTCAGTTCTGTATTGTCAGGGATGCGGTTAAAAGAGAGCAAAACATAAAAGAAATATATCAAAACCACTATGAGAGCCCCACATAGTAGGAGTAATAGGGCTTTCAAAACATTCTTTGCTTTTTTATTCATAGTGAGAGTGTATCACAATCTTAAGAAGAGTACGAGATTTCTTCTTTCGTTGTTGATATAATAGTTTTGCGCATTCTATCATTAGTGTGGAGACAGATATGGCCAAAAGTAAATCAATTATTACTGTAGTCGGAAAGGACCAGGTAGGAATCATTGCCCGTGTAACAGGATATCTATATGAGAACAACGTCAATGTTGAAGATATCACGCAATCTATTGTAGCAGGTTTCTTTAACATGATGATGATTGTTGACACAGGAGCCTCAACAAAAGAATTCCTTACTCTTTCAAAAGAACTTGAGGAACTTGGAAGTAGAATCGGAGTTATGATCAAGCTACAGCGCGAAGATATTTTTGAGAGCATGCAGAGAATATGATAAATATCAACGAAGTAATTGAAACCAATAAAATGATAGAGAAGGAGAACCTTGATGTAAGGACCATCACTATGGGTATCTCCCTTCTGGATTGTATCAGTGAGGATGTAGATAAAGTCTGCTCCAATATCTATAAGAAGATCACTACACTAGCCAAGGACCTTGTGTCTGTTGGAAAAGATATCGAGAGAGAGTACGCAATACCAATTGTCAATAAACGTATCTCTGTTACTCCTATTGCCATCATTGGCGCTTCTTGCTGTCACTCAATCGATGACTACGTAAAGATTGCAAAGACTTTGGATGAAGCGGCACAGAAAGTGGGGGTAAATTTTCTTGGAGGTTTCTCAGCACTCCCAGCAAAGGGCATGACAAAGAGTGAAGAACTCTTGATCAGATCTATTCCAAAGGCACTCTCTGAAACAGAGAATGTTTGTGCTTCTGTAAATCTTGGCTCCACAAAGACTGGTATAAATATGGATGCAGTGGCTCTTATGGGTAGGATAATCAAGGAAACTGCTTTCCTTACAAAAGATAGAGATAGTATAGGATGCGCAAAGCTGGTCGTATTCTGTAATGCTCCTGATGACAACCCGTTTATGGCAGGTGCCTTCCATGGAGTGACAGAGACAGATAACGTCATCAATGTGGGAGTATCGGGGCCAGGAGTAATCAAGTATGCTCTTGAAAGTGTAAAGGGAAAAGACTTCGGAGTTCTTTCTGATACCATCAAGAAGACAGCGTTCAAGATTACAAGACTGGGGCAGCTTGTTGCTCAGGAAGCATCCCGTCGTCTCTCCGTACCATACGGAATAGTAGACTTATCTTTGGCACCAACTCCCGCCGTCGGTGATTCCATTGCAGAGATTCTTGAGTGTATGGGACTGGAAAAAGTCGGAGCTCCTGGTACCACTGCCGCCCTTGCTCTTCTCAACGATCAGGTAAAGAAGGGTGGAATCATGGCATCCAGCTATGTGGGAGGCTTATCAGGCGCCTTTATTCCTGTAAGTGAAGATAGGGGAATGATCGAAGGCGTAGAGTGTGGCTCCCTTACACTTGAAAAGTTGGAAGCTATGACTTGCGTATGCTCAGTAGGACTGGATATGATAGCCATTCCTGGAAAGACTACAGCCTCTACTATCAGCGGTATTATAGCTGACGAAATGGCAATAGGCATGATCAATCAAAAGACTACAGCAGTAAGAATCATACCTGTAGAGGGAAAGGATGTAGGAGAGAGCGCAGAGTTCGGTGGACTCTTGGGGTATGCTCCTATTATGAAAGTTAATGAATTCTCTTCCGAGGAGTTTATTAAAAGAGGCGGAAGAATTCCCGCCCCTGTGCATTCATTCAAGAACTAAAGAGAGGCGGGAAACCGCCTCTTCTCTTACTCTTTGTCCAAGTATTTCACAACGTCTTCGCCGTGTGTTGCTACAGCTACTTTATTCCATATCTTTTCAATATTACCGTTCTCATCTATTAAGAATGTCATTCTTATTGTTCCCAGTGAAATCTTGCCATAGAGTTTCTTCTCTCCCCATGCGCCATATGCCATGTGTACTGTTTTATCTGGGTCGGATAAAAGAATGAAGTTAAGGCCATGTTTTTCTCTGAATTTATTGTGGCTCTGGATGCTGTCTTTGCTTACACCCATAATAGTTACCCCACGTTTTATGATCTCGCTGTTCCAATCTCTTAGGGAGCAGGCTTCTTTTGTGCATCCAGGAGTATTGTCTTTAGGATAGAAATAAAGAAGGACCTTCTTCCCTTTGTATTCCTCTAGTGAGTATTCTTTTCCATCGTCTCCCATAAGAGTAAATGACGGTGCTTTGTTTCCAACTTCCAACATATTTGCCTCCATTAATAATATAAGTAAGTAGCAAGCCTTTGTGTATATGATTTGTATTTTTTATATAGTATAATATCTGGCATCAAGTTTTCTGCTATATTTGTGGAAGGAGAAAAATATGAACGACGAAACAATGTTGACCAATGTAGAGGCAAGACAGAATGTCTACCTGAAAAAAGTATATTTATGGATGGCACTTGGTTTGGGTGTCACAGCTCTTACAGCATTTCTTACTGCATCATCTCCTAGTATTATAAGGTTTATTTATTCTAATCCTTTTGTAACAATCGTATGTTGCGTACTTGAGATTGCATTTGTCTTTATTCTTTCCGGAAGATTGGAAAGGCTTTCTGTTGGTGCATGCTACGGCCTTTTCTTTGGGTATAGTTTTATAACAGGAGTGACATTCTCATCACTCCTCCTTGTTTATGCAGGAACTAATGTCCTTGCTCTCTCTTTTATTACAGCTTCTGTTATATTCGGCGTTGCTGCAGTATACGGATCAGTGACAAAGAAGAGTATAAAGGGATGGGGCGGTTGGCTCATGATGGGGCTAATTTCCCTGATAGTAGTCTCTTTGATCAATATCTTTATTGGTTCCACTATGCTTGAAATGCTTATAAGTGGAGTAGGCGTAATCCTATTTGCTTTCCTTACAGCATGGGACAGTCAGAAGCTTATGGATATGAATAGAAACTGCGGTCCATATATGACACAGGAAGAGCTTAGTAAGCTCTCCATTATGGGTGCTCTTGAGCTTTACTTGGACTTTATCAATATATTCTTGTATTTAGTGAGACTATTTGGAAGTGCAAGAGACAATTAAAGTCATCTATAAAGACGACGATATAGTGGCTTTCTATAAGCCAAAGAATCTACCTACAGTGCCATTGAAGAATCAAGAGTGTGATACTCTTCTCTCTTTTGGTGCTGCGTGTTTTCCTGAAATCCTCTCCCCATATGGGAAAAATCCCTGGGAGGGGACGATTCTTCATCGCTTAGATACTCCCACAAGCGGCATTGTAATAGCTGCAAGAAATAAGGAGACATATCAATACCTTATTTCTTTACAAGAGGACGATAAGATAGAGAAGAAGTATAAAGCAGAGATTTCAGAGGGAAGAAAAGATATTCCAGGCTTTGAGCCTTTCCCATATTTACCTATCGAAGGAAAACTGGAGATTGTTTCTTCCTTCAGGTCTTTTGGCCCCAAAGGCGCTTCCGTGAGGCCAGTGTTATCTAAGAGAAAAGGGGAGGAGAGGATATATAAAACTGAAGTTGAGGTTTTGTCACCCAAGAGCGTGGTCTGCACTATTACCCGTGGCTTTCGTCATCAGATCAGATGCCATCTCTCTTGGTTCGGTCATCCTATTGTCGGGGACTCCCGATATGGGGGCGAAGAAAACGACTTCCTGTTGTTGGAAGCCGTCTCAGTCTCTTTTCCATATAAAAATAAGAAGTTGGAGATTTCGCTTTGATCAGAATGGTGAGTCTTTCTCATTTCCTTCGTCATCAAGCTCTTCTGTTTCCAGCTCGTTTTCATCTAGTGTGGTCACTTTTTCTACTTTTCTTTGAATAGCTTCCAATGTCTTAGATAAAGATCTGGCGAGCTTATTCCCTTCTTCATAGAGTTCTATAGACTTCTCTAATCCTGTTTCTGGATTCTTCAATAGCTCTGTTATCTCTTCCATTCTCTTTAAATCGCTTTCAAAACTCATATATTATCCTCCACAATACTCTTTATTTCGCCTTTTTCTACTCTTATGTATAGAGTATCACCATTCTTAACATCTTTCTTATCCCTGATAATCTTTCCATTCTCATCCCTTACAAGGGCATATCCACGTTCAAGCACAGAAAGAGGGGATAGGGCGTTCATCTCTTTCTTTATAGAATAAAACTCCTCTTTCTTAATATCTATCCTTCCTTTCAGAAGAGAGACAATCTCTCTCTTAAGGGATGAAAGAAGTATTTTCGATTCTCTTATTCTTGGAGAAAGAGAGATGGAAATATCTCTGTTATAGTTATCAAGAAGCCTTTTGTTTTCTTCTATTTTCTCTTTCTCTATTCTATGCATTTCGTCGTCAGCCATGATCAATCTGTACTGTGCATCCTGAACTTTCTTTGAAAGAATAGAAGAGAGATAATCAAGAGAAGGAAGTGCGTTTCTCTTCTCTGTTATCTTCTTGTCGATATATGACTTCATCAAAGAGAGGGATGGAATCTTCTCTTTCTCTTGTAGAATCTTCTTCTCCATCAATAAGTGCATTGTGTTTTTTGCATTACTGAGCCTATTTCTTCTTTCAAAGATATCTTTTGTGACCATCTCTGCGGCAATGGATGGGGTTCCTGCCCTTACGTCGGCGCAGTAATCTGAGAGAGCCCAGTCTACTTCGTGTCCCACAGCAGAGATAATAGGAATCTTGGAATAGTGTATGGCCTCTATTACTTCGTCTGTTGAAAAGCAGGAAAGATCCTCTTGACTTCCTCCTCCTCGCCCAACAATCAATACGTCTACATTTTCAAAGTTATTGGCCTGTCTTATTCTACTAGCAATAGTCTCCTCTGCACCTTTTCCTTGAACAGAACATGGAAAGAGCACGATGTTCAAAGATGGGGCGCGGCGCCTCGTTACATCGAGTATATCGTGGAATACTGCACCTGTAGCACTTGTAACTATTCCAAGCGTCTTTATATCTTTGGGAAGTGGTTTTTTCTTATCCAGGTCAAACCATCCAAGATTCTGGTAGTATTGTTTTCTTTTCTCTAATAACGCCTGTAACTCCCCGTCCCCTGCATTTGTGAGCTTTGTTATGATAAAGCTGAGTTTCCCTGTCTTTTCATATAGACTTATTCTTCCTGATGCTATTACCAGGTCTCCGTTCTTAAAACGAGGCATAGTCAATAGGGAGGATCGAAATACTACGCTTGGGAGTGCACTGTCATTGTCTTTTAGATCAAAGTATGCATGGCCGGAGGGGGAAGGACGAAAACCAGAAATCTCACCCTTCACCATAATTTGGTAGAAACTCTCATCAAGAGTTCCTTTTATGAGACTATTAACTTCACTAACGCTGAGAGGCGTAGTCAGATCATCATATGCCATAGAGGAATTCTAGCATAAAGAGATAAAAAAATCTGCCGGATTCCGGCAGACAAATCTAATTAGATTTTCATTAGTCCTCAACGATAGCTTCCTGAGGGCAGACAGAAGCGCATGTTCCACATCCGAGGCAAGCGTCTGCATCGATAACGTAGATTGGATCGCCTTCGCTGATAGCGGAAACTGGGCACTCGCCAGCACATGTGCCGCAAGCAACACAAGAATCTGTGATCTTATATGCCATAGTTTTCTCCTTAATTAAAGATTGATATAAGTATAAGGTCTAGAGGTTTTGAGGTCAACGTAGTTTTCCAGTTCCATATCTTTACTTATTCTTATATCATCTATGGCATGAAAAAGCTTGTTATTGCCGAAAAACCCTCTGTGGGTCGTGAAATAGCGAAGAATCTTGGATGCTTTGATAGAAGCCAAGGTTATATAGAAGGAAATGATTGGGTTGTTACATGGGCCTTGGGACACCTTGTGGAGCTGGCTCCTCCCCAACATTATAATGAGGGATGGAAGAGATGGACTCTTAAAGACCTTCCTATGCTCCCCTCAGAATTGGATGAAACTGTAATAGAAGAGAGTAAAGACCAGTTTGATGTAATTAAGAATCTTCTGTCCCGCTCTGATATTTCTTCTGTGGTAATAGCTACAGATGCAGGAAGAGAAGGGGAACTTGTAGCAAGGTGGATATTAAAGCTCTCCGATTATCAGGGAAAGATGGAGAGACTTTGGATCTCTTCACAGACTGAAAAAGCTATAAAAGAGGGTTTTATGTCCCTCAAACCTTCCTCCGAGTATGATAATCTCTATGCCGCTGCCTCTTGTAGGGCTGCCGCAGACTGGTATGTGGGAATGAACGTAACAAGAGCTCTTACTTGCACCCATGATGCAAAGCTTTCTGCAGGTAGAGTACAGACTCCAACCCTTGCCTTGATGACAGAGAGGGAAGAAGAAATAGAAGCTTTCTTGGGGCAGTACTATTACACAGCACGTGGAGACTTTGGCCTTTTTGCCGCTTCATACTACCCGGATGAGAATACTGTCAGGTTTACTGATGAAACTTTGGCTCAGAAAATGAAAGAGTGGAAGGGGAAGAAGGGGAGAGTGGTAAGTATAGTCAGCGAAGAAAAGAGAGACCCCGTCCCTCAGGCTTACGATCTGACGGAACTCCAGAGGGACGCCAACATCGCTCTTGGTTTCTCCGCCAAAGAGACTTTGGATACTCTCCAGAGATTATATGAAGTACATAAGATCGTGACTTATCCACGTACTGACAGTAGATATATTACTCCAGATATTGTTCCGACTCTTCCAGAGAGAATTGCAGCTCTCTCAGGAACAATATTTTCACGTGTATCTGACGAGTATCTATCCAATGGCTTTGTGAAAGACAACCCTAGATTTGTCGATGAGACAAAGGTATCGGACCATCATGCCATTATTCCTACAGAAGAAAAAGTAAGAGTAGAGAAACTCTCAAATGAAGAAAGAAAACTCTGGGAGCTGATAGCACTGAGATTCTTGGAGACTATTGGTGAAGATTATATCTACAAGACAACTACAGCTGAAATAGATGTAGAAGGATATATCTTCAAAACAAGGCTTACTCTTCCTGTAAAGAAAGGTTACAGAAATGTGGCTGAGAGCGCAGGTGTGAAATCAACTAGCATAAGTGTAGAACTGGAAGATGACAGCTTCGCATTAATGAGAATGAAAGAGGGTGACGAAGTGACGTTGGAAAGCGTAAAGGTCCGTAAGACAAGTACAACTCCCCCAGAGCGTTATACTGACGCCACTCTTCTTTCTGCCATGGAACATGCAGGACGCTTTGTGGATGATGTTTCTTTAAAAGCAAATTTGACATCTGGCTTGGGAACTCCTGCAACAAGGGCTGACATCATAGAGAAGCTTGTCCAAAATAGATATGTAGAGAGAGAAGGAAAATACTTTGTCCCTACAGCAAAGGGGAGAGAAGTTGTCAGACTCGCCCCGGATGTATTGAAGTCTCCAGAGCTTACTGGAAAGTGGGAGGGAAGACTAGAGAACATTGCAAAAGGCAAAGAAAACCCTGATCTCTTTATTCGAGACATAAAGAAGATGGCATCTGACCTTGTGGATGAAGTAAAGGCAAGCGACCTAGTATTCTCTCCATCTTTTAAAGATGGTAAGAAGTGTCCTTATTGCGGAGGCGAAATGATGAGGGCTCAGGACGATGACGGAAGTATCCATTACATATGTCAGCGTCTCAGCTGCCAGTACGAAGAGAGAGAATATAAAGTAAAAGTTTCTACTGGTACTGGAGCAAGCAAGACTTTCACAACCACTCCGGACGGAAAAGTTAGAGTCGTTATAAAGAAGAATGGTGGAGCCAAAGTTCCTCATGCCATCTATGAGACTAAGACAGAAGTAGTCAGGGAATCAAAGAGAAAATTTAGAAATGACAACAATAAAGATAAGAAGTTCAAAGAGCCTATGAGAGGGCAGAATCGTTATGACTACTCATCTTCCGATTCCTCTGGCGGTACGATGGCAGACTTCTTTATGCAGTCCAAGAAAAGGGACGAAGAGAGGAAGAAGAAAAACAAGAAGTAAAGCCAACTTCTATTATTGTTCCAAAAAGGGAAGAGTGGAGGTGATTCTTCACTCTTCTTTTCAAAAAGAAGGGGAGGAACTAGAATATAGCTATGGTTATTCATGGTATTCAGAAATTAACACTTGTAGATTTTCCGGGGCATCCTGCATCAATTCTTTTCTCAGGAAACTGTAACTTCCGTTGCCCCTTTTGTCAGAATGCTCCTCTTGTCCTGGATAGCGAAGATGAGCCAGTGCTGGATAATGATGAGATCTTTTCTTTTTTGAAGAAAAGAAAAAAGATGCTTGAAGGAGTTGTAGTGACAGGGGGAGAGCCTACAATAAACAAAGACCTTATTCCTTTTCTCTCTTCTCTAAAAGATCTTGGTTATCTTGTAAAGCTGGACACCAATGGATATATGCCAGAAGTACTAAGGAAAGCCGTTGAGTCAGGCGTTGTCGATTATGTTGCAATGGATATAAAGACAAGCCTTGATGAATACCCTAAACTCTGCGGTGTAGAGAATATAGATACTTCCAGGATTAAGGAAAGCATCGATTATCTAATGTCCGGGGCAGTAGATTATGAATTTAGGACCACAGTGGTGGAGCCACTACACCATAAAGAAAATTTTGAAAAAATTGGAGAGATGACGAAAGATTGTCTAAGATATTATTTACAATCCTTTGTAGACAGTGGAAATATCATCGGAAAAAACTGTTTCTCGCCTTCCATAGAGCAATTGCAAAATTATCTTGAAATACTAAGTTCTTATATAAAAAATGTATCGATACGAGATAGAGCCTAACGCTATATATAGCGTAGTTAGTCTTTTGTTACACTTTCTGCAGTAGTTGTTACACTTGTCTAAAGCTTTTAGCTGTGGTATGGTCTAGTAAATCTCAAATAGGAGCATACTAGTGTATACAGTTGTTAAACGCGACGGCAAAGAAGTCGGTTTTGATATAAAGAAAATTACAGTTGCCATTGAGAAGGCTTTTAACTCTATAGAGAAGGCATATGATGAGAATATTGTTGACTTTATCGCTCTTAAAGTTACATCAGACTTCTCGTCTAAGATCAAAGATGGAAAGATTACTGTAGAAGACATACAGGACAGTGTAGAGAGTGTCCTCTCTCAAGCTGGATATCAGGATGTTGCAAAGTCTTATATCCTCTACAGAAAGCAGAGAGAAAAAATCAGGAATATGAAGTCTGCCACTCTCGATTACAAGAGCGTAGTGGATAACTATCTTAAGCTCAGTGACTGGAGAGTAAAAGAAAACAGTACTGTCACATACTCTGTCGGCGGTCTTATTCTCTCCAACTCCGGAGCCATCACTGCAAACTATTGGCTCAGTGAAATCTATGATGAAGAGATTGCAAACGCTCATAGAAACTGTGATTTCCATATTCACGACCTGTCAATGCTCACAGGATATTGTGCTGGATGGTCCCTTAAGCAGCTTATTCAGGAAGGTCTTGGAGGGCTCCCTGGAAAGATTACATCCGCTCCTGCAAAGCATCTTGCAACACTATGTAACCAGATGGTCAATTTCTTGGGAATCCTTCAGAACGAGTGGGCTGGTGCTCAGGCCTTCTCTTCCTTCGATACATATCTAGCCCCATTTGTAAAGATCGATAACCTTACATATGACCAGACAAAGAAGTGCATCGAATCTTTCATTTATGGTGTAAACACTCCATCAAGATGGGGAACACAGGCTCCATTCTCAAACATCACTCTGGATTGGGTATGTCCTAACGATTTGAAGAACGTTCCGGCTATAGTCGGAGGAAAGGATATGGATTTCACTTATGGCGACTGCCAGAAAGAAATCGATATGATCAACAAGGCGTTTATCGAAGTAATGATTGATGGAGACGCTAATGGAAGAGGCTTCCAGTATCCTATTCCTACTTACTCCATTACAAAGGATTTCGATTGGTCCGACACTGAGAACAACAGACTCCTTTTTACAATGACAGCAAAATATGGAACACCATATTTCTCCAACTACATCAACTCCGATATGAATCCTAGTGATGTGAGAAGTATGTGTTGTAGACTTCGCTTGGATCTAAGAGAACTCAGAAGAAAGACAGGCGGTTTCTTTGGTAGTGGTGAAAGTACAGGAAGTGTAGGTGTAGTCACAATCAACCTTCCTCGTCTTGCATATCTCTCCAAGGATAAGGATGACTTCTATAAGAGACTTGATAGACTGATGGATATTGCAGCTAGATCTTTAAAAGTAAAGAGAACTGTCATTACAAAATTCCTTGATGAAGGTCTCTACCCATATACAAAGAGATACCTTGGCTCCTTCGACAATCACTTCTCTACAATCGGACTAGTGGGTATGAACGAAGCTTGTCTCAATGCAAACTGGCTTGAGTGCAATATAGCAGATCCTAAGGGACAGGAATTTGCAGTAGAATGTCTCAATCACATGAGAGACAGACTCTCCGATTATCAGGAACAGTATGGTGATTTGTATAACTTGGAAGCTACCCCAGCTGAGTCCACTGCATATAGATTTGCCCGCCACGATGTGCAGGAGTTCCCATCAATCATCACAGCATCCTCTGATGACAAGAGACCTTATTATACTAACTCTTCTCATCTTCCTGTGGGATACACAGATGATATCTTCGAGGCATTGGATATACAGGATAAGCTTCAGACTCTCTATACATCAGGTACTGTCTTCCATACATTCCTTGGAGAAAAGCTTCCAGATTGGAAGGCTGCAGCCACTCTTGTAAGAAAGATCGCTGAGAACTATGAAATTCCTTACTACACAATGAGCCCTACATATTCGGTATGCTCGGAGCATGGATATTTGGCTGGAGAAGTATGGGAATGCCCTGTTTGTCATAAGAAGACAGAAGTATACTCAAGAATCACAGGCTACTATCGTCCTGTCCAGAACTGGAATGCAGGAAAGGCCGAAGAGTTTGAAGAAAGAAAGGAATATGACATTCCTAATTCTCGTTTAAAGAGAAATGGACTCTCAAAGGCTAAGGAAGACTATGATGTATTTCATCCTGAAGCAGAGGGTAGTGAAAATGGAATCCTTCTCTTCACTACAAAGACTTGTCCAAACTGCAGACTTGCAAAAGCAAGCCTCGATAAGGCAGGGCTAAAGTATCAGATCATTGATGCAGAAGAGAATCCCGAGCTCTGTAAAAAGTATAAAGTAATGCAGGCTCCTACACTTGTTGCTTTTACTGATGGCGTTGCTACTACAGTATCTAATGCTTCTCAGATAAGAGCCTTTGCTGAAAGTGCTGTGTGATAGATAATAACATAAAGAAACAGGCGGTCGAAATAGGCCGCCTGTTCTCATCTATAAGTAATATTTAAGAATCCAAAGCATTTTTAAGAAATTCGGTAATCATCTCTTTCTCTTCGTTCCAAGCCGCTTCATCTTCTGTTCCTACTCCTAAAAACTCCAGTTTCATCTTCAAGTAATCTGCCATCATCTTGAATGCGTCGTTTAATGTAGAGTACTCTTTGTCTCCAGTTTTCTCTGCGCCGTTTACAACGACAATCAACTTTTTGCCTTCTAATTCATCTTTATCCAAAGCATAGAGTCTATCGATGAAAAGCTTTGTTTGGGCTGAGACTTGCCACCAATATACTGGTGAAATAATGGCGATGGTATTGCATTCCCTTATATCTTTATATATAGGCGTCATATCATCTCTTTGTATGCACTCACCGATATTAATCTCTTTACAATATTCGCAAGCATGACATGGACCAATCTTTTTTTCTCTAAGGTGTACTAGTTTTCCCCCACTTATAGAACAAAGAATGTCTCCGATCCTATCTGAGTACATTCCTTCTCTTGGACTACCTGTAACTATTAATGTTGACATGACTACCTCCTTTATCAATATAAGACGAAAATTCTAAGAGTCAAAAGCAAAAAAACTATGAATCAAAGGGAGAAAGAATGATATAGAAAATATTTCTTTTAACTAAAAGAAAATAAATAAAAATATAAAAATTTTTAAAAAATCTTCAAAAAACCTCTTCACATTTAGTTGGGAATTGTGTAAGGTATGTG
>CAMEQB010000038.1 GCA_945932505.1 uncultured Spirochaetales bacterium
GGATGGTTTGATTTCTTATCAGTGGAACTCAATAGCCAGATTGTGTCTTACTGCAACCTTCCGGTGGACAAGGGTATTTTGGTAAGCCAGGTTGTTCCTACAGGTATGGCTGATAAAGGCGGCATCAAGGGTGGAAATGAAAAAGCCCAATATGGAAACTCAGTCATTTACTTGGGCGGGGACGTAGTTATTGGAATAAATGGAAAGAAAGTTGAAGGTTATACAGACTACTTCGCAATTCTTTATGCTTCATCCCCTGGGGACAAAGTTGATGTAACTGTAGTTAGAAATGGAGAAGTAGTGGAACTCAAGGGCGTAGAGCTAGTCGAGCAGACAGAGGAGAATACAAGATGGATTCTGAGATGAGATATCCAGATTATATATCGGGAGTTGAAAAGCCATTTGTGGTACATGCTCCTTTCCAGCTTTCAGGAGATCAGGGAGACGCAGTAGATGCTCTCTATCAAGGCTACCTTGAAGGCGACAGGGCACAGACGCTGAAGGGTGTTACAGGAAGTGGTAAGACTTTCACAATGGCTAAGCTTATTGAGAAAATTCAGAAGCCCACTCTGATCCTCAGCCATAACAAGACTCTCTCAGCTCAGCTCTATAGAGAGTTCAAGACCTTCTTTCCTGAGAACGCAGTTACATACTTCGTCTCTACATACGACTTCTACCAGCCTGAAGCATATGTGCCGGGAAAAGACTTATATATAGAAAAAGAAGTTGATATCAACGATGAAATCGATAGACTGAGGCTCCACGCTTCCTTCTCTCTTATGGAAAGAAGAGATGTAATCGTTGTGGCAACTGTATCCTGTATCTATGGCTTGGGTAACCCTGTGTCTCTCAGAGACATGCTTTGGACGTTCAGAGTCGGCGAAGACTTTGATAGAAAAATAGTATTCGACCAGTTATTGAGAATGCTTTATGAGAGAAATGATGCAATTCTGGAGCGAGGTACCTTTAGGCCTAAGGGGGATATAATCGAAATATATCCCGCATACTTGGAGACGGCATTTAGAATAACTCTCGATTGGGATACTATCGTTGACATAGTATGGTTCGATCCCCTTACAGGAGAAAAGAGGGAGCATGTGGATGCTGTCACCCTCTACCCAGCCAAGCAGTTCGTCATGCCTCAGACACAGATAGACAGGGCAATCAAAGCAATAGACGACGAGAAGGAAGAGAGATACCAATACTTTATTTCCAATGGAAAGTATGTAGAGGCTGAAAGAATAAAGAGCAGAGTAGAGTACGATTTGGAAATGCTTCAGGAAGTAGGATATTGCTCAGGCATCGAAAACTACTCAAGGCCTCTTACAGGACGAAAGCCTGGAGAGAGACCAGCCGTTCTCCTGGATTACTTCCCAGATGACTTTGTTACATTTATCGATGAGAGCCATGTAACTCTACCTCAGATCGGAGCTATGTATGAGGGTGACAGATCGAGAAAGATGAACCTTGTAAACTATGGATTCCGTCTTCCTTCCGCCCTAGATAACAGACCTTTAAAGTATGAAGAGTTCGACTCCAAGGTAGGGCAGAGGATCTATGTTTCCGCTACTCCTGGACCGAAGGAAAAAGAAGAGTCGGTGCAGATTGTTGAGCAGCTTATCAGACCTACAGGGCTCTTGGACCCAGAGATCACAGTCAAGCCTACTGAAGGACAGATGGAAGACTTATATGGCGAGATAAGAAAGACAATAGAGAAGGGCGAGAGAGTATTGGTCACTACCCTTACTAAGAAAATGAGTGAGGATCTTACCACCTATCTTCTGGGACTTGGCCTTAAGGTTCAGTATCTTCATAGCGAAGTTGACACAATCGAAAGAGTAGAAATACTAAGAGACCTGAGAAAAGGAAAGTATGACGTTCTTGTTGGAATAAACCTCCTCAGAGAAGGCTTGGACCTACCTGAAGTATCACTGGTGGCAATACTGGACGCAGACAAAATAGGCTTCCTGCGCTCTGCTACATCTCTTATCCAGACTATAGGACGAGCTGCAAGAAATGCTGACGGAAGAGTAATCATGTATGCTGACAAGATGAGCCCTGCAATGACAGAAGCCATTGAAGAGACAGAGCATAGACGAAAGGTACAGATGGCATGGAACAAGGAGCATGGCATCACTCCTACTACTATCAAGAAAGAGATTGAAGATATTCTTGAGAGAGAAATCAAGGATAGCGAAGCCATTGCTAAAGAAGACGCTAAGATTCTTAAAGGCAACTACAACCTTCTTGTTGAGAAGGATCGTAAGAAGTACATAAAAACTCTGGAGAAGCAGATGATGGAATATGCAGAGAACCTGCAGTTTGAGAAGGCTGCAGTCATCAGAGATGAGATACAGAGAATAAAAGATAGAAAGGATTTGGTAGATGGATAAGGCTTTCTCTACTGTGGCTACTCAACTTTCCTTTGACTATAATATGCCTCTTTCTTTCCTCTTAGATAACGAGAATCATTTCTCCATTTATAAGCCACAGGAGGGACGAAGGCGCTTTGAAGACAACCCTGATGTCTTTCTTAAGATGGCTGTATTTAATGGAAAGGTAGTGGCTACAGGAAAAGAAGAAGGGGTTAAAGCTATCAAAGAGATTGTGGGAGAGAGAAGGGGAGATTGGATTTTTGATGGTGGAACGCTTTCAAGAATCATAATGATGCTTTCTACTCACAACCGAAGACTGGAGATGGTCCACCCCTTCTTTGTAAAAGAGAAGAAGAGTAATAAGGAAAGAGGAAATCTATCGTATAGAATCATTGAAAAAGAAGAGATAGAGAAATATAGAGATGACGATGATTTCTCTGAAGCCTTTGCCTTTGATGAAAACGCTCCTGATGAAATAGGAGTGGCCATAATGGAGAAGGGAGAAATTGTTTCTATAGCAGGTGCTAGCTCAGATAGCCCGTTGATGTGGCAGATAGGCGTAAATACAAAACCGAAATATAGGGGAAAGGGATATGGAAAAATCGCTGTAGATATTCTATCTGATATAGTTATCGATAGAGGCCACTTACCTTTCTATGGCACGGCTTTTTCCCATATCTCTAGTATGAATGTGGCTCTGTCTTCTTTTTTCCGCCCTATGTGGATTGAGTTGACTACGAATTAATTATCTATCCTTTACACTACCTAGTCTATGTGTTTGTTATAATAATAACATTCTGTTAA
Source organism: uncultured Spirochaetales bacterium (assembly GCA_945932505.1). Taxonomy (GTDB): domain Bacteria; phylum Spirochaetota; class Spirochaetia; order Sphaerochaetales; family Sphaerochaetaceae; genus Ornithospirochaeta. Next base: position 3,180 of record CAMEQB010000038.1, read on the forward strand.
AATATAGACAACCACTCCTTCTTTCTGATATATTGGGGGCATGAACGTTGTATTGACTGGATTTGGTAAAATGGGAAGGGAGCTTTATTCCGTCCTAGTGTCTAGAGGACATAATGTAATAGGGGTTGTGGACCCCTTTTCATTGGACGCTAGAGTGACAAATAAAACACTTGAAGCCCCTCTATTTAAGGATGCAGATGTCGTAATAGACTTTTCCTCCCCAGATAACGCAGTAGAGAATATAAAGAAGTATATTGATTACTCTATTCCTGCAATTATCGGGACGACAGGTTGGGTGGATAGACTGGAAGAAGTCAAAACATATGGAGAAGGAAAAGACGTAAGAGTGATGTACAGTGGAAACTACTCTATCGGTGTCGCCCTTTTCCTGAAGTTATGCAGAAAGGCTGGAGAGTTATATGGAAAAGTCGCTGGATATGATGCATCTATATATGAAGTACATCATACAGAGAAGAAAGACAGCCCATCAGGGACAGCTTTGATGGTGGCTGAAGCTCTTCTTGATACTATGCCTGGAAAAGAAAAGATCCTCTTGGGAAACTCTGAAGGAAAGATTGAAAAAGAGAGCCTTCAGATATCATCGGTAAGAGTTGGTAAGACACCTGGAGTGCATAGTGTGATCTTTGATAGCGATGCAGATACCATCACCCTCACTCATACAGCTCGTTCCCGTGCCGGCTTTGCCCTGGGGGCTGTAATGGCTGCAGAGTGGATTAAAGATACAGGAAGAAGGGGCATTCTTACCCTTGATGATTACTTGAATGAAACTTTTGGAGAATAAAATGAAAAACACATTCAGGGGAGTTTTTACAGCAATGATCACTCCCTTTACAGAGTACAACACAGTAGACTATATCTCTCTCGAGAGACTTGTTGAGGCACAGATTAATGCGGGAATAGATGGTCTTGTTCCTTGCGGAACTACAGGAGAGTCACCTACACTTTCCCATGAAGAGCATGACAGAGTCATAGCTCAGACTATCAGATTTGCAAAAGGCAGAGTCCCTGTAATCGCTGGAACAGGATCCAACGCAACAAACGAAGCCATCAGGCTCAGTCAGCATGCCCAGGACGCTGGTGTTGATGCAGTCCTCCTGGTCAATCCATATTACAACAAGCCTACTCAGAAAGGTCTTTATCTGCACTTTAAGGCTATTGCAGACTCCGTTTCCGTTCCATGTATCCTTTATAATATCAAGGGAAGAACAGGAGTAAACTTGGAGACTGAGACTCTATTGAGACTTGAAGCAGAGTGCCCTAACATTGTAGCTGTTAAGGAAGCAAGTGGCTCCATCGATCAGATGTCTTCTGTAATAAGCACTACAGAAGAAGACTTCTCTGTTCTCAGCGGTGACGATAACCTTACTCTTGACCTTATCAGAAAGGGAGGAGACGGTGTCATCTCAGTTGCATCAAACTTGTTCCCCTCAGAAATGGTCAAGATGACACATGCCGCCCTCTCAGGAGACTATGAGACAGCTGAGAAGTACAATGCCTGGTTCAGTGAATTCTTCAAGGTCTGCTTTGTAGAGACAAATCCTATTCCAATTAAGACAGCTATGGCCAAGGCTGGGTACTGTAAAGAGATTTTCAGACTGCCACTCTGTACTCTTGAGAAAGAAGAGCATAGGACACACCTATTTGGCGTTATAGACAGAATGATGGAAGACAAGAAGGAGGGTAGAATCTAATGGCGAAGGTTAATGAAGACTTTCTTAAGCTTTCTGGGGGTTATCTTTTTCCGGAAATAGCAAGACGAACAAAGAAGTGGCAGGAAAAGAATCCTGGAGAAAAAGTCCTTAGACTTGGAATCGGAAATACTACAGAAGCCTTGACTCCAGAGATAGCTAAGGCTATGCACCATAAGATCGACCTCCTTTCAGACAGAAATACATATACAGGATATGGAGACGAGCAGGGTGATACACCCCTTAGAAAGGCTCTCAGCGATTTCTATAAGAGAGAGTATGGTGTCACATTGGAGGCTGAAGAGTTCTTCGTAAGTGATGGCGCAAAGGCTGATGCTGCAAATATCCAGCAGATATTTAGTGCCGATTCTATTGTCGCTGTCCAGGATCCAGCATACCCAGTGTATGTAGACAGTAACGTTGCCGGCGGTAGAAGCGAGGGCTACGATGAGAAGGAGGGGCAGTATAAGAACCTAGTATACATGCCATCAAACGAAGAGAACGGCTTTGTTGCTGAGCCACCTAAGGAGCATGTAGATCTTATATATCTTTGTTTCCCAAATAACCCTACTGGTGCTGTAGCTACAAAAGAGCAGTTGGAGAAGTTCGTCTCCTACGCTATAAGAGAGAAGGCTATCATTATCTATGATGCAGCATACTGTGACTATATCCGTACACCTGGATATGTACACACTATCTATGAAGTTGAGGGAGCTGAAAAGGTTGCCATTGAAATCAACTCTTTCAGTAAAAATGCAGGCTTTACTGGCGTAAGACTTGGTTGGACTGTAGTTCCTTTTGGCTTGGAGGCAGACAATGCAGAAGTAGGAACTATCCATAGACTCTGGAACAGAAGACAATGCACTTACTTCAACGGTGCATCCAATATCTCTCAAGCTGGTGGTTTGATGGCTCTCTCTGAAGAGGGAAGAAAGGAGTGCAAGTCTCTTGTAGATTACTATCTGGGAAATGCAAAGATAATCAAGGAAGGCTTAGAAAAAGCTGGCCTCGTATGCTACGGCGGCGTCAACAGCCCATATGTCTGGGCAAAGGCTCCTCGTGGAATGGGAAGCTGGGAATTCTTCGATTTCCTCCTAGAGAAGGCTCATGTAGTAGTTACACCGGGAGCAGGTTTCGGTAAGAGTGGAGAAGGTTATGTCCGTGTCTCATCTTATGGACATAGAGAAGATGTCGAGAAGGCTGTAAAAGCAATAGTGGAGCATATAAATGACTGAGAAAAAACTACCCCTTTCGCCTCAGGAGATGGCGGTACTTGTAAAGAAAGTAGGCACTCCATTCAATATCTATGATGGAGATGAAATTGAAAGAAACGCAGAAGAGATGAAGAACGCTTTTTCTTGGGCTCCCGCTTTCACAAACTACTTTGCAGTAAAGGCATTGCCTAATATCAACATACTAAAGCTACTAGGAAAACATGGCTTCGGTGCAGACTGTTCTTCACTTCCTGAGCTCTATATGGCAAAAGAAGCTGGGATTGAAGGCAAGGACATTATGTTTACCAGTAACGATACACCTGACGAAGAGTTTAAAGTGGCCTTTGAACTTGGAGCTGTATTGAATCTTGATGATATTACTCATATAGAAGCTGTTGAGAGAGCTTGTGGTTCTCTTCCTGATACCATCTCCTTCAGATTCAATCCAGGCAGAGAGAGAACAGGAAACGCTATTATCGGCAACCCCGTGGAAGCAAAATATGGCGTCACTCGTGATCAGCTCTTCGATGCCTACACTATTGCAAAAGAGAAGGGTGTAAAGCACTTCTACCTCCATACAATGGTTGCTTCCAACGAGCTTAACAGCGACTATATTGTCGAGACAGCTCGTATGCTCTTTACGCTGGTAGGCGAAATAAAAGAGAAGTGTGGCGTTGAAATCGAAGCCATCGATATGGGTGGTGGAGTAGGAATCCCATACCGCCCGGAAGACTCAAGAATCGAGTGGAAGGAGTTGGGAGAAAGAATCCAGGTCCTCTATAAAGAGATGATCGAAGAGAAGGGCCTTAAGCCTTTGAAGATCACTTTTGAGTGTGGAAGAGCAATAACAGGACCTTATGGATACCTAGTGTCCAGTGTTCGCCACGTAACAAAGAAGTATAAGGACTATGTAGGCTTGGATGCCTGCATGGCAGACTTGATGCGCCCAGCTCTCTATGGCTCTTATCATCATATTACTGTTGTTGGAAAAGAAAACGCAGAGAAAAATCATAAGTATGACGTTACAGGATCTCTATGCGAAAACAACGACAAGTTTGCCATTGACCGTATGCTTCCTGAAATCGAGAGAGGCGATATCCTGGTCATCCACGACACAGGGGCTCACGGCTTTGCCATGGGATTTAACTACAATGGAAAGATGCGCCACGCCGAGTATCTTAAGACTAACGGAAAGATTCTCAAGATAAGGCGTGACGAGAATTACGATGATTACATCAGAACTCAGCTTCTTAGCCCAGAAGAAGTGTGATCATCTTATAGCCAAGTCCAGACCTCCGTTTGATACTCGGGGTGTCTGGATTTGTGTTTCATAGTCTGGAAAGTGTTTTCTCACATAGGAGTAAATGCTATATACCGTAAGAGATGAATCTGCCTCTACAGCTTCGTTTCTATCAGTATCATAACCAAGAGCCTTAAGTAGGTAGTAAGTAAAGGCTCCGTATGAAAGCTGAAATGGTCCGTCTCCTCCGTCTAGGCTATCTGAGGCCTCTTGCCCCCTACCAGTGGAAGATAGAATCCAAATATCTGAGTAAGGATACTTGTCTCTCTTCTCTTGTAGTGCATCTTTCATGGCCTTGGGGTAACTTTTCCCTATCCACCTGTCTTCCTTCTCTTCAGATGAAAAAACATCGGAAGAGGAAAGAGGGGAAGAAGGAATATAAATGCCGGAGTAACAGGAGTCGAGGATAACGAGCTTCTTTCCTCCCAGCGTCGATATACGTTCTAATAACTCTTCTGGACTCAAACTATCCCACTCCGCTGATGTCTGTGACGCCTTTGTCATCAATGCTCCGCTTGGTTTCTCTCCATGACCTGAATAAGAGAAGATAAGAAGATCATTTTCACCCAAGTTCAAGGAGCCTAAGTATTCCATTACATCGTATATCCTCCATCCGCTCTCTTCTTCTCCATTCTTTGGCTTATACATAAAACTCTTGAAGTTTTCGTCGTCGTTTCTCTCAAGTTCGTTTCTTTCCTTGTCTACAGGAACATATAAAGGAGACGAAGAAGTATATCGTTTCCCATCTTGGGATATGTAGCTTTGGATGTGGATGTCACCAAAAGTCTGAAACTGCATATATAGTGCTGCTTGGTCAGTTACTACATTATCCAGTTTCCTACCGTTTCCGTTGTAGTTATAAAAGTCGTCGGCAACTGTAACGATATATATTTCTCTATCCTTTGGAATGACTTCGTTGGAACAGGAGAATAGAGAGAGGATGAGTGATAGAATTAGTACTATAATCATATCTTACCTCCCATCTTCATAGCGACTTGAATATTAAAGGATGGGTAGTAATTTGAGAAAGTGTAAGTGAGAGGAAAAAGAAGAGCCATGTGATCTTCTATCTGTACCCCTGGGGTAAGTGAGAGGGCATACTCTTTATCCACACATCCTAAATCACGGTAATCCACAAATCCAAAATAAAAATATGTGGAGATAAAAAACAGTTTATTCTGATATTCTCCTCCAAGTCCCAGCTTTATTTTGGTGTGGTCTATGGTCATAGTACCGTTCTTAGGACTCGATGCAGTAACGCTCTCCAACTTCACTGGAGACGAGACGGTCCAATCTCCAAAGGTGAATGACAAAAAAGAAGCTTCAATGCCATAAGAAATAGTTGGCCAGGAATTGGAGTCGTAGAAAATAACGTCACTTCCCACTCCTAATGAAGCCCAAGGCGAGTAAGACGAATAAGATGAAAAAACAAAAATTGAAACTAATAAGAGTAATAAGACAAATCTTTTCATTTTGTCCTCCTTACTCTTATAACGCGATTTTCCCGAATTATGACTTAATTTTCTTTACACTATCCATAAGAATCATTAGAGAGACTAGTCTTTTCTTAGGTTTTAGGGGTGAAAAGGCAATCATGGGCATTCCTCTGAATGAGAGCCCCAACATGTAGCCTGGCCCTGTATACTCGGCACTAAGCACTTCCACATTGTTAAATACCAAGTGGTTTGGATATAACCCGCCCTCTAGACTCTCTTCTGATACTGTTACGCTTTCTGGTCTGAAGAATACACTTCCCTCTATTCCATCTCCATATATAAGAGAGGCAGGGAGCGCCGTGCCGTCTCCAGTAAAGAATGCAGTAAATAGAGTAGGAGGATTACGATATAACTCTTCAGGAGTGCCGAATGCCTCCACCTTTCCATCCTTCATAATAAGAATCTTGTCAGAGATAGCGAAAGCTTCCTCCCTGTCGTGGGTCACATATAGCATTGTAGTGGAGAAAGCATCGTGGATGGCCCTTATACTTCCTCTTAGTTTCTTTCTCAGTGGTGCATCCAATGCTGATAATGGTTCGTCCAATAGGAGAATATCAGGCTCAGAGGCAATGGCCCTGGCTAGAGCTACACGCTGAGCTTCGCCTCCACTTAGGGTTGTTACTTTTCTCTTTCCATAACCAGGAAGCCCGATAGTGTTTAATAACTCTTCCGTCTTCTGGTCTCTCTTCTTACTGTTCTTCTCTTTCATTCCATATTCAATGTTCTTCTTGGTGTTCATACCAGGAAAGAGAGAGAAGTCTTGGAACACCATAGAAATGCCACGCTTTGATATAGGAAGCTTTGTTATATCTTTTCCATCTATCTTTATTTCGCCCTTGTCAACGCTCTCTATTCCGCTTATAAGGGACAATAGGGTTGACTTTCCGCTTCCGCTGGGACCCAGAATGGTGACAAGCTCTCCCTTTTCTACAGAAAAAGAAAGAGAGAGAATAAAGTCGGAATAATCTTTTTGTAGATTATTAATTTCCAGATATGACATTGGTCTTGTCCTCCTTTTCTCCTATAGCAAAAACGATGATGGCTGTAGTAAGGAGAATAATAGCAAGAGCAGAGGCTCCCTGATAGTTGTATTGGTTGATCATTTTATAAATAAGAATAGGAAGGGTAGTGACTTTTCCTTCTGCAAGAGCCATTGTTGCATTTACTTCTCCCAAAGAGAGTGCAAAAGCAAAGGCAAAGGCACGACGCCTATAGCTCTTAAGCATTGGCTTTTCTACCTTTCTATAGCTGGAATAACAACCCTTTCCTAGGCACATAGATGCCAGTGGCAGAGTGTTTGGTATTCTCTTGGCTCCTGGCATTATAGTTCTCACAGTAAACGGCATTACTACAACCAAGTGGGCTAGTATTACCAGAATATAAGAGATGTATATTGATTTATAAGGGAGGCGTGTAGACAGAAACGCAAATCCCAGTCCTAGTGAAACAGAACCTGCAGCCATAGGTAGAGACGTAAGAAGAGGAATGATTCTACTCTTTCTTCTTACAGCAGATATTGATATAGCCGTAGAGAGGGAGACAGCCAAGGAGGAAGAAAGGAAAGCAATTAAGAGCGAATTAAGTATTGCCTCCATTCCTGTTCCGGCTCCTGTAGGAGACGAGGATGCGATATCTATCCAAGCTTTCAAAGTGAAGACTCCGTCTTTCGTAAAGAATGCTCTATATACAATGGATAACAGTGGCGGGGCGAGAAATAGGAAGATAAAGCAAGAAAGCACAAAGGCTTCCAGTTTCTTCCAACCCTTCGCCTTCTTTATGATTCTCTTGGATCTTGATGCCTTCTTCTCTTCTCTTCCATATCCTGAAACAAGGAGAAGAAAAGACATTATTATAAATGAAAATAGAGCCAGAGAAGAAGATGATACAGTGTTTACATCTGTATATGTACGTCTATAGATTTCAGCTTCAATAGTATAATACTTCGGGCTTCCTCCCAAACTCATGACAATTAGGAATGAAGGGAAGCAGAAAAGGAATATCAAGATAAAGGCGCTGATGATAGTGCCCTTTACTTTAGGAATAGTGATACGAATAAATGTATAGAAGTTACTCTTTCCCAGGAGCTTTGATGCCATCTCTTCTTTTTCATCCATTCCAGCGAGGGCGGAAGTGATCAAAGAGAAGGCTACAGGAAAGTTTAGATATACATGGGCCATTATTACTGATGGAAATGAGTAAAGGAACTTTATTTTATCCTCTATTAATCCCAGAGAGATAAGGATGTTATTCAGTATTCCATTGTTTCCATAGAAGATTACGAAGCCAAGGACACAGAGAATGGCAGGAAGAGCGAAGGCTATGTCAGAAGCCGTAAGGATGGCTTTTCTTCCAAAGAAAGAGTATTTGGAGAAGAATACTGAAAATGGAATTGCAAGGGAGACGGAAATGACCGCCGACAATAAAGACTCCCACACAGTGAAGGCAAGAAGTCTCCATGTGTAGGCGTCGCAGAAAGTATTTATTACAGCTTCCGGCCCATCTTTGAATGCTCTTCCCAATACTGAGAAAAGAGGAAGCAAAAAGATCAAAAAAGTAATGATCAGCGCCGGAAGCGATAGTTTTAAATAGAATTTGTCTCTTTCTTTCACACTATTATTTTGCAATAGTTTCAGTCCAATCTACAAGAAGAGAAGAAGCAGTATCTGCACTTCCTGTGAAAAGTGTGTCAGGCATTGGAGCCCAAGAGTAAGCATCTGGAACTTCAGCGTCCTTAACGGAGGGGTACATGCTGTTTGTGACAGCAAGGTTCACCTGTCCCTCTGTGAGGATAAAGTCGATGAAAGCTTCAGCTTCAGCTCTGTGCTTTGTTCCCTTTATGATACCAGTTGCCTCGATTGTAGCTTCGTGGCCTTCGTCAAATACGAGAGTCTGGTATCTTGTGGTGTCTTCGTTCATTACATGATAGACAGGGCTTGTTGTGTAGCTGATGACAATTGGTGCCTCTCCCTCTGTAAAGAGACCATAGGCACTGGACCAACCATTGGCGATTGTAAGAGCGTTCTTTTCCATTGCCTTCCACCAGTCAAGCCAATTCTCTCCAAGAGCATTATATGTCCACATCATCAATCCTGTACCGACGCTGCTTGTTCTTGGGTCGATGAGGATGACTTTGTCTTTATACTCTTCTTTTGTCAGGTCCATAAGGGATGTTGGTGGCTGTATTCCACTTTCTGTATCCCAGACAAAGGCGAATACACCCCAGTCGAAAGGAATCAACCTGTGTGTCTCATCAAAGACAATGTCAGGATAGATTGTTGAGAGATATGGGCTCTCATAGCTTTCAAGCATGTCGATGATCTTGTCTGAAAGGTCGTCTGTTACACCGAAGATTACATCGCACTCAGTGTTCTCACCCTCAAGAAGAACCTTGTTGATGACTTCAACAGCATTTCCAGGTGCAACTACGTTTACTTTGATGCCAGTCTTTTCTTCGAAAGCAGGAATCAATGTTGCAGCACTTCCCCAGTCACCGCAGAATGTGTCGTAGGCATAGAGAGTCAAAGTCTTCTCTTCAGCCTTGGTCTCCTGCACTGGCTGTGCAGATATTGTCAGTACAACCAAAAGTACCAACAGGACAGAAATCGCCTTCTTCATAAGAAAGCCTCCTAGAAAAAAGATTCTGTCATGGGGATAGATATAGAAATATAAAGCTCGTCGTTCCCTACGCTGGCATTATCCAGATCAGGTTCGAGGGTATTTCTCAGGCATTACGCCACCCCTAGACAATGAAACAATAAACATCTTCTACATTTTCTTCAAGACAAAGAGAGGGTAAAAGTCTAGAATCTCTGTATGGAGAACCTATATTCGCTTTCCGTTTCATCAGAAATGGACCATGACTTGATTTCAAGGCACTCTTTATCTGAAGAGAAATTAATAGACAGCGCTGCAAAAGGCGCCTTTGATATCTTTCTTCCTCATATTAAAGGAAAGAATGTTTTGTTCTTGGTGGGGAAGGGGAATAACGGAAGTGATGCCCTGGAGATGGCACGCCTTAGCCTTGACGTGGC
>CAMEQB010000039.1 GCA_945932505.1 uncultured Spirochaetales bacterium
GTATCAGAGAGACTATCTACACATACTTTTTGAGAAGTTATGTCTCCTGTATCGCCATACTGAGAAATCTGATCCAAAGCCTCAATGGCCGCCCTGATCTTTGTTCTTAGTAGATAACCTGAAGACATGGCTGTATCGATAACCTTGTCTGTGTACTCAGTGTAATCCCGACCATAAGCTTTTGAGTAAATATCTACAATAGTTTTTAACGACGATGAAAGCTCAACTTCGGTCAGCGGTCTTAACTCCTCTGCGTCTACTATTCTGTCCAAAACATTTCTGATGATTACCTTGGAGTTTTCATCCCCTTCCATCAAATCAAGATAACCATAGTCATCCTTCTCGCCTATTACTTCCTCTGTATATGAAGAGGAAAACGCAAAAATAGAAGAAACAGAATCAAAAGAGGAAGGAGGAAATAAGAACTGGGAAATAGTGGAATAAACAGACATTCTGGACTTTCTGGCAAATCTACCGATTAGCTCAGCTTCATCAAAGAGAATAACCCAGCCAGAGTAACCCATTACTTTAAACAAATGGGACATAAATGCAAAATAATCGGAAGTGTGTTCTTTTATCACAAACTTATTGTTGAATGATACTTTTTCCCTACAATATTTGGAATAAAGACTTCTTATTGCAGCTACTGACGCAAAGGAACCCTGAAGATCTGCTTCCAAAACATCCACTTCGTCATCATTACTTCCTTCAGAAGCGAGAAAAGCCTTCAACACATAATAAAGTCTATTAGTATTTAGCTTATTTAAAGCATACAGAAACATCTCATTAGCTTTGTCACTACCAGAAGAAAGAAAAGTAAAGAGAGATGGGATACCAGGTTCACTTTCTCCAGGAAGATATGTCTGTTCCAAGACCCTTTTATAAAGGATATCTATCTTATTGGCAGGAGTCTCTTTGCCAAGAGCGACAAAAGATACAACCATGTTGTTCTCTTGTGCCATAGAAAATACAGAGTTCAGAAAGTGGGTCTTTCCTTCTCCATACTTTCCTTTGATCACCATGCTGTTTGATAAACCATTGGAAGCATCTGCAATTAATGAAGCAGCCTTATCCATAATCTCTTTTCTTGAAGAAGAGAAGAACTTACCTACAGAACGGGAAGGAACACCGGATCTGAGGGCTTCGATCATATGTCGGTTTTCAAAATCTGTCATCTTCAAGCCTCCTTCACCTGAAGTGTATATTTATTGGTCAACAAAGGAATAGATACACTTCCAAACTTGCTTTCCTTCAGTATAGCCTCAGCCTCTTCTCTTGTGACTTCATGGGCTGAAAAGTTTTCGCTTCTAAAGAGCTCAGTAAGTCTATGAGACATCTCCATAACAGATTGAGGAACCAGTATTTCAGGATTAATCTTGTCCAAATCCAACAGGTCATTATAGAGATTGACTCTTCCAGAGACTATTTCGTTCTGCACTCTCAACCAAAGAGCCTGATAACTCTTCATACCCCATTTCTCATGATCCACAAGTATTCTGTCGAAAGAAAGGATCAGGAAGAAATATCTGAAGACATCAATGTCATCTATGAGCTGGCGAATCACTTCATACGCGTCGTCTCTCTTCATCTTTGTGTATTTGACTTCTTCCAATGAAGAGGTGGAGACAATGTTCTGAAGATTATCAAGAGAGACAAATAATCCTGTATACCCTGCAATATGTACTGCTTCGCCAAGACTTTTGAGCATTCTTCTGGCATTTGTCTTGTTAATCTTGTATCCGGCAAGGCCAAAGGATCGCAGCTTTGCAACTTTCACGCTTTTTTCTGCATTAAGCCAATCATCAGAAAGAGAATCAAGCTCTTCATCGAGAGTAAGTATACCTAGCTTTTCCGATACCTTCAGGGAAAGAATCTGAGCAAAATTATGGTCTAATTCCTTATTGGATGTAATAGATCTTCTTACTTCGCTTCTAAGTTCCTGTCTTGCCATTACACTCTGCTCACCTCTATCTGAAAGCCAATCCATGGCAGACTTTCCTTCTTCCATATTATAGTCGTATCCAAGGGAACGCATAATCGACTGGGCGATACGGGATGAAAGATCTTCAAAGTCAATAGATCTATATAAAGCCAAATAGAGATTAGTCATATCTGACAAAAGAATAGATTGGGCGTCAAGACAAATCGACAGGAAACCTTCTTCCTCTGCATCTGCCGACATCAAAGCCAAAAGATGAGTTTTACCTGAGCCTTTCTTTCCCATGAGGAATTTTATCTTGCTTCCACCCTCTTTTATGTATGAAGCAAAATACTCTCTCCTGATAAATGACGACACTTTGTCCAGTCCTACTGTAAGTGTCCTCAATATCTCTTTGTTTCCATTTGGTGTTCGCCCACACTGAAGCTCCACCATTGTGCCCTTTCTATCCATCTATCTATCTCCAATCAGCGAAAGCATATTGTACTGATCAACTGTTCCATGCCTGTATCATCAAGGATTCTTACACTCTTTCCTCTTCCAGTACCAAAGAGACAAGTATGGCCGCTCTTTGTTACAAAATCACCCTTTTTAATCTCGTTATATAGACGTGCCAAATCGAAAGCGAAAGCCATCTCGTCATATTCCTTTCTGCTTCTTGACAGAGGCACCATAACTTTATAGCAGGAAAGAAGAGGAACGTAGAACAAGTGGTCATTTACCTTTCCTGTATTCTTTGCCTTCTCTTGAAGCACACAAATTAAGTAGGCATTCTCCAGATCCTGAGCAAAAGCCTGAGCATTGAATGGAGCAGATTCCAATTTATCAACCAAATCGGCTGCACTGTCTACAAGGATTTTTGGCCTCATTGTTGGGACTTTCTTCTTTCCAAGAATAACTTCCTGGTTCTCTCCGTCTATTCTGATTCTCGTAGGGAATACTTCAAATACAGGATACTCGCCGACAGTGTCCATCTTCCTTTCCTTCAAACCTAAGAGCATATCTTCTGTAAATTCACCTGATGTAAAATATGAGCGGTAGTCGAAATTTGAGACAGATTCCTCAACCCCTGTCAAAGCCTCTTCAAGAGAAGAAACAGCATTTTTCAAAGCATCCAGATTCTTCAAAAGGGATTTAATGTCTCCCTTTACACTATCTTTCTGCATCTTTCCTTCCAAGCCAGATACTTTCTTTATTGTCTCTTTCAGAGATTTATCTGAAACAAGAAATGACTCCAAAAATTCTTCGTATCGCATTTTAAACTCCTAATTCTTACTTCTAGTCATCATAGCCTATTTTTTGAATCTATCACAACAAAAAGTAAGACATTATAATGAGACAATGATTTCGCTCTACAGATGGCAAGAAGAATGTCTAAATACTTGGAAAAACGTAGGTTATAAAGGAATAGCCGAAGTCACTACAGGTGCTGGCAAGACACTTATGGCGGTACAGGGAAGCCTTAGACTCGACGAAGAGAAAAAAGGCAACCTCTCTATATACGTTGTCGTACCTAAAGTCGCCTTAAAAAAACAATGGAGAGATGTCTTATCAAGAAATGGGGCGAAGGACATTGAAATATGGAGCAATGTCAAAAGCAAGAAAGGCAAATACACTATTATGACTATAAATACTGCGCGTGATATGTTGCCTCTTCTAGTTGAGAAAGATTTCAAGGCAAACAAGGCTGTTCTACTTATTCTTGATGAGGTGCACCACTATGGAAGCCCCGCCAATAGCCATGTTTTCGATTTCTTACATTCAAATCATTTTAAAGATTCCCTTTATTATTCTTTGGGGCTTTCCGCTACAACAAAAGTAAGGACCTTGCACTCTGTCCTTATACCGAAGGTTGGTGATGTATTCTTCCGTTATACTCTTTCAGACGCCCTCTCTGACGGAATCGTAAACGACTTTGTAGTCTTTAACGTAGCAGTACACTTCAATGATGAAGAAAGAGGATTATATGACGTCATCTCAAAAGATATTCTCTTCTCCTTTGGTAGGATCTTCGAAGCATACCCAATATTAAAGAAGATTAATGCATCCATTTTCGATATCACTGATTTTCTGTACAAACAAGGCGAAAAAGAAATGGCCTGGAACCTTGAAGTTCTGATCAGAGAGCGACGTGATATTATCATAAGAGCCGACACTAGAATAAAAGCTGCCCTGGGTATAATAAAATACACAGAAGGAAAGACCATAGTTTTTACTGAAAGAATAGATCAGGTAGATGCTCTTTTTGCAAAACTAAAGAAAGACGGTATAAAAGCAGTGATGTATCACGGCGATATGGAGACAAAGATAAAGGAAGAAAACCTCAAGGCATTCAAAGAGGGGACAAGTAGAATACTTCTGTGCTGCAAGGCTTTGGATGAAGGCTTGGATGTACCGGACGCAGATATTGCAATCGTTCTATCTACTACAGCAACCGAACTCCAAAGAATCCAAAGAATAGGAAGAGTGATCAGGAAATCCAATGATAAGCTGCCTTCATCTTTATATTACATCCATGTTCCTGAATCTGTTGAAGATAATGAATACCTGAATTTCCTTTTGAGGGAAGAAAGGATCATTGTAGATATAGATTATAAGAACGGTGAGTTCATTGATTCCATGTACATAGAAGATATGGTCGCTTTTCTTGAATTATCAGACTTTTCAAGTCTATCAAAAGTTGAAATAGAGAGGCTCAAATATCTATTAAAAGGCGGATGCTTACGAATCGAACGTTTTTTAGATGCCAAAGCACTTAAATATCTGTCATCGAAAAAATCAAATAGTGAATTCATTAAGCTCTTTCTCTTGATGAAGAAAACACTTCAGAAATCAAAAGAGGAGACATCCCCCAAGAAGATATCAAACATTCTTATTGATGGTTAACCATTGATTTAGGAAGTGAAATCTTCTTAATTTAAGATCTAGAACCCCATAAACAAGGGGTAAATGTAATCATTAGTGGAATTATCAACAAGAAGGAATCTTCTCAATTGACTTTAATCTCTATGAATGTTAAGGAAGACAAAGTTTGATGAAACTTAAAATGTTACTAAAAGTTTCATTTACTAGGGGGAACTATGAAAAAGCTATCCGAGGAGAAGATGATCAACACCATTCTCTCAAAGAGAAAGGCCTTAGGTTACACTCAACAGACTCTCTCCGACAAAACTGGAATCAACAGAGTCATGATAGGCAGGATCGAGAATAAGGAATATATGCCATCTATTGACCAGCTGGAGAGGCTTGGAGAAGTATTGGGCTTTGAAGTCACTGATCTATTTATAGACGAAGCGATGCTCAATAGGCCCAGGGTGGAAAAGAAGTACAATATAGCAATAGCCGGAACTGGATATGTAGGCCTCTCCATGGCCACACTGCTTTCCCAGCGCAATCATGTTACAGCTGTAGACATAATCGAGAAGAAAGTGGACATGATCAATAGGCGTAAGTCTCCTATCCAGGATGAATACATCGAGAAGTATTTCAAAGAGAAGAACTTGGATCTTAGAGCTACACTAAATGGAGAAGAAGCATATAAAGACGCTGACTTCGTCATTATCGCAGCTCCTACCAACTACGACTCAAAGAAGAACTTCTTCGACTGTTCTGCCGTGGAGAGTGTTATAGAGACAGTGCTGAGAGTCAACAATAGGGCAACTATCATCATAAAGTCCACTGTCCCTGTGGGATACACAGCTTCAGTAAGGGAGAAATATAAGACAAACAACATCATTTTCAGCCCTGAATTTTTAAGAGAGTCCAAAGCCCTTTATGATAACCTTTATCCATCTAGAATCATCGTCTCCTGCGATAATGATTCAAAAGAGAGGGCTCAGATCTTCGCTTCCCTCTTAAGAGACGGAGCCATTAAGGAAGATATCCCTACTCTATTCATGGGCTTTACTGAGGCAGAGGCTGTCAAGTTATTTGCAAACACATATCTTGCATTACGTGTATCTTACTTTAATGAACTAGATACTTACGCTGAGACAAAGGGCCTCAACACTAAAGAGATTATTGACGGAGTATGTCTCGATCCAAGAATCGGCACACACTACAACAACCCATCCTTCGGGTATGGTGGCTACTGCCTACCAAAGGATACAAAGCAGCTTCTTGCCAACTTCAACGATGTTCCTCAGAACATGATCACTGCCATAGTAGAGTCAAACAGGACACGTAAAGACTTTATAGCAGACCAGGTATTACATATGGCTGGATACTACGATTACTATAATCGTGGGGATTACTCAAAAGACAGGGAGAAGCAGTGTGTAATCGGAGTATATCGTCTAACGATGAAGTCCGGCTCCGATAACTTCAGGCAGTCATCTATCCAGGGAGTAATGAAGAGGATCAAGGCAAAGGGCGCCACCGTCATCATCTATGAGCCTACTCTCACTGACGGCGACACTTTCTTCGGCTCAAAGATCGTCAACGACATTAATCGCTTTAAAGAGATGAGTAACGTAATCATCGCAAATAGATTCGATTCAGTCCTTTTGGACGTAGAAGACAAAGTCTTTACTCGTGATCTATTTAGAAGAGACTAGGGGGGATTATGTACGCAGAAGATAAATTTAGAGAAATATACAATAGGGAGCCTGAGACTTCATTCTGCCCCTATAGAGTTTGCCCGTTAGGGGCTCATATAGATCATCAGTTCGGACCTATATTGGGCTTTGCCTTGGATTATGGCGTTCATATGGCCTATGGAGTGAAGAACAATGGAATTGTGGAACTGATGTCTATGAACTTTCCGAAGCGAGTCCAGTTCCATGTGGCATCAGTTCCAGAGACAAAGGAAGGTGACTGGGGCGACTACCTCAGGGGCGCAACTAAAGCACTCAGCGAGAAATATAAACTTACAAAGGGATTATGTGGGGTAATAAGGGGAGCGCTTCCATCGGGAGGAATATCATCATCGGCAGCAGTTACCATCTGTTTTATGAAAGCCCTTGCCAAAGTCAACGATATAGAGCTCAGCGACAGCGAATACATATATATGGCCAAGAAGGCTGAAAACGAGTATGTAGGAGTATCATCAGGGAAGCTGGACCAAAGCTGCGAGACTCTTTGCAGAAAAGACAATATCCTCTATATGGACTCAAAGGATGATACTTATAGAAATATCCCGGCGTCTAGCAATATCAAGCCCTTTAAAATCGGCATATTCTTCTCCGGCTTAGAGAGAAACCTAGCATCTTCTGCATATAACAACAGAGTCGACGAGTGTAAGGCTGCAGCCTTCGCCCTCTACTCTTACGCTGTTACAGATAGACGTGGGGACTATGAACTAAAAGATGGATTGAAATTCCAGGATATGAGGCTCAGAAATATCCCGGAGGAGATCTTCAAAGAGTTCGGAGTAAGACTCCCCACCTCTTGGCAAAAGAGATGCAACCACTTCTACTCTGAGATGCATAGAGTGGAGAAAGGCGTAGAGTGCTGGGAAAAGGGAGACATCGTCTCCTTTGGTCGCCTCATTAACGAAAGCGGTATGTCCAGCATAGTCAACTATGAGTGCGGCTCACCTTGGCTTATTAAGCTCTATGACATATTAAGCAAGCTTGACGGAGTATATGGTACCCGTTTCAGTGGAGCTGGCTTTAAAGGCTGCTGCATGGCTCTCATAGATCCAGACAAGGCGGACGAAATAAAAGAGATAGTGGAGAGAGAATACTTAAAAGAGTTCCCTACACTTAAAGGAAAATATAAGGCATACATATGCTCCACATCCACAGGAGTTGGCAAAGCAGAAGGAGATAGATTCTAATGACATCAATAATACTTGCAGCAGGATACGCTACAAGAATGTATCCTTTGACACTAAACTACCCTAAGCCTCTATTGGAAGTCGGGGGAAAGAAGATTATAGACTGGCTTATAGAAGACCTGGAAAAATCAGGAGTGGAGAGGGCTGTGGTAGTATCAAACCACAAGTTTATCTCACAGTTTCAAGCTTGGGCTGAAGGAAGAGAGAATACTATAGTCCTCGACGATGGATCGGAAGATAATGACCATAGACTGGGAGCCGTGAAAGATATTGAGTTTGCCATCGAGGAAGCTAATATCGATGACGACATTGTAGTCCTAGCTGGAGACAATGTCCTTAACTTCTCTCTTTCTTCTTTCATCGAGTATGGAAGAAAGAGGAAGACATCATGCATCATGAGGCATGAAGAAAAGGACGAGAATAAGCTAAGAAAGACAGGAGTCATTGAAATAGACGAAGACGAGTTAGTCCTTGATATGGAGGAGAAGCCAAAAGAGCCAAAGTCCAACTGGGCTGTACCTCCCTTCTACTATTACACAAAGGAAGACAAGGACCTAATTAAAGAAGGCATCGCCTCCGGATGCGGTACAGATGCCCCAGGCTCTTTTGTTTCATGGCTGGTAAAAATAAGGCCAGTCCATGCATATAGAATGATAGGAGAAAGATTCGACGTCGGATCCATCGAAGGATACGAGAAAATAAAGAAGGAATATAAAGGAATAACGATAAGATGAAAAAGACAATACTTGTGACAGGAGCTGCAGGTTTTATCGGAGCAAATCTTGTAAAAGAACTACTATCAACCACAGATGACAAGATAGTCGGCATCGACAATCTCAACACCTACTATGATGTATCGCTGAAGGAATATAGACTAAAAGAGATAGAGAGTCTCAATGGAGACTTTACTTTCGTAAAAGGCAGCATTGCAGACAAGGCTCTCTTAGACTCTCTCTTCGAGACTTATAACTTCAACATCGTAGTAAACCTTGCCGCCCAGGCAGGTGTAAGATACTCCATTACAAACCCTGATGTATATATAGAGTCAAATATGATCGGCTTCTATAATATCCTTGAAGAGTGCAGACACCACCCTGTAGAGCATCTGGTATATGCTTCATCTTCATCAGTCTATGGCTCAAATAAGAAAGTCCCCTACTCCACCGACGACAAAGTAGATAACCCAGTATCGCTATATGCAGCTACAAAGAAGAGCAACGAGCTCTTTGCCCACGCATATTCCAAGCTCTACAATATCCCATCCACAGGCCTCAGATTCTTCACCGTCTATGGACCTGCAGGTAGGCCAGATATGGCATACTTCAGCTTTACAAATAAGCTGATCAAAGGTGAGACCATAAAGATCTTCAACTATGGTAACTGTAAGAGAGACTTTACTTATGTAGACGATATTGTAAAGGGAATAAAGCTGGTTATGGATAAGGCTCCAGAGAAGAAGAACGGAGAAGATGGCCTCCCTATCCCTCCATATGCTGTATACAACATCGGCAACAACAACCCTGAGAACCTATTGGACTTTGTCCAGATCCTTTCAGAAGAACTTGTCAGGGCTGGAGTATTACCATCTGACTATGACTTTGAATCCCATAAAGAGCTGGTGGCAATGCAGCCAGGAGACGTTCCAATTACATTCGCAGACACAACAGCTCTCGAGCGAGACTTCGGCTTCAAGCCATCTACAACACTACGTGACGGTCTCAGAGCCTTTGCAGAGTGGTATAAGAAGTTCTACAAAGTTTGAAGCTATAGATCTTCCCCCTGCCCCGCATTTATGGGGCAGTATAATGTATAAAAGACTATATTACAAATAATTAAACATAAAATGTTATACATTTAGGATTTCAGGTATTCTTCCACTTTGCTTAAAACACACATTGATATAATACTCAAGAAGTACAGAAATAAGTACTTCCATAATCTGATTATTCTATGTGTGTTTTTTTCCTACAGGATAAAACTCATGTTCTTTATCCAAAAAAACAATATTGAAAATATCACTTTCCCTGTCGGAGCCAGAGGAAAAGAATCCTTTCAAACGACGCTAACAACTATACCGCCATTTAAAGTCATTTTAGAACTCATTTTTTGAATAAATCATCTCCAGTAATTACATTCTGAATAATATCTGAATACTTATTACGCTTATATCCACTGCTACATATTAAAGTAATATGTATGGCATCATTTGTTTCGGTTTCCTTTCTGAACTGGGACATCCTATTTAAGAGTTTTTCATATTCATCAGAATCCAGAGAGTAAGCTTCATTTGTAAACTTCATTTCACAAAGATTGATTACTCCATCTTTTCTTACGATAAGTAAATCAATTTGAGCTCCATTCTCTTCATTGCCGCTATGCCACGAATACTCATCAGATTCAATACCACTTATTCCTAGGGCAAGTTTTATCTGCTGAATATGATTAAAACATACGATTTCAAATGATTTACCTCTCCAAGAATAGTATCCCGGGGTATTTATATATTCTTTCCACGATTTAAGCATTTTGTTATTCAAAAACAGAATACTGAAAAGCACAAAAGGATCAATCAACTGATAGAAAGACTCGCCATCTTTTTGATTCAATTTGTTAAACCTTCGAATAAAGCCACATTCCTCCAGTTCTCTTAGATCTTTTGTCAAAACTGACCCTCCTCCTATTTCCTTAACGCTTGAAAGTTGGGTTCTGTTAAGGCCATAAGGATTCTTAGCTAAAGTTTCCATAATCGCCATATGCTTTTCCGGCTTGTTAAATAGAGAATGGAAGAGACTATAGTATTCATAGCGAAGATCTCCATACTCTTTAAAACATAATTCATCGACATTCTGAACTAAACTAAGTCTTGAATCCATTAAATTCAAGTAATAGGGAATACCTCCAAAAATCATATAGCTTTCTATCATCTGACTTCTGTTCATGACTACATTATTGAACGCAAAGAATTCTTCACACTCAGTCAATGTAAATGGAGCGAGATGTATACGTTTAGTTATTCTATTGTGAAACCCTTTCCTATCATATATCAGATTATTTATAATCCAAGACGTTGCCGAACCGCACACAATCAATACAATATCTTCTTTGGATGAAGCATAGCTGTTCCAGAAGTATTCAAAAGCACTTTTAAAATCAGATTTGGCAGTATCCATCCAAGGGAGTTCATCAAGAAAAATGACTCTTTTATTATTAATTGGTTCACGGTAGAGTTTATCACTATCAAGCATTCTTCTGAGTATTTCAAAAGCTTCAAACCAGTCTGATGGTACTTTTTTAACATCATATCCATATTTGATGAGACTTGAATGAAATGTTTTTAACTGTCCTTTTGTTTTCTCATCGGCAATTCCTGTAGTATAGAAAGAAAAATTGTTATTAAAAAACTCCTTGATTAGATAGGTTTTTCCCACTCTTCTTCTACCATAAACAACAACCAATTCTGGTCTTTTTGATAACAGGCACTGCATAAGACAGTCTTTTTCTCTTTCTCTTCCAATAATCCTCATATTTTCACCTAATATCCATATATTTCGCCAAATAACATATTATTCAACTATTTTTGGCGATTTATAAGCATTTTTTATATTATATTTCGCCAAACTCTAATCTGCAAGCACTATAAATCAATACTATTCTAATTATTCTGCAGAGGATGAAGCTTTCTCTTCTGGTGAATATCTATAACCTATACTCCTCCAAGAGAGAGACATCAGATATCAAACACCAACGGCAAACTCTTAGAAGTCTATGGTTATCTGGGGGGACAAAGTGCTATAGAAGCATATGAGAAATAACGCTAAACAGAAGAAAGGTATTATAAAAGGAAACCCCTCAAAGGATTATTTGATCCAATGAGGGGAACATTAGTAAAACGATTATCTTACTCTTCTTCGATAACGATAGAGTCTTCATCCTTATCTAGCGAGGATTTCTCTTCCAGAAGCTTTGGAGACTCTTTCTCTGCTTTCATTTCTTCAAGCTTAGTTATCTCTTTCTCCAGGACTTTGATTCGTCTGTTCTTCATTCTAAGTTCAGACTTTAAGCCTTTAATCTGTTCTCTAAGTGCCGTAGTCTCCACACTTAACGATTCTCTTTCAGCAATTCTCTCTGAAATGGCTCCACTAATGTCTCCATTAAAGATAATCGGCTTTACTTTGTTTTTGCTTCCTTTAGGCCTTGCCATATAGGCACCTCCTTATGAAATTTAAGTATGACTAAAGTCTAAGAGGTGCCTAATAAAGCCCCAAGGGGTGAATTTTCCATATCCAAAATTCACTCCCCCATATGAAAGAAAACGATTGAAGAAGAGGAATAAAGATTTTCGCTTGCATATAAGAACATAAAAAGCATTGATGGATGACTAAAAGAGAGAGGGAAAGAATATCAAGTGATATATTTCCTTACCAAATTGATTACACTGGTTTGTGTTTGCATATTATATCTCCCAGGTTTCCGACAATTATTTCGAGTTCTCCCTTGCATTTGCATAGGAAACAATCATATCTGCAATTTCATCCAGTATTTCAAGGCATTGTTTAGCCTAAGTTGTATTTACTTTGTACATCAACGATTAAAAGAAATAGTAAACCAAGGAGCAAAAGCGCTCATGTAGTATTCTAATTATTTTAATAGCATAAGCAACGAAATGGCTTCTTATATACTCAATAAAGCATAATCTAGAAGTACCAGGGGAGTCTCACACAGAGAGTGCCGGACATTTGATTTTCGTGGTCGCTAACAACATGGTCCCGCTTCACACGGATGTCCACATTGTCCTCCGATATCCAGAACCAAGGCTTCACGATGTACCTGTCGTCATCCTCGGTCAGAGGGAACACCAGGACGAATGCCGTGATGTCGGTGGTTGACGAGAGGTCGAGGCCTCCGTAGCAGATACGGCCCTCCAGTTCCGATTCATCCACCTTCGATGCACAAAGTGTTGTTAGAGATCACCTATTTTAACCCAAAAGCGTTCACCTAAATCAACCAATTTA
>CAMEQB010000040.1 GCA_945932505.1 uncultured Spirochaetales bacterium
ATAATGAAAACTCTAAAAATCTGGTTGTTCACAAAAACCTTTCTGTTTGCATAAGATTTTTCTTCAACTCTAAAATATCCACTTCTTGCACTCTGTTTCATTGATTATTATCATCAAGGCATGAAGACAGTCATAATAGGAAGAGGATCAGTGGGCACTAATGTTGCTTATAACTTGAGAAACGTGCCTGATGTTTCATTTGCTGTAGATAAAGAGAGAGAGTTCAGGACAAGAAGCAGTATTGTCTTTAATGGGGAGAAACTCTCTATTCCTACTATTGTTCCTGATGAGAGTACAGGTAAAGTGGACTTGATAATAATTGCTGTGAAGAACTTTCAGCTTGAATCCACTTTCCCTGTAATAGAGCCTTTATTGGGAGAGAATACTATTATTCTTCCTCTTCTCAATGGAATTGAATCAGAGAGAGTATTGTCTGAGCGTTATGGAGAAGAGAGGGTCATCTATGCCTTTATCTCGAATCTCTCTGTTGTGAGGGCGGGGAACAATGTCTCTTCATTTTCCAAAGGTAGGATTACCATGGGCGAGAAGGACAATACGCTATCAGAGAGGATCCTGAAACTAAAAGATTTCTTTGAAGCAAACGGACAAGATGTAGTCATCCCCGAAGATATCCATCATGAAAAGTGGCTTAAGTTTATGACAAACACCTGCTTTAATACTCTTACAGCCCTCTTGGAGGCTGACTACGATGCAACTGGAAGCAATAGAGATATGATCAGGGCTGCTCGTCTAATTGCGAAAGAAGTACAAAGCGTGGGAAGAAGAAGGGGAGTGGAACTCACTTCCGATGATATCGAGACTATGATAAGAAATACTTCTATGCTTTCTGGTAAAGGTAGATCAAGCATGCTTGAAGATATGCTTTCTGGAAGAGAGACTGAAAATAGATACTTTGCAGGATCTGTATCAAGAATGGGTAAGCTGTACTCCATCGCCACCCCATATTGTGATCTTCTTTCTATTCTTGTGGAGGCTAAACGATATGTCACAACCTGTCATTAAAGAAAAAGCCATAGCTTATGAAGCTTTGTCTCTTTTCTATAAAGGCGATAGAGATAAAGCCTGGAATGTGCTTTCATCCTTAAATGCAGACTTCACATCTCCCTTTGCCTCCTATACCCGGGAGTTTACTTCCTCTTTCCAGGAAGAGGCTGAGTTTAATGAAATATGGAGAAACACAAGGGATGCTTTCTCTAAGGAGAGAATCCCATTCTCAGTAATCGACGAAGAAGATGAGAGAGTAAAGGATAAAATGGCTCCTGTGCATTTTTTATACAGTGCAGGAGAGAGGGAGCTGGGGGATGAAAAGAGACTAGTAATACTTGGCACTCCTCTTCCATCCCTTCAAGCTAAAAGCGAAATTTTCGATGCTGTCTCGCTCTCTTCTGAAAAGGGGTGGGCTGTAGTTGCACCATTTGACTCAGGTTCCGGTGCCTACGCCCTTCAATCAGCATTAAAACTTGGAGCCCTTCCTATAGCCGTCCTTTCCTCTGGCATTTCAAAGTGTCCATCGGAGAGTATGCTGGAGTTAATGGAACAAGTATATAACAAGGGAATCTTGATCACTCAGAATGCACCCTGTGTCAAATATGAGAAGTGGCATGTAGTACTAAGAAATCGATTCCTTTCTTCCTTCGGCGACGCATATTTCCTTGTGGAGGAGAAGAACGGGGGACCTTCATGGGCCGTTTTCGACCCTGCTATCGAAAAAGGGAAGAAAACTTCTATTTCTCTCTTAGCCGCCTCCAATCCAAACTTCACTTGGTGCAGTGAGAGGCTAAAGGATGATGTAGTTCCTTACAAAAAGCCTAAAGACCTTCTAAAGCTTTTCTCAGAGGAGAAAAAACCTCGAAAGAGAAAAGAAAAATATGTAGATCCCACACCTTCCTTATTTGATTGACATCTTGTTTGTTGACCATAGAGCCACAAGATAATAACATCTACTAGATTCCAATATTTTAGAGGATAAGAAAATGAAACAGATTACCGCCAATGAATTGCGAGAGAAGTATATTGAGTTCTTCGTCTCCAAAGGCCATAAACAGATCAGCGGGGCTTCCCTTATTCCTGAAAACGATCCTACAGTCCTTTTCACTACAGCAGGAATGCATCCACTTGTTCCATATCTTCTTGGAGCTGATCATCCGGCAGGAAAGAGACTTTGTGATTATCAGAAGTGTATCAGAACAGGAGACATCGATAGTGTAGGAGATCCAAACCATCTCACATTCTTCGAAATGCTGGGTAACTGGTCTCTCGGCGATTACTTCAAAGAAGAGATGATCGAGTACTCTTTCGAGTTTATGACAAAGGTTCTTGAAATCCCTGTAGATAAGCTCAGCGTCACAGTCTTCGAAGGCGACGACGAAGTACCAAGAGATACAGTAGCAGCCAATAAGTGGGAAAGCCTTGGAATTCCTAAGGAAAGAATCTACTTTATGCCTCGTGAAGACAACTGGTGGGGACCAGCTGGCGAGACAGGACCTTGTGGACCAGACAGCGAGATGTTCATCGATACTGGACGCGAAGCATGTGGCCCTGACTGTAAGCCTGGCTGCCATTGCGGAAAGTACTTTGAAATCTGGAACGATGTATTCATGGGATACAGAAAGGAAGCTGACGGCACTTACCACGAGATGGATAGAAAGTGTATCGATACAGGAATGGGTATCGAGAGAACTATCGCTATTCTCCAGGGAAAGAAGAGTGTCTATGACACAGAAGTCTTCCAGCCTATCATCAAGGCTATCGAAGGTCTCAGTGGCAAGAAGTATGGCGAGAATGAAGAAGATGACATCTCTATCAGAATCATCAGCGACCATGTAAGAACCAGCGTCTTTATTCTTGGTGACCAGAAGGGTATGGCTCCAGGAAACGTTGGACAGGGATATATTCTCCGCCGTCTTATCAGAAGAGCTGTAAGACATGGAAAGAAGATCGGTATCGAAGGAGACTTCTTGTCATCCTTGGCAGAAGTTGTCCTTTCTCTCTACAGCGCTCCATATCCAGAGCTTGCTGAACATAAAGACTTCATCTTCGATGAGCTGAAGAAAGAGGAAGAGAAGTTCTCAAAGACACTTGTTAACGGCGAGAAAGAGTTTGAGAAGCTTCTTCCAAACCTCCTTAAAGGACAGAGCAGAGTAATCGGCGGCCGCATCGCATTTAAGCTTTATGATACCTATGGCTTCCCAATCGAGTTGACAGAAGAACTGGCTAAAGAGCATGGTTTTACCGTCGATAGAAAGGGATTCGAGGAAGCTTTCGAGAAGCATCAGCAGATTTCAAGAGCAGGTGCAGAGCAGCAGTTCAAGGGTGGATTGGCTGACCACAGCGAAGCTACTACAGCTCTCCATACAGCAACACACCTTCTCCATAAGGCTCTCTCCGTTGTTCTCGGCGGATATGTAAAGCAGCTTGGTTCCAATATCACGGCAGAGCGTTTGAGATTTGACTTTAACCATCCTCAGGCTCTTACAAAAGAAGAGTTGAAGAAGGTTGAGGACTTGGTAAACGAACAGATTGAAAAAGACTTACCTGTCGTCTGTGAGACAATGAGCCTTGATGAAGCAAAGAGCCAGGGCGCAGCAGCTCAGTTTGATGCAAAGTATGGTGAGATGGTAAAAGTATACTCAATCGGAGACTTCTCAAAGGAAGTATGTGGTGGACCACATGTGGAACACACAGCTCAGCTTGGACACTTCAGAATCGTGAAAGAGCAGTCATCTAGTGCAGGAGTCAGAAGAATTAAGGCTGTACTTGAACACTAATTAGAAGATTTGTTTTCACTGGGGACTTCGGCATCGACACTGAGGTCCTCATTTTTATTGAGTCTACTTTGGACCATGTCGTCGATAATGCCGTCAACCAGCATTTTGCTGATTATAGGCAAAAGTTTCTCTAAAGCTCTCTGGCTATGAGTATATAAGTCTATATCCACAGCACTCTCTGGATCTGTAAAGAGTTCTTTTACAGGGACTCCAAGACCATTAGATATTCGTTGAATAGTATCGGCCAAAGGATAGACTTCACCTCTTTCAATTTTACATAACTGTTTTCGTGATAATCCGATTCTATTTGCAAGGGCTGTCTGACTTAAGCCTTCTAATTGTCTGATACGAACAATATTCGTCCCTATAATTTTTTCCAGGTCCATATGAAAAGTATAGATATGTAAAAGTATTTTGTCTGTTAACTTTTTAAGCGACAAAAAGTTACTATTGTTAACCTTATAGGTTACATAATATTCAATCTAATTACGATTATTGCTTTTTGAGGTTACTTTTCATCGTTTCAGAAGCCAACTGACCACAGGCAGCATCTGCACTCCGTCCCTTTTCTCTCCTGATGCTGTAGTTTACTCCAAGTGATTTGAGAGTAGATGTAAACTTCCTTACTTCCGAGTCTAAGGGGGAAGAGAAAGGAAGACTATCGATAGGGTTCCAAGGAATGAGGTTCACAAGGACTTCCAAGCCCTTTGTAAACTTCTGTAGAGATTTTGCAGCCTTCTCTGTGGTGTTGATTCCTCCCAGCATACAGTACTCGAGAGTGATACGTTTCTCGTTTCTATGCTGGAAAGAAATAAGTGCCTTCTTTAGTTCTGAAAGAGGGAACCTTGTGTTCACAGGCATGACTGAACTTCTAACATCGTCGTCTGCCGCCACCAGCGATACTGCAAGGCGAACAGGAAGATGGAGCTCAGAGAGTCTCTTTATTCCTGGGACAAGGCCACATGTTGATATTGTTATTCTTCTATATGAGATATTTATTCCATCTTCCCTGTGGATATATGTAATGGCCTTCATTACTTCAGTAAAGTTTGCTAGGGGTTCTCCCATTCCCATAAAGACGATGTGAGTAATGTGTTCACCCTCTTTTTCAAGGTGGATCAACTCCTCTACAATCTCTCCTGCCTTTACATTTCTCAAGAGGCCCATAGTCCCTGTCTTACAGAAAGCGCATCCCATTGCACATCCTACCTGACTGGAGAGACAAGCTGTATAACGTCCGTTACCATCTGAAAGTCTTACACACTCAATAATTGCTCCGTCTTCCAACTCTATAGCCAGCTTAAGTGCAGAGTCTGATGTGGAGCGCCTGATTACTTTTGATGAAAGGGCAGAGGGGTGATCCTTGATTATTCTTTCCCTGATAGCTTTTGGGAGGCTTGTCATAAGAGAAAAATCTGTTACTCCCCTTGTTAAAAAAGAGTAGACGATCTTTGCCTGAAAATCTTTTTCCAAACCTAAGTATTCTTTTATTTCATCATTCGTAAGACAGTAAAGGGTAGCCATAATATCCTCCGTGGCCATTATAGACGAAATAAGAAAAACTATCGATTACCTAGAGAGATATATCAGTAGAAAAGAAGGTGAGCGAATAAAAATGAACGAATTTTCGATTTTTTATCCAAACATAATTAACAAAATCTTTTTTTCTGTTATTCTACTTTCGTGTAGGACCTTTCCCCTAGGGAACTGATCCTAAAGGAGAAAAAAATGAATAAAAAAGTTGTTGCAATTGTTTTGGTAGTTGCTTTGGCTCTTACAGGTCTTTTCGCAGCTCAGTCCACAAGCGGAACATCTAAGAAGGGACAGGTTTCTGTCGGTGCTGGCATCGGTACTGATTTGTCTGTCGTCGCAAAGTATGGCATGGGTAAGTTTGACCTTCAGGGTGACCTCTCCCTTGACTTCTTGAATGGCAGTTCTTTTGCTGTTGATTGTGGTGCTTTCTACAACTTCTATGATTGGAATGTCGTCTCTGGTTCCCTTAAGGCTCCTCAGTACATTTCTTTCACAACTGGTCCTCTTGCAAAGATCATCATTAAGAATGGTGTAGGTCTCGGTCTTCTCTGGGGTGTCGGTGCTGAATATACATTCCCAAAGGTTCCTGTAACTCTTTTCTTGAAGGTTGGTCTCGGTGCTAAGATCGATTTCGGCGATTCTGTAAAGGCTGGTGTAACTGGCTATGGTGTTCTCGGCGGTCTCTACAACTTCTAAGAGAAAAACATACAATCATAAGGGCCCAATTTCGGGCCCTTTACTAGTCTTCTATAACCTCTTCATATCTTTTCTTCTCTGATTTCCTGACTCTAGCCTTTACTAATATTGAGTAGTCTTCATACTTGATATCTTGTATCTCCTCTTTTCGCGATAACTCCGAAAGAATAGGGGATGAGTAAGGTAGACGGAGGAAAATGGTTTCAAAGACTTCGTCTGTTATTCTTTCCATGGCAAATAGGAGATTATCGAGGCCTTCTCCTGTCTTCATACTGGTTTCAACTGTCTCTATGCCTTGGCTTTTAAGGTAGCTATATGAGATGTCGTCATAGATAGAGTCCACTTTATTGATTACAACGAGTTTTACTTTGTCTCTTACTCCCAGCGTCGATAGAGTCTCCATTGTGGTATCAAAGCATTTGACGCAGTCTGGGTGTGAAGCGTCTGCAACTATTATTACGGCATCGGAGTTTAAGGCTTCTTCCAAGGTGGAGGAGAAGGCTTCGATGAGGGAGTGGGGTAGGTTCTGTATAAAGCCTACAGTATCTGAAACCAAGACTTTCTGGCCTGAAGGAAGATTGAGGGCCCTAGTTGTGGTGTCGAGAGTGGCGAAGAGCTTATCTTCAGCAAGAACTTCAGATTGTGTAAGACGATTAAGGAGGGTAGACTTTCCAGCATTTGTGTATCCGGTGAGCGCAAAGGAGAAGATACCTCTCTTCTCTCTCTTTTGCCTCTGTATGCTTCGTGTCTTCTTCAGTGTCTCCAATTCCCTATCCAGCGCTTTTATTCTCTCTTCAATAGTTCGTCTCTCAAGTTCCAAAGCTTTTTCTCCCTCTCCCTTGGCTCCTCTAACTCCACCCCTCTGCTGAGATAGATTGGCTTCCCTAAATATAAGCCTTGGCTTTTCATAGAGGGCACGTGCTTTCTCTATCTGGAGCCTGGCTTCCCTAGAGTGGGCGTTCTGATAGAAGATAGCCTCTATTACAGCCTCCCTGTCTGAAACAGGAAGAGAGAAGGCTGATTCAAGATTCATCTCTTCTCTGGGAGAAAGAAATGCGTCTATGATCACTTCCTCTGCATCGAAGGCTCTCGCCCATTCTACAGCCTCCTGTATTTGTCCCTTTCCAAGAAATGTAACGCTGTTTTCTTTTTTAAGGGTAAAGCTCTGGTGACAGACGATATTCAAGCCTAGAGTGGAGATAAGACTTCTTATCTCACTCTCTCTCAAAAACACGTCTCTTTCATTTTCTCCTACACTTCTTGTAGTGATGAGTGCAATTCGTTCTCCTGCCATAGGACCATCATAACAGAATAGGACTGTGTTTTGAATCTGATAGGGTGGAAGAAGAAATGGAATTGGTGCATACTCTAGGGGTAAGGAAAAAGGAAAATGAGTCTTAACTGCGGCATAGTAGGACTGCCAAATGTAGGAAAGTCCACAATATTTTCAGCCGTCACATCAGCTCCAGCTGAAGCGGCGAACTATCCATTCTGTACAATCGACCCAAATGTGGGTATCGTCAATGTCCCTGATAAGAGACTTGATAAAATAGTAGAGCTTATTCCACCTGCAAAAGTGGTTCCTGCAACTGTTGAGTTTGTCGATATCGCAGGGCTAGTTAAGGGTGCCAGCCAGGGAGAGGGACTGGGAAACAGATTCCTGGGTGCCATTAAGGAAGTTGGAGTAATAGCTCATGTAGTCAGATGCTTCGATAATGCAGATATTATCCACGTCAATAATAAAATAGATCCTGAAGGCGATATCGAGACCATCAACATCGAGTTGGCGCTTTCTGATTATGAAACTGTAGATAAGCGCTACCAGAAGCAATCTAAGCTTGGAAGAATCAGTAAAGAGCAGCAGAAGGAGAATGAGAAGGTCCTCCCACTCTACGAGAAGCTCCTAGCTGCCTTGGAAGAGGGAATCCCTGCTCGTACTCTAGGCTTCGATGAAGAGGAAAGAGCACTACTCTATGATCTCCACCTTATTACAATGAAGCCTGTAATCTATGTATGTAACGTAGATGAAGACAGTATCGGTGAAGACAACGAATATGTAAAAAAGGTTAGGGAAGTAGCCAAGAAAGACAATAACTCTCCTGTTGTAGTCATCTGCGGAAAGATTGAGAGTGAAATCGCCGCCCTCGATACTGAAGAAGAGAAGAAAGAATTCTTGGATGCAGTAGGACTGGAAGAGAGTGGTTTGAATCACCTCGTAAGAGCCGCTTACCATGCTCTTGGTCTTAGAACATTCTTCACAGCAGGAAAAGACGAAGATAGGGCTTGGACTTTTAAAGAAGGAAGCAAGGCTCCACAGTGTGCAGGAATCATACACACAGACTTTGAAAAGGGATTTATCAAGGCTGAAGTCTATAACTACGATGATCTTGTAACATATGGTAGCGAAGCCAAGGTAAAAGAAAACGGAAAGATGAGACTTGAAGGAAAGGAATATGTCGTTCAAGACGGCGATATAATGTTCTTTAAATTCAATGTGTAAGTAAATTTTCTTTTATAAAGGAAAATAGTTGTACACCTTTTTGTTTCTACGGGTATAATTCATAAGAGGAGGCAGAAAATGAAAAAATTTCTTGCTATAACTTTGATATTGGCACTCTTTGCCATGGTAAGCTGTTCTACAACTCTTCCAGTGAACGCAACTTCAAACCCTGTGGGAACTAAAGTAGGTGAAGCTACAGGTATGTACCTATTTAACTGTATTCCAATGTTTGGAGCAAACTCTGGTATCCAGAAGGCTGCAAAGAAAGGAAACATCACAAACATCTCAACTGTAGACCAGAAAGTAACTTGCTACTTCTTGTGGACTAACGTTACAACAGTTGTCACTGGTGAGTAATTAGCTTAAGTGAAAGAGCCTCCTTAGGGAGGTCTCTTTCGTTAAAGTGGGTCTTATGAAAAAAATACTTCTGATTCTATTGGTATCTCTCATTATCCTCTCTTCTTGTTCCACAACAGAGAAGGCATATTCGTTTGTATCAAGCGATGGAATCAGAGTATTTCTCAGGCCTGTAAAACTCAAAGGTGAAGTGCCGGTGACGCTAGATATGACGATCCCTACTGAGAAATCAAAGATCATTGGAGACGCCACCCTAAATTATTCCATCATTACAAAAAGAGGCACTATCAAAGATATTGAGTCCATTTGTCTCGTTTTCTCAATAGATGACGGCTCATTTGAAACAGAAAACAACGAGCTGTTGTTTGTAGAAGGGAAGCGAAAAGATGAAATCGAAATAAGACTTACATCCACTCTTTCCCTCTCTTCAACGCTTTCTTTAATGGAATCAAATAGAGTAGAAGTCACTCTTAAAGCAGACTCCTTCACGTATTCCCTGGATTCCACTTCATTTATTTCTTCACTAGATAACACTAAAAGTTATTTACTCTAGTGGGGGAATGTCAACAGAGACTATTCTACCTTCGTCATTATTGCAAGTGTACTTTCTATTTCTCCAATAGCTCTCTTGATAGTTCAAGTATTCTTTCCTTATCCATCTTAATGACTTTCCTATCATAAGTAATAAGGCCATTTAGCTCATCTTCTACGTCCGATAGCTGTGTGTAGATAGCTGCAGAAAGCCCCAGCTTCTTGGCAGGGATTATATCTCGTCGATACATCTCAATTACTGCATCTGTCAACTCTTTCTCGCTATTAAATCCTTTATATTGGAATGTATCGTCTCCATATCTATGGCCCTTTATTTCCCGCCCATAGCCACCGAACTCTGTAAGGATCACACAGCGTTTCTTCTTGTCAGGTTTAAATTTATAAGGACGGAAATAAACATGGAGACTCTTGAAGCTTCCTTCACCTTGGTCAAGCCACCCTGAGGCATAGTCCACTGTACGTGTCCTATCAATCTCTTCAACTTTTCTTCCAATCCTGACGCTGTCGAATTGTCCCCAAGCTTCATTAAAAGGAACCCACATGGCAATAGACGTAACGTTATAGAGATGATCAATCATTCTATATAAGTTATTCTCAAATTCATTTCTCATCCCTTTATCTTTACGCCTAAGGAGGGAGTAGTGGTTGTCTTTTAAGTGTGAGCCAAGAATAAGCGGGGCGGAGATTACTCCAAAGAGATACTTTCCTCCTCCGTTTACCATATCTTGCCATACCAATACTCCAAGCCTATCGCAGTGCCAATACCATCTTAATGGCTCCACTTTTATATGCTTACGAAGAGTATTGAACCCCATACTTTTTATTAACTTTATATCATCCACCATGCTCTCGTCAGAAAGTGGAGTATATAACCCTCCATCCCAATACCCTTGGTCCAAAAGTCCATGATGAAAGTATGGTCTATCATTAAGCATAAGCCTCTTTACGCCCTTTTCGTCTTCTCCCACTCTAAAGGTTCTTAGTCCTACATAAGAGTAGACAGTGTCAGAGGAGAAAGACAAAGAGAAATAGTATAGATATGGATCTTCCGGGCTCCATAGATGAGGAGACGAGATGTCTATTCTTGTCTCTCCACTACCTGAGAGGGAGTATGATTTATCATTAAGAGTAAGAGTACACTCTCCATCTCCCTCTTTATCAACGATAATAGAGAAGCCATTTAAATCAGGAGTAATCTTTATGCTCTTTATATACTCTTTTGGTGTCTTCTCAGCCCATACTGTCTGCCATATTCCGCTCTGAGGAGTATACCAAATACCCCCTCGCTTAATTTTCTGCTTTCCTCTTTCCTGTTCTTTTGTATCAGATGGGTCTGTCACCCTCACTTCCAGATCAAACTCAGTTCTCTCTATTTCTATAGAGAATGGAAGATATCCACCTTTATGATCTCCTACCTCTTCTCCATCTACATATACCTTCGCTTCATAATCTATGGCCCCAAAGTGAAGGAATATCCTTTCCTTCTCTTTGTCAAAAGAAAAGGGGAGGGAGATGTGCGTCGTGTATATGAGAGTCTCATCTGGCGCCGTTATATGATTAAATCCGCTTCTCTCTGCCTCAGGACTAAACGGGACGAGGATCTTTCCTTCTTTTATCACTTCGTTTTCTTTTGATAATACTATTAAGTCCCATAGCCCATTGAGAACCATCCAATTCTCTTTTCTTTCTAACTGTGGCCGTGGATATTCGGGAAATGGAATCATTTTTTTGCCTCACTTCTTTTTAACAATACAAGAGGAAGAATAGAGAATAGGGTAATGATTGATGCCAATAGAAATACATTAGGAGTAGGCACACTCTTTACTACACCCAGTTCTATGTAGGTAAGATTTGATCCTTTTATAACCATGGATCCCAATACAGGTCCTATGATCATAGGTATCATGACTTGAAATATCATCCTAACACCT
The DNA here is from genome assembly GCA_945932505.1 of uncultured Spirochaetales bacterium. GTDB lineage: Bacteria > Spirochaetota > Spirochaetia > Sphaerochaetales > Sphaerochaetaceae > Ornithospirochaeta. The sequence goes on from CAMEQB010000040.1 coordinate 11,358, forward strand.
TGTATCTCCCCCTCTTTTCCCTTTGGCGTGTAATCTCTGACAAGGGATGAGAGAACGGATGTAGAGATAAGATATCCAGTCATCATAACCACGCCTGAGATGGTTGTTATGATGAAACTTCGTGAGAAGAACATCATCAGCATTCCTATAGCCATAATAATGACGGAAGGGAATGAACTCTTTACTCTTCCCGCCTTGTCTACAATCTTTCCCAAGAGAACACAGAGAATAGAAGAGACGATAAGAACTATTCCCAGTAGTATTACATAGTTATCGAAGCCAAGATAGTTTTGGATATATATAATAAGGTAGGGGTAGAAGACCTGCATTCCTATTGCATTTATGCCGAAGGCGAGAAGAGAGATATAGAGCCTTTTGTTTTCTTTGACAGTTGATGGAAGGAAACCATAAATAAGATTCGATAAGAACTTCTCATCTCTTTTTCCTTCGCTCTTCTCTTCCTTGATAAAGAAGAAAGAGAGGATGCCTGCAATAAGCATAATAAAGGCAGTGATCAGGAAGAATGTTCTCCATTCCCCCCTTTGAGTAAAACCATCCAACACACCAAAGACTATAAGCATTGCAGCCATTGGCATTATCTGGATGACGCTCTCGACTTTTGTCCTTCTCTCCTTTTCAACGCTTTCTGTCACATATGCATTGAAGACAGCATCATTTGCTGTTGAGCCGAAGAATGTCATGACACAGTCGAGAACAACAACCATCGTTGCCGCCACCCCTACGCTTTTCATAGACGAAGGAGACACAAAGGCAAAGGCTGCCACTGTCAGGGCCCATATTACATAACCCCATGTCATAAATGGCTTTCTCCTGCCAATTCTATCTGAGACTGTTCCCATAAATAGTGTGGTGAAGGTGGCTGTTATAGCAGAGAGGGCCACCATAGCTGCTATATATCCAGAATCCTGGGATATTGTATTATAAAGAAACACGTTGAAATACATATTCTCAACTGTCCAGGCAATCTGCCCTGCCAGTCCTATTGTGATAATTGAAGGCCAAATGTTTTTTTTCATGTGAAAAGTGTACTCCAGATTTTCAAGTATGTCAGAAAAAAACTAAATTAGTCAGAAGTCTTTCTATTCCTTGATGGCAGGTATCTATTTAAATCTAGTCAATTATTATGTGTTACCTAGGGTGGTAGCACTTAGGCACAAAAGTGTTACCTTTTGAGGATTAGATCCGCCTCCCAAAGCCAGAATTTCGACAGTTTTCGGGATTTTTGCGTTCTATATAGTGAAGAAGCAA
>CAMEQB010000041.1 GCA_945932505.1 uncultured Spirochaetales bacterium
TTATCGATTTACTATAAAAACGGATTTTCGTTCAATTAATCGAGGGTATGGATTACTTCAGGAAGAAGCTGTTTCTTTCTTGAGAGTATTCCAGGCATATCCATGGCTCTTGGGCATATTTCATTCCAAGGAAGCTTCTTATAGAGTCTATAGTCTGTAGATATAAGTATACTCTTTTCCCTTAGTACATCAGTGATCATCAGCATAGCCCAATCAAGAGCATCTTTTTCTCTCACTTCCTCCAATACTGAGAGGTACTTGTCCCCATAAGTAGAGAAATCTTTAAGAGTCGTGGCTTCGCACTGTCCAATACCAATCTTGATGCCATGCTCAGAGTATACTTTGAAGTCAGACCTAATAGCTTTCTCAGGGTCTCTATTTGCCATACTGTCTGTGACGCTAAATAGCTTCTCTCCGAAAGCTTGGATATCAAACTCGCCACTGATTGCTGCAAGAGCACCGGCTGTAGCCTTGTCGATGGCTGTAGTCGTTGGAGAGCGAAGAATAAGAGTATCGGAGATGACACCTGTAAGGAGAATCTTGGCTGTAAGTTCATCCGGCACGATGTTATGTCTCAAAAACTGCTGGTAGACAATAGTGCAGGTGCTTCCAAGAGGCTCTGCGTCGATGAAGATAGGAAGAGAAGTCTTTAATGCATCAAGTCTATGGTGATCAATGATCTCCACAACCGATGCCTCTTCTATTCCCTTAATACTCTGCCCCACTTCGTTATGGTCTACTAGTATTACATTATATGAAGGCCTATGAAGGAAACATCTACGTGTAACGTAGCCTACAAACTCCTCCCCGTCGAAGACTGAGAGTCCTCTCAACTTTGAAGTTGAAAGCTCTTCTTTTGCATCATCAAATAGGTCTGTGACTTGAAGCTTTCTTCCCTGTTTACCCATGATAGTTGAGATAGCGGGGCTCATTCTCAGCCTTCTCTCAACCTCAGCTGTGCCAAGTTCAGTCACATATACAGTCCCTTCATAAGAAGAGAAGTCTATATCTTCTTCAACATTTGTCCTTGTGGTTATGATGATGGCAGGCACATTCATGGCCATTGCGTGCTCAATATATCTCTTTCTATATCCTAGGGCCACTATAGAGTTGCAGTTCTCGCCTACAAAGCGACAGAAGTCTTCATATGCTGCAGCTCCTGCAAGAATCGAGGCCTGGAATGTTTCTTTTCCTCTCTTAATAAAGAAACCAGGTATTACTTTCGAAATATTCTCTGCACTGAAATCATAGACAGGAATCTTTTCTTTATTGTCTTTCAAGAACCATGAAGTGATGTCATCAACAGAAAGAAGTCCTACATACTCATCCTTGTCAAATACAGGGAAGGCTGATGGATGGTTATCACTATATTGCTGGACCAAGTCATAGATAGGAGAAGAGGCATCCACTCTCTCTGTAGGAGGAAGCATTACATCCCCAACCTTTGGCTTTACATCTTTCATATATGGAGGGGCTTCGATGCCCATTAGGGCAAACTGCTTCTTCACGGCATCACTCATATGCCCGCATCTTACAGCATGATATGTGTGGTCTTTATCGATCATATTTTTAAGCACACTGTAGCCATAGGCTGAGCAGATGCTGTCTAAGTCTGGATTTCTATGTCCTGTTATATATACGTCACGCATGACAAAATGGTACAATAAAAAGCCATAAAGGGGTACATCCCTCTTAGGAGAAATGACGATGATTGATGTTTTGGTTGCAGTTGACCTTCAAAATGACTTCATTGACGGAGCTCTTGGAACAAAAGAAGCAGTAGCTATTGTTGAAAAAGCTAAGGAAAGAATAGAGTCTTTCCCAGGCGTTGTCCTATTCACCCGCGATACTCATAATCCCGATTACATGGAGACTGAGGAAGGAAAGCATCTTCCTGTCCCCCACTGTATCAAGGGCAGTAAAGGTTGGGAAATAAGAGAAGAACTGGATAAGCTAAGAAAGACAGATGTCATAGATAAGCCTACATTCGGTTCTGTGACTCTGGGTGAAAAACTAAAGGAACTAGACGAGAAAGAGGGAGTGAAATCTGTCACCCTTCTTGGGCTCTGCACAGATATCTGCGTAATATCAAACGCATTCATTGCCAAGGCATATCTTCCTAACGCCCATATAATAGTAGATTCTGAGGCATCTGCAGGAGTAACTCCAGAGAGCCACAGAAGAGCATTGGAAGCAATGGAGATGTGCCAAATAGAGATACTTGGAAACAATAGATAAAAGGAGAAATATATGAAAGTAGTGGTTGCAAACGACCATGGTGCAGTGGATCTTGCAAAGAGAGTATTAAAGCACCTTGAAGAGAGAGGAATAGAGTATACATATCTGGGAACTGGTGAAGAAAAAAGCGTAGATTATCCAGATAAAGCAAGAGAAGCTGTGGAGGAGTATAGAAAGGGAGGATATGACAGAGGAATCCTGATGTGCGGAACCGGCATAGGCATCTCCCTTGCCGCCAATAAAATGAATGGAATCAGATGCGCTCTTCCTCAAGATATTTATGCAACCGAAAAGACAAGAGAGCACAACGACGCAAACTTCGTAGCCTTCGGTGGAAGAGTTGAATACAAGGACGACGTACTAGAGATGCTTGATGCTTTTCTTGATACTCCATTCTCTCATGACGAGCGTCATCAGAGACGAATAGACAAGATGATGGCTCTTCAAGGAAAATGAATCTATATTCATCAAAATAGGGGATAAATCGAAGAATCCCCTATTTTTATTCATACTTATTGTATTTTTATTTAAAAATCTGTTGAATAAACTCCTTAATAGTTGTATCAATATGCACATTACATTGTATATATATTCACTTAAGGAGTTTTCTTATGAAGAAAGAAGATATAAAGCGCGTTGTTTTGGCATATTCAGGTGGTCTTGATACATCCATTATCATCCCTTGGCTGAAGGAGAACTACAACAATCCAGAGATCATTGCAGTTGCTGGAAATGTAGGACAGGCCGACGAGCTTGAAGGCCTTGAGGAAAAAGCTATCAAGACAGGTGCTACAAAGTTCTATGCTTTGGATCTTGTTGATGATTATGTAGATAACTATGTAATCCCTACAATGCAGGCAGGGGCTATCTATGAAGAGTATCTCTTAGGTACCAGCACAGCTCGCCCATGTATTGCCAAGGGCCTAGTTGAAATCGCACTTAAGGAAAAGGCTGATGCCATCGTTCATGGCTGCACAGGTAAAGGAAACGACCAAGTAAGATTCGAGCTTGCCATAAAGCACTTCGCTCCTAATATGCCTATCATCGCTCCTTGGAGAGAATGGGATATCAAGAGCAGAGAAGAAGAAATCGAGTATGCAGAGAAGCACAATGTTCCACTGAAGATAAGTAAAGAAACCAACTATTCAAAGGATAAGAATATCTGGCACCTCTCACACGAAGGCTTGGATCTTGAAGATACTGGAAATGAGCCTATGTATGAGAAGAAAGGCTTCTTGGAAATGGGAGTAAGCCCTATCGATGCTCCAGATCAGCCTGAATACATCACAATCGACTTCGAGAAGGGAAAGCCAGTTGCACTGGACGGAAAGAAGATGAAGGCTACTGATATCCTCCTCGCTCTCAATGAAAAGGGTGGAAAGAATGGAATCGGTATCATCGACATCGTTGAAAACAGACTTGTAGGAATGAAGTGCAGAGGAGTCTATGAGACACCCGGCGGAACAATCCTATATAAAGCCCATGAGTATTTGGAGTCTGCCACTCTCGATAAATATACTCTCCATGAGAAGCAGAAGCTTTCCATCACATTTGCCGAGACAGTATATAACGGCCAGTGGTTTACACCTTTGAGAGAAGCTCTTACAGCCTTCGTTGACAAGACTCAGGAGAAAGTTACTGGAACAGTAAAGCTTAAGCTCTACAAAGGAAACATCATCAAGGCAGGTCTCTGGAGTGATTATTCTCTCTACTCTGAGTCCATCGCAACCTTCGGTGAAAGCGACTACAACCAGAAAGACAGTGCTGGTTTCATCACACTCTTCGGCCTTCCTATTAAGGTACAGGCAATGGTTGACAGCAAGAACAGCGACAAGTGAGGAATCATGGAAAAGATTTGGCAAGGCCATTTATCTGGAAAAATCTCAAAGGCAGCTGAAAGCTTCAATGCCTCCATCTCTTTTGATAAGAAGATGTATAAAGAAGACATTGAAGGTAGCATGGTCCACGCTGAGATGCTGGGACACACTGGGATCATAGAAGAAGAGAAAGCAGAGAGAATAATCTCTGCCCTCTCTTCTATTCTTTCTGACATCGAAGAAGGAAAGCTGGAAATAACAGACGAAGCTGAAGATATCCACTCTTTTGTGGAGTCTGTCCTTACTGAGAGAATCGGAGATGATGGAAAGATGCTCCACACAGCAAGGAGCAGAAATGATCAGGTAGCTCTGGACACAAAACTCTATACAAGAAAAAAGCTTGAATCTATTCTTTCTCACATCAATGGCCTGATGAAGACCATAGCAGAGAAGGCAAAAGAATATGAAGACGCAATAATGCCAGGCTACACTCACCTTCAGAGAGCTCAGCCAATTCTTTTCTCCCATCACCTACTCTCTTATGCTTTCATGCTTGAAAGAGACAAGGGAAGAATAAAAGATGCAATTAAGCGCCTTAACCAGTGCCCTCTTGGGTCTGCCGCCTTGGCTGGAACTACATTCCCAATCGATAGAACTTTTACTTCAGAGAAGCTTGGCTTTACTGAGCCAAATAGAAACAGCATCGATGGAGTATCGGACAGGGACTATGCCCTGGAAGCTATGAGCGACTTATCGATTCTCGCCATGCACCTCTCTAGGCTCTCAGAAGAGATAGTTCTATGGTCAAGCTGGGAATATAAGTTCATCAGGCTATCAGACAACTATACTACAGGCTCCTCCATTATGCCTCAGAAGAGAAACCCTGATATAGCGGAGTTGATAAGAGGAAAGACAGGAAGAGTATATGGAGACATGATGAGTCTCTTTGTAACAATGAAGGGTCTCCCTCTTGCCTATGACAAAGATATGCAGGAAGACAAAGAGCCTTTATTTGACTCTCTGGATACAGTCGAGGCATCCCTGGTAGTAGCCACAGAGATGATCAAAGAGATGACGGTCTTAAAAAATAATATGATGAAGGCTGCGGAAGAAGGCTTTATAAACGCTACAGACCTAGCTGACTACCTGACAAAGAAAGGAGTTCCTTTCAGAGAGTCATACAGAATAAGCGGAGAGATCGTCTCATATTGTGAAGAGAATGGCCTAGTACTGTCTAAAGTACCTCTCGAAAAATATAAAGAGTACTCACCTCTCTTTGAAGAAGACTTATATACAGCCATAGACTTAATGGTCTGTGTCAATAAGAGAGTCAGCTTCGGAGGCACAGCCAAAGAAAACGTAGAAGAACAGATAAAGTACATCGAGTCCATAACAAAGGAGAACTAAATGTCAGATATTAATCTCAAAGGAAAAAGCTTTCTTACACTTCTGGATTTTACTCCTGAAGAAATAGAATACATGATAGAAACAGCAGCGAAATATAAGAAAATGAAGAAAGAGGGAGTGAGCCATAAGATCCACGAAGGAAAGAATGTAGCCCTCATCTTCGAAAAGACCAGCACAAGAACTCGCTGTGCCTTTGAAGTTGCGGCTGCAGACTTGGGTATGCATGCTGTATATCTTGACTCTAAAGGCTCTCAGATTGGAAAGAAAGAATCCATCAGCGATACAGCGAAAGTCTTGGGAAGAATGTTTGACGGTATTGAGTATAGAGGTTTTGGTCAGGAAAGAGTGGAGGAACTGGCAAAGTATAGTGGCGTTCCAGTTTGGAATGGACTTACTGATGAATTCCACCCTACTCAGATTCTTGCCACCCTTCTTACTATCAAGGAGCATTTTGGAAAACTTAAGGGCATCAAGCTCTGTTTCATGGGTGACGCCAGATTCAACATGGGGGTATCCATGATGATAGGATGCGCAAAGATGGGACTTGAGTATACAGCGGTGGCTCCTGAAAAATACTTTCCACCAAAAGAGATTGTAGAAAAATGCAAAGAAATCGCTAAAGAGACCGGTGCAAAGATCACTCTCGAAAGCGATGTAGATAAAGCAGTAAAGGATGCCGACGTCATCTATACAGATGTCTGGGTATCTATGGGAGAGAAGGAAGAAGTCTGGAAGGAAAGAATTGAGGATTTACTCCCCTATCAAGTAAATTCCAGCGTCATGGAAAAAGCAGGTAAAGATGCTATTTTCCTCCACTGTCTTCCATCCTTCCACGACTTGGAGACGGATATCGGAAAAGAGATATTCGATAAATATGGGCTAAGCGCCATGGAAGTAACTGATGATGTATTCCAAAGTCCTTCTTCCCTTGTATTTGATGAAGCAGAGAATAGAATGCATACGATCAAAGCAGTCATGGCTTTAACGCTATAAATTCCTGTTCCGGAGCTCTCGGTGAGGGCTCCTTTTTTAAGCTATAGTCTTTTTTCCGCCTTTAGTAATAATGATTATGCTTATTACTACCAATAAAACAGAGATAATATACTTTGGCTGGAATACATTCTCTCCCAATAGTAGAGAAGCGGCTATTGCTCCTGTAATAGGGTTTATACACTGGAATACAGCTACCTTCGATACTGAGTTAGCGCTTGAGAGAGCAGTCCAAAGATATAGACAGACGCAGGAAGTAAGGGAAAGGAAAATAAGGCACATAATTCCATAAACGCCACCGTTTCCAATTCTTCCACCAAGGAATAGTGATAGAATAAAGAGTTCCACACCTCCAATAAGCAGGTTGTATCCAGAGACTACTACGCTGTTTATTCCCTTGGTTATTATCCTTGAGAGGTTTGTTCCTGTAACAAATGTTATGATACTAAGTAGCATCAGCCCCTCTCCTTTGAGAGAGAAGCCTTCAAACTTTCCACCCCATACAAAGCACACTAATACTCCAACAAAGCCTAGGACTGCACCTATAGCCTTCTTCACTGTCATTCTGTCATCTTTAAACAAGAAGTGTGCAATTATAGTTGAGAAGATGACGCCTGTTCCGTTAAGGATGGAGCAGTTAATGGATGAAGCAGTTATCATGGCAATATACTGGAAAGCGTATGCTAGCCCTGTCTGTATAGACCCCAGAACCAGCACGGACTTATATCCCTTCTTATCTAGTACAGGAAAACGCTTCTCCACAAAAGTATCCAATAAGAGAAGAATAACTCCTGCTATCATAAAACGGATAGAAGCAAAAAGAAGAGTGGAACCTACACCGCTTATGGAGAAAAGCTCATAGCTCTTCTTTATAACAGGGAATACTACCCCCCATAGGGCCTGGCAAAGTGAAGCAAGAAGCACCATAACCCATGTTTTTTTCAATATATTATCTTTTCCCATGACAACTTCTCCCAAAAATATTGGCTGGAACACTATTATGCACCAGCCATGAATAAAGATGAATAACCCTTAGAGAACAACTCCATCCTTAAGAATAGAGATCTCTGAGTATCCGTTTATTTCATTTCTTGTCTTCACTTCTCCACTAGCAATACGCTGTATGAGAGTAATGAAGTCACTAAGAACAGTATCGCTGTCTTCAGAGAGAAGGCGTCCTGCATTGAAATCAATCCAGTTGGACTTCTTATCAGCAAGGTTACTGTTAGTAGCAATCTTTACAGTTGGAACTGGAGCGCCAAGTGGAGTTCCACGACCAGTTGTGAAGAGAATTAGGTGAGCACCAGCAGCACTCTGGACAGTTGTTGAGACGATATCGTTTCCTGGGCCTGTCAAAAGATTCATGCCGCTCTTCTTTACTTTTTCACCATACTTCAAGACGCCTGAAACAGGAGCCCTACCACCCTTCTGGACACAGCCAAGGCTCTTGTCTTCAAGAGTTGTAATACCACCCATTTTGTTTCCTGGGCTTGGGTTTTCATAGACGACCTGGCCATGGGAAGTAAAATAGTGCTTGAAGCCATTAATCATATCTACAACTTCATCAAATACTTCCTTGCTCTCCGCCCTATTCATCAGAACCTGCTCTGCACCGAACATTTCAGGTACTTCAGTAAGTATTGCTGTTCCACCCATTGCAACAAGTTCGTTTGTAAATCTACCTACAAGTGGGTTTCCAGTGATACCTGAGAAGCCGTCTGATCCACCACACTTCATACCGACAACAAGCTTGGACATCGGTACAACTGTGCGCTTATCGTTCTTTACAACTTCTGCTATTTCAGAAAGAAGCTTCTTTCCGCTCTCAACTTCATCTACCTCTTCCTGAGAAACCATGAACTTGATTCTGTCACTGTCCACTTCTCCCACCAGAGCCTTGAAAGAATCCATTGTGTTGTTCTCGCATCCAAGTCCTATAACAAGGACACCCCCTGCATTTGGATGGCGGACAAGGCCGGATAGAATCTTTCTTGTGTTCTCATGATCGTCCCCAAGCTGTGAGCATCCGAAAGGATGGACAAAAGCATGAACGCCGTCTTCAACGCCAAGATTCTCGTTTCCCCATGCTTCAAGAAGCTTTGCAATCTGGTTGACACAGCCAACTGTAGGAATGATCCAGATGGAGTTTCTGATTCCAATGTCACCATTCTTTCTTTCATAAGCCTTAATGGTCGGAACACCGGAGGAGGCATACATAGCCTTCTTTGCATTCATCTCCATTACGCTTTCTTTGGCTTCTTCTGCGTCATAAGTATATTCAGCTTCTTCGCTGAGAGCAGTCTTAACGTTGAAAGTATGTACCCAATCACCCTTCTTGATGGCACTTTTTGCCTTTCCGATAGGATAACCGTACTTGATGACACTCTCACCTTCTGCAATATCCTTAAGGGCTACTTTATGCCCTGCAGGGATATTTGCTCCGATTGTGAAAGCAGAGTTCTCAACTTCGACTACGCTTCCCTGTGGCAGTGACTCAAGTGCCACCGCCACATTATCACGATCTGTGATTCTGATAAGTTTCTGTGCCATTATTTCTCCAAGAGTTCTTTCATTGCTGTAGTCATACCCTTATTCCAGATAGCCTCAAGATCAGCCTTGACTGCATCCTGGAGTCCTTCTACAGTTCTGAGGTCCATTCCCCACCAAGCTTCCATACCGAGAATCTCGTCTGCGATTGTTGCAGCCTTCTTACCATTGCAGCAATACTCCTTGCTGTAGAGGGAAGCGAACTTCTCGAGGACATCTGGAGAATCCATGATCTTATACTCTTCACCGTTTCTGTTTCCAATAAGGGCACCGTTTTCAATCTTTGTTCCTTCGTAGAATGCAATGAGGGAAGCAAGAGAGAATACCAAGACCTTAGGAAGCTTTCCTGTCTTCTCCTTGTATCCAAGAAGTGAAGGAAGGTCTCTTGTCTTGAACTTTGAAGTTGAGTTCAAAGAGATTGATAAAAGAAGGTGTACGATGTACGGGTTTCTGAATCTGTTGAGGACGTCTCCGGCATAAGATACGAGAAGATCCTTGTCGCCATCCATGCTTGGGATGATTTCGTTAAAGAGGCCTTCGTGCATGAAAGAAGAAACAAGCTCGCTCTTCATACACTCTTCTACAGTGTTGAGGCCTGTCTGGTAAGCAGCAAGGACGCTCATTGTATGTGTTCCATTGAGGATTCTGACCTTTCTTGTTCTGTAGAATGTCATATCTGGTGTCCAGACGACGTTAAGTCCAGCCTTTCCTGTAGGAAGCTCGTCTTCATAACTTCTCTTCTGATACTCGATAGCCCAGAAAAGGAACTTCTCTGCAGCATCAAGAAGATTGTCCTGATAGCCAAGCTTGTTGCAGATTGCCTCTGCTTCTGCTCTTGGATAACCTGGAACAATTCTGTCTACAAGTGAGCAGCAGAAATCACAAGATTCGTTGATCCAGTCGATAAAATCCTTCTCAAGTTCCCAATCTTCAGCATGCTTCAAAACCCACTTGCGGAGCATGATGCCGTTCTTGTCGATAAGTTCACAAGGGATAAATACGAGACCCTTTGATCTGTCGCCCTTGAATGTTGTATATCTGCGATACAAGAATGCTGTTACTTTTCCTGGGAAGGAAGCCTGTGGCTTATCATCCTTCTTTACAGATGGGTCATAAGCGATACCAGCTTCTGTTGTATTGGAGAAGACAAATCTCAAATCAGGATTATCAGCCTGAGAAATATATTCTTCATACTGTGTGAATGGATTGAGACAGCCACGAACAGATGTAACAGCTCTCATCTCTTCCACTTCTTTTCCATCTTCAATGCCTCTGAGGACTGTTGTATACAAGCCGTTCTGAGCATTGATCATATCACCCATACCTCTTTCAAGAGGCTGAACCATTATTACATCGCCGTTGAATCCGGCCTTTTCATTCATCACATCAATCTGATAGTCGATGAAAGCCCTCAAGAAGTTTCCTTCACCAAACTGAATAGCCTTTATAGGGCGTTCTTTCTTTTCAACTGCTTCTACAATAGTTTTCATTTATCTTCTCCTTTCACTTTTGGGACAATATCCACCTCTCTTATTTTAGTTTTCGCTTTTTTAACCGTCAACGAAAGAGTGCTGACAAATATTTCTATTTCCATCCACTTTTTGTGCTTTTCCTTTATAGGAGCAAAAATGAACAGAAAAATAGAGATTAGAACGGCTGTAAAAAATTAAAAGGCGAAGCCTAAGCCTCGCCCGAACAATTATCTTAAAGACAATTACTTATTCATTGCTTCAGCAACAGCAACAGCAACTGCAACAGATGCACCTACCATTGGGTTGTTACCCATACCGATAAGTCCCATCATCTCAACGTGAGCAGGAACAGAAGAAGAACCTGCGAACTGAGCATCTGAGTGCATTCTTCCCATTGTATCTGTCATACCATAAGAAGCAGGACCTGCAGCCATGTTATCTGGATGGAGTGTTCTACCTGTACCACCACCAGATGCTACAGAGAAGTACTTCTTTCCGATTTCGTTGCATTCCTTCTTATATGTACCTGCAACTGGGTGCTGGAATCTTGTTGGGTTTGTTGAGTTACCTGTGATGGAAACATCGACGCCTTCATAGTGCATAACAGCAACACCTTCTCTAACGTCATCTGCACCATAGCAGTTTACGGCAGCTCTTTCACCTGTTGAGTATGGAGTTCTAGAGAGAACTTCAAGCTTACCTGTGAAATAATCGAACTTTGTCTCAACATATGTGAAACCGTTGATTCTGCTGATGATCTTAGCAGCATCCTTTCCGAGACCGTTGAGGATAACTCTCAAAGGCTCCTTTCTTGCCTTGTTTGCGTTCTTTGCAATACCGATGGCACCTTCAGCAGCAGCGAATGATTCGTGTCCAGCGAGGAATGCGAAGCACTTTGTCTCGTCGGAGAGAAGCATAGCAGCAAGGTTTCCATGACCAAGTCCGACCTTTCTGTCGTCAGCTACAGAGCCTGGAATACAGAAAGCCTGGAGGCCTTCACCAAGAGACTTTGCAACATCATAAGCTGTTTTCTGTCCCTTCTTGATTGCAATAGCAGCACCTGTGATATATGCCCAGCAAGCGTTCTCGAAGCAGATTGGCTGAATTGACTTGACGATTGAGTATACGTCTACACCCTTTTCGTCACAGAGAGCCTTTGCTTCTTCGATGGAAGAGATACCATATCCATTGAGGACACCGTTGATCTTGTCGATACGTCTTTCATAACCTTCAAATAAAGCCATTGTATCCTCCTCACTCCTTTCTTGGGTCGATGTACTTTACAGCATCAGCAAATCTGCCGTAAGTCTTCTTTGCCTTCTCGAGAGCTTCTTTTGGATCTACACCCTTCTTCACGTTTTCCATGAAGACTCCCATGTTGACATACTCATAACCGATGATTTCGTTGTTTTCATCCAAAGCCTGGCGGAGGATGTAACCTTCAGCGAGGTTAAGATATCTTGGTCCCTTAGCTCTTGTTGCGTAAGCTGTACCGACCTGAGAACATGTTCCCTTTCCGAGATCTTCAAGACCAGCTCCGACTACGAGGCCGTCTTCACTGAATGCAGACTGGCTTCTTCCGTAGCAGATCTGCAGGAAGAGTTCTCTCATTGCTGTGTTGATGGCATCACAAACAAGGTCTGTGTTGATAGCTTCGAGGACTGTGCGTCCGACGATAGCTTCTGATGCCATTGCAGCTGAGTGTGTCATACCTGAGCATCCGATAGTCTCGATGAGAGCTTCTTCGATGATGCCGTTCTTAATGTTGAGAGTAAGCTTACATGCTCCCTGCTGTGGTGCACACCAACCGATTCCATGGGTAAGACCAGAAATGTCTTTGATCTCTTTTGCATAGACCCACTTTCCTTCCTCTGGAATTGGAGCGCAGCCGTGCTGAGCACCGCACTTGACTGTACACATGTTTTCAACTTCTGTGGAATACTTCATGTATATATCTCCTAAAAGTGTTTTGACTTATGTCACTATTT
>CAMEQB010000042.1 GCA_945932505.1 uncultured Spirochaetales bacterium
GGTGCAGTCAGATCTTGGGGCGAATTCTGTCTCGATCTCACAGGAACTCCTATTGCAGCTGAACTCAGCACAGACGCTTACAACCTCTATGACGAGAACGGAAAGCTCTGCTCTATCGGTTACACATATGAGTGCTTCGGTATCATCGTAAACAAGGCTCTCCTTGCTAAGGCTGGATACTCAATCGATCAGATCACAAACTTCGCTTCTCTCAAGGCTATTGCTGAAGACATCCACGCAAGAAGCAAGGAACTCGGATTTGATGCATTCACATCAGCTGGTATGGACGGCTCTTCTTCTTGGAGATTCTCTGGCCACCTTGCTAACGTTGCTCTCTACTATGAAGCAAGAGACAATGGTTGGACAGCTGGTCCTCAGCCTGCAACAATCACAGGAAAGTATCTTCCTAACTTCAAGAACCTCTGGGATCTCTACATCAACAACAGCGCATATGCTCCAAACACTCTGGCAACAGGCGGATATGATGCAGAAGCAGAGTTCGGCAAGGGACAGGCTGTATTCTATCAGAACGGAAACTGGGAATTCGACCCACTCACAAAAAACTATGGCATGAACCCAGAAGATCTCGCTATGATCCCATTCTACAGTGGTGTTGAAGGCGAAGAGATGGCTGGCCTCAACTGTGGAACAGAAGGTTGCTGGGCTATCAACGGCCAAGCTGCACAGGAAGACATCGATGCTACAATGGACTTCATGGTTTGGATGGTAACATCCGAGACAGGAACAAAGCTCCTTGCTCAGACATTTGGTGCTATCCCATACAAGAAGGCTGCTCCTTCCAACAACGTATTCCTCGATCAGGCTAACGAATACAACAAGAAGGGTTGCTATGTCATGACATGGGCATTCAACTATACTCCAGCAGTTGACGATTGGAGAGCTGGTGTTGTTTCTGCAATGAACCAGTATGACAACGCTCCATCAGATGCTACATGGAAGGGTGTTGAGACAGCATTCGTCCAGGGATGGGCTAACCACTATGCAAAGGATCATCAGTAATATAACTGATTGACCACTATGGGGGCGGGCAGTACCCGCCCTTTATTTAAAGTATATCTTTCGCTTCGCTATTCTATTTCGGAGACAATCAAAGATGGCAAAGACAAAAAAACCTCGCCGGGTTGAAGGCGGTTTTAGTTCTAAGCTTATTAAAAAACCTATCAAGAAGTGGTTCCCTCTATTTATGGGACCAACTATCATTTGTTTTGCAATAGGCTTTGTATGGCCCTTTATTCAGGGCATCTACCTTTCATTCTGCAAATTCAGGGTCACATCCAAGGTTGAATGGGTAGGTATTTCAAACTATATAAAAGTATTCCAGGATCCAACTTTCTTCCATGCTTTCTGGTATACAGCCCTTTATACTATAGTATCGGTAGTACTCATAAACGTTTTGGCATTTGCCATCGCTTATATTCTTACTAAAGGTATTAAAGGAAGTAATCTCTTCAGAACAGTATTCTTCATGCCGAACTTGATCGGTGGTATTGTTTTGGGACATATTTGGTCAATGATCTTCGATGGTATTCTATCCAAGTTCGACACATCAATCCTTCTTGAGACAAAGTATGGCTTCTGGGGTTTGATCATCGTTATGTGCTGGCAGCAGATAGGATACATGATGATTCTATATATTGCAGGCTTGCAGGCTATTCCTGAAGATATGCTTGAAGCTGCAGAGATCGATGGTGCAACAGGTATGCAGAAGCTCTTCAAAGTTACAATTCCTAACATGATGAGCACATTTACTATCTGTCTCTTCCTCTCCCTCTCCAACGGCTTCAAACTCTTCGACCAGAACGTTGCTCTTACAGCTGGTCAGCCTTTTGTTTGGAAGGGTGCTACACAGATCAAGACAACAGAAATGCTTGCACTCAACATCTATACAGAGTTCTACGGCTCCAATACAGCAGCAAGAGGTTTTGCTCAGGCAAAGGCTGTTGTATTCTTCATTTTCGTTGCAGCTCTCGGATTGTTGCAGCTTAAGTTCACAAGAGAGAAGGAGGTACAGCAATAATGGCCGCTTTAAAAGGTGAAAAGAGGTTTAATACCTTCCTTACTGTTTTGTTTGCATTGATCAGCATATTCTGGGTTGTTCCTGTAATCATCGTTGTATTCAACGCATTTAAACTTAACTCATATGTAAAGACCAACACATTCGCTCTTCCTGTGGGAGAGATGTGGGCTGGATTCAAGAACTTTGTCACTGGTATGACAATGGGTAACTACAACTTCATGAAGAGCGTATTCTACTCATTCTATATCACAATCTTCTCTACAGCTCTTATTCTTCTCTGCACATCAATGAGTGCATGGTATGTATCTAGAATCGACTCCTTGGTTTCAAGAATAGTCTACTATCTCTGTGTATTCTCAATGGTTGTTCCTTTCCAGATGGTTATGTTCACACTCTCACGCACTGCAGATAACTTGAAGCTCAATAGTCCATACTCCATTCCTATCGTATATCTAGGCTTCGGAGCTGGTCTTGCCATCTTCACATTTGCAGGCTTTGTCAAGAGTGTTCCGCTTGGAATGGAGGAAGCTGCCGCCATCGATGGTTGTGGTCCTGTCAGAACATACTTCCAGATTGTTCTTCCAGTTTTGAAACCTACTTTGATTTCTGTTTCTATTCTTGAAATCATGTGGGTCTGGAACGACTATCTCCTGCCTTACCTTGTTCTCGATAAGAACCTTTATAGAACTATCCCAATCCAGGTCCAGTACCTGAAGGGAAGCTATGGTGCTGTAGAACTTGGTGCTACAATGGCTATCATTCTCATGGGTATCATCCCAGTCATCATCTTCTATCTCTGCTGCCAGAAGTACATCATCAAGGGTGTTGCTGCTGGTGCCGTCAAAGGTTGATGAGTCGCTATTAATATGTTTTCTTTCGCCGCCCCATCTAGGGCGGTGAATTGAAAAATCACTTTTCTGACTTTTCGGAATTAATTTTATGAAAAAAAGATGTTCAGGCGTTTTAATGCCAATCTCATCCTTACCTAGCCCATACGGAATCGGAACACTGGGAAAGACTGCTTATGATTGGATCAACTTTTTAAAAGAAAGTGGCCAGTCCTGGTGGCAGATTCTTCCTCTTGGTCCTACTAGCTATGGTGACTCACCATATCAGTCTTTCTCTTCTGCTGCAGGAAACCCATATCTTATTGACCTGGATATGCTTATTGAAGAAGGCCTACTGGAAAAGAAAGACCTATCTGGCATCAACTGGGGAGAAAATCCAGAAAGAGTCGATTACGGCGCTATCTTTAACTCCCGTTTCTCTGTTCTCCATAAAGCTTACCTAAAGGGTAAAGATACCATGAAGGAAGAGTTTGAAGCCTTTAGAGAGGAGAACGAAGAATGGGTTGAAGATTATGCTCTCTTTATGTCGCTGAAAAAACATTTTGATATGAAGAGCTGGCTTGATTGGCCAGATGAGAAAGCCAGAAAAAGAGACGAAGATGCTTTAAAAAGCTATAGGGAGGCTCTCTCTGATGATATTTCTTATTATGCTTTCCTGCAGTTTTTGTTCTTCAGACAGTGGAATAATCTCAGGCGATACGCAAAGAAGAACAATATAGGCATCATCGGCGATATCCCAATCTACGTTGCTCTCGATAGCGCTGATGTCTGGAAAGACCCGGATATGTTCCAGCTTGATGAAAACTATGTACCAGAAGAAGTCAGCGGTGTTCCACCAGACTACTTCAACGAAGACGGGCAGTTATGGGGAAACCCTTTATATGCTTGGGATAAGATGAAAGAAGATGGATATAAGTGGTGGAAGAAGAGAATCGGGTATGCATCTCGTCTCTACGATATGATCCGCTTCGATCACTTCAGAGGGCTGGAAAGCTACTACGCCATTCCATTTGGAGAGAAGACAGCAAGGAAAGGCAGATGGGTCAAGGGCCCAGGGCGTTCCTTTACTGATGCAATGAATGAAGCCTTCCCTCTCATACACTTCAATGCCGAAGACTTGGGCTATATGTCTCAGGAAGTAATAGACCTACTTGAGGCATCCACTTGGCCAGGGATGAAGATTCTTATGTTTGCCTTCGATCCGCGTGAAGAGGGGCAAGAGAAGCCTGAAGAGTATAAAGAGAACAGTGTCTGTTATACAGGCACCCACGATAATACTACTCTTCTAGGATGGCTGGAGTCACTTCCTGAAGAAATAATGGAACCACTTGTGGATAAGTTTGGAACCAATGACTTAAAGTCTTTGGCCTACGAGATAATCAAAGAAGGAGAGAAGTCAAAGTCCTTCTTAATGGTGGTGCCTATCCAGGATTGGCTTGGAATGGGAAAAGAAGCCAGAATCAACACACCAGGAACCGCCAGCGGCAACTGGCAGTGGAGACTGAAGAGCATGGAGCTCTTAGAGGGTCTGGCTCCAAAGATCAAAGAAGCTATTTTTGATAGAGCACAATAAGAAATGAAAGAATTTGCCCGCTGAAAAAAATGCGGGCTAATTTATTTATCAAGTACAGAATAGTATGGACAAGGAATATTACACAACCTTAATAAATATCCCCCACCCTTTATAATCTTCATATAGAGGATAAATCGGAGTCTGAAAAAAGAATCCCAGTTCCAAAGTCCACCAACCTATTGCTCTCCATCCTATGGAGCATTCAGGCCTTAGCATCACACCATTATGAACTAGGTTATATACACCTGGATTTGATGATAACATCAAGTATTGCTGATACCAGCTGGTATTAATTCCCAAGTTCACATTAAACCTTCCAAGTTCATAAATCTTCACTTTGAAAGACAATCCCTCTTCAAACTTCTCTTCTGCAATAAACAGTTTTCCTGTTGATGAACCTAGAGGTCTGAATATGTGGTCATATCTGAGAAACAAGGAAATATTTACCGTATCTACCTGAAGCCCCATATCCCAGCCACCACCTATCGTCGGATAACCATATAGCATTACAGTCTCTCCATATAGGTGAGAGGAAAAATTTACCTCAGGGTCAGGAAGGAAATAACTATCACTATTTTCCTGAGCAAAAAGAGGAAAAAGTGAAAAAACTACTAAAATAACTATAAATATCTTCTTCATGTTTTTTACCAATATAAATACGTTCTTCCATCATCCAGCATTAAATACTCTGGCCCTGAAAGGGCAGAAGCATACCAATAGAAAGAAGAGTCCTTCTCTCTGCCATCTTCAAAAACAAAGGTAATATTACCGTTACACTCAGTGGTTTTGTATGTCTTATACAAGATTTTATACTTCCCCCTCTCTGTCTTTACACCCTCTTCATTTGAAAAAGTATAAGTAAAAGTTCCTTCCTTTGAGTCGAAACACAAAAGACTATTATACTCACCCTTATCTTTTGCCTCCTCGCTCTCAAAATATACATAGGTTCCTGATATGTTATTGGGTAAATTAGAATCAAATTTAGGCAACAAGCCCATGACTCCGTTTATCTCATCACAAGAAGAGAAAAGAAAAAGGAGAAAAAGAACAAAGAACAGAATTCTTTTAATTTTATACTTCGACTTCATAACTCTCGTCTCCATCGCTATAATAAATCGTTACTATGTATGAACCTGCAAAGGCTTTCTTTGATACGCTGATTTTCTCAAGGGAAATATGTGCAGGATACATTCCTCCTACATTTAGTCCTCCTGTGGAGGATGAGGCATTTCCTGTTCCAGATGCGTTTACATGCATCTCATATTGTCCATCCAGGAACATATCTTTATTTTCTCCAAATGAGGAATAAGAGAAATATATGGCGCCTCCCACGCCTTCCATTTCGGCTTTATATGAAATAGTTCCACCTCTAAAATGATCTTTATCGTAGGCTGAACCCAAAGCCTTCATCTGTGTCGAAAGATCAGAGGCATTGCCATAGGAAACCATTTTTGCTATTTCACTATTTTTCCAATAGGACTTATATTCATCGGGGACATATTCCTGTTTATCAAAGGGCTTCAGAGCCACAGATTCCATGATGTTTATTAGAACTGTTTTATCCAGAGATGCATAAGAAGGACCAGTATGTTTTATTTCTCCCAAAGATCTGCCAAAGACGTCACTAGTATCTATAAAGTAATCATAAGTGACTAAAGGAAGAGTCGTATTGTCTATAAGAGAAAAACCTGAAGAAACTTTGAACTCTTTCTCAGATCCATCGCTGCCTATTCTCTTTATCGTTCTTTCAGTATTCTCATCGGCGGACCATGTGACTGTCACAGGATAAACCCCATTACTATTTGGTACTTCACCATCTTTTCTCTTTTCATTCTTTGTGGCTGTTATGGCAGCAATAGGAGAATCCATCATTTCAGTCTTCTCACTGTATTTCGTTTCTGATACCAAGGAACCAAGAGAAACAGAGACTGTAGCAAAGTATATTTCATTCATTTCGCTCTCTTTGGTTACAGTCTTCTTCACAGGATAAAATAGAGAAGAAAAAGATCCTTCTTCATACTCTCTTTCATCCATTAAATCGCCTTTTTTGTTATAAGACGAAATATTATAAACAAACTTCTCTTTTCTCTCTTGGTCTCCAAATCCAACATTTTCTTTAAATGTAAGTTCATATCCCATTTCTCCGTTTTCTCTTATAATGGGAAGAAGGGAAACCTCTTTTACTGGTGAAAGCAGATACCCTGAAAGATCTACAGCTGCAGACTGGCCTATGGAGTTATATGCAGTAATTGAGTAAGTGTACTCAACACCACTTTTTACGTTTTTATCTACAAAATAGATAATACCGTTTTCATCTGCCTCCAGTTTTTCACCATATTCCCCTGAATACACCACAGTTTCAGATGAGCCAAGAGAGTAACGCTTTATTATCAGATCAACTTCATCATTGCTGTCTTTCTTTATCTGGATAGTGATTGACTCTTTATCATCACCCTTAGTTATATCCAACACTTCTGGAGTCTTAGGCGCTCCTGGTACAAGTGTATAGCCAGAACGGGGCAAGCATATATCCGCCTTTTCTTCTGTGGGACCGACTCCTTGAAGTGCAAAGTATATTTCCTTTCCCATTTCCTTTTCATCGACTTCATATGTATAAACAAGCTCTTCAGAGTCATGAGAAGCTTCTATTGTGGCAATATATTCGCTTTCAAGTCCGCTGATATTTGAAAGTTGCGACTTATATATTCTATATGACTCTACATATGGCATCTGATTCCATTCGATTTCGATGTTTTTAATACTAGTACCCTTTGACACTGTCACATCAGAAGGGGAAGAAAGAATAGTTCCCACTGCCATCTTCGATGCCTCCCCGTTCTTTCCGTAATAGGTATGGGCTGTGACTCGATAGTAATAGTACTTGCCGCTCTTTAGTTCTTCTTTGTCTATGTAGCAAGTGTCTTCTATCGTCTCTACTATTCTTTTCCAATTAAGATTACTAGAATCCGTCTCTTCTTTTTCTGATTCAGCCTTTTCCAATGAATAGAAATCAGCCCCATCTATACTACTCCATCTTACAACTATCCTATCTTTATAATAAGACTTTGTTGCACTGATCTGACTTGCCCCGCAGGTAGAGAAAAAGTACTCCTTCTTCTCTTCTCTCTCTATCTTTTGGGGTTTCTCCATTTCTCCGTTATTCATAAGAATGGATGCATTACAAGAGACAAAAAGAAGGACAAACATAAACAAATAAAGTATCTTCTTCATTTCTTTTCTCCTACCTTAATAAAACCGTTTTTAAATCCGTCGCATTTACATCCACTGAGACGCCATCTTTAGTGACTCTTGCACTGCCGGATGAAAGGTCATTCTTAAAACTGAAGAATTGAACATTATAAACTCCCAGGCCATAAGGGAAACAAATGTCCAAGCTACCGCTATCAATAGAAGAAAATGGATCTGTACCAAGATATCCTGCCTCGCCTCCATTTTCCGCCTTTGGAACTATATCTGCTTTTTGTATCGTTACGTTATCGAAAGAGAAATCCGTCACCTTGATGTATCCTAATCTCTGTGTTGCATCCCCCCAATACTTTCCATAGGAGCTTTTTGCTTCTATTTTTGAGTCATCTGACAAGTATGTCCTGGCATTGTTTTCACCAGAAAGTGTGCCTGTCCTTGCCCACCAGTCACCTTCGAATGCTGCATCTATCTCTTCCATAATTTGTCGTAACGTATAAAGGGCCAAGTTGACGACTTCTCTTTCATTTAAAGAATCGGCAACTATATTAACTTCCTTTGGCTTTGAGTAGTTCTCATAACCATCTATGGCACTGTTTACAGAGTAAAAATCCATAGAAAGCGAAACACTATGAGTCAAATCACTCTTTTTAAAGTAATAAGTGTAATAGCCGTTGTTATATTTCAAATCTCCATCGATAAACCCAAATGTCT
Organism: uncultured Spirochaetales bacterium; assembly: GCA_945932505.1. Classification (GTDB taxonomy): domain Bacteria; phylum Spirochaetota; class Spirochaetia; order Sphaerochaetales; family Sphaerochaetaceae; genus Ornithospirochaeta. The sequence goes on from CAMEQB010000042.1 coordinate 8,378, forward strand.
TTTCCGTAGGATCACTTAGTATTTCCGGAGTTATATCTATTCTTCTGTTTTCCCAATAAGGTATTTTGAGCATATAGCTGTCTGCGCCTTCTACGCCCTTAAAGGTGATACTATAAATTCCATCCCCTTCGTCTCTACCCTCCACCTCTTGGCTTGGAAGGAGTGCATATCCTACAGAGTCGTCTCCGACAGGGGAATACGGGCCTACTTTATCATCGATGATTGTTGCAACCCTATATTCATATTTTTCTTCTGGATCATATTGTGAGAAAGATGTAGAAAACACTGTGTTTCTTTTCCACTCCTCTTCTCCTATCTTCCTACTCTCCACCACATATGCCGACGCTCCGACAACTGGATTCCAAGTGACATCGATTTTGTCTTTATACATTGCTTTTGTAGCTTTCACTCCTAAAGGAGGAAGGACCCAGCTTCCCTCTACTCTTCTCTCTTCTTTCGGAAAAATGTCTTTATTGTATGGAGTGACGCTGAAATAGTACGTTGATGACAGGGGATCATCAGGGATATTCTTTCCATCTAAATCGAAGGAAGAAAGAATATACTCCATAACATCATTCTTGTTATATAAGACAGAATCTACGCTCTCTTTTATGTCTTCACTTGAGTAGACTGTAAGAAGATATTTGTCTACGTTTTCTTCTTTATCCCACTCTACTTTGATAAACTTATCGCCATTGGTGACTCTGGGTGTAATTGGGGAAAGGACCTTTCCTATTACATTTTCACTTTCATCACCTATTTCACCATCTTCATCTATTACAGAAATCCAAATCTTTACCTCGCCTTCCATAATGTTTGGATCGTCGATAAAATAACATCCCTCTTTTTCAGTGGTATACTCTTTCTCTTCTTCTCCTATGCTTACTCTTATTCTGTAACCGACGGCGTCTTTCACTACCTCCCAAGAGAGGGCAATTCCATCGTTATACTCATTATAAGAAGCGGTAAGTTTTTTGACTTTATCCAGTCTCTTTCCACTGGCTACATTTGAAAACGGATAGTTTCTCACATATTCATAGTCTCTCTCATCTTTATCATCTTCATTATAGAAGGCTTTGATCATGTAGTTATGGACTATGTCGTCAGATACACTGTCATAATATACGTTCGTTCCATATGGTATATTCTCCGTTATCAGGGAATATCCATCTCCGTTGTCTCTATATATAGAGAATGTTACTTTGTTTTTATCAAAAGCATCATACTCACTGTAATCATCTCTATTTGTCCAAGTCAGCTTGATTTTGTTATTTAGAGAAGAAGAGACATTGAAGCTTCCTATGATATCCACCAGCTCTTCCCCTACAATCTCTACATTCTTATTATTTCCTTCATTGTCTGATAATAGAGTCGGAAGATACATCTCTCCTTCATCATCCTTTATGGCAATTGAATAAATAAATGTCTTCGGGTCTCTTTTCTCTTCTTTTGTAAGTATTATCCTGTCGGTATATGCAAGTGTCTCAGATGAAATATCATCGATAATCTTATTAAGAGGACTATCTTCTTCTCCGACAACTCTTCTCTCTATAACAAATGAATATGAAGATGGAAGATAATGGTAAATCTCCCAGTTCAGTTTTACTTTTACTTCATAGGTACCGTCATCTAGCTCTTTAGGCTCTGTAACACTATATAGATAGAAACTCTTTACTCTTTCATCAGCTACATATGCCTTGTCTGTTTCAATTGGATTTTCATCTTCATAATAGATATATTCATCGCCATCTAACGTTTTATAAACTGTAAATACTCTATAAGAATAATCCAGACCATTATGGGCATTTGTATCACTAATTGTGAAGGAGAATTCACTTTTAGTATCTACATCTGAGGAGACTGAAAAATACTCATCATCTTCATTTTTTATTTCTTCCCACTCTCCTCCATTGATTTCTCTTCTCTCAAGACGGAATAGTATTTCTGTAGATTCCAAACCTTTATTAATTCCTGGGCTGATGAAGGTAACGTCTATTCTTCTTTTCTCATTTACAGTAGTTGAAATAGAACTGACTCCATTTGGAACAAGAGAAGTTTCAACCGTGATAGTATTAGTTTTCTCTTTTATGACATTACCATCTACAAGGAGTACAGATTTCAGCGTTATGATTTCTCCTGGCTCCACTTTTCTCTTTCCACTTAATAATTCTCTATCACCTTCATAGATAGAGACTTTGCTTTCAGCAATATCTCCAGAATGGAGAATCGAAGAAGACTTAGTTGTGCTTGAATAGAAATTAAGTACACCGTCTCTGATTACAAAAGAAACAGTAAAGTCGTCGATTAATGCTCCTTCCTTCAGATCTGTATAACGGGAATACAAAACACCATCGTCATTCTTTTTGCCTGCCCTGACACGAAAAACATATCGTTTATCGGAAGAAGAAAGAAACGAAGAGAGTGAAAAAGAGGGGGAAAGTGTGATGTATTTCTTCATCTCTTTTCCAGAGAGGTAATCTACCACACTCTCATACTCAACTTCATAGTGGGTGGCACCTTCAACTTCACACCACTCTAAATCTATCTTATTCCCTTCATAGTCTGATTTGACCTTTACTTCACTAGGAGAATCTAAATACTTTATTTGTGGCGTCAATTCTGCTTTCTCTACTATCTCCGGAGATATAGAACAAGAGATAATTATGACCAAAATCAACAAAGTAATTACAAAATATTTTATATTGTTCATTTTTAAATCCAATGAATATTTTATTTTTTTGTTCCATCGATACAAAATACATCACATTAGAAATAAAAAAGAGAGTAATATCAAGTAGAGAAGATTACTCACCTTGACTATTTTGTATAAATTAATGCTATTCCTAAATCATCTTTGTTCATTTATTTTTATTGAGTCTTTAAATCATTCTTTGATTTTTCCATTCATTTTTTAAAAATATAATGCTTGACTTCTAGCGACTTGTTTAAAAAAATAATACGCATAGGAGAAAGCATGAAAAAAACATTATCTTTATTATTGATACTTTTATTGGCATTGACTTCTGTCTTTGCTCAGCCTGTTAATGAAACGACAGAAAAAGAAACAATTAAGTTTACAGATAGCGCAGGACGCATTGTAGAAATACCAGCCGCTATCGATAAAGTCGCGCCATCCGGGGCAGTAGCAACAATGTTCCTCGCCGCCTTTGCCCCCGAGAGAATGTGTACTGTCTCTGGGCGCCCTTCAACTACCCAGATGAAGTATTTACCTTCTGAATTGGCTGTGCTGCCAGAAACAGGTCAGATGTATGGTAGTAAGGCCACGCTTAACTTAGAGGAGCTATTATCCTCTGGAGCTGAAATAGTCATAGACCTTGGTGATTATAAGAATGGAATAGCTGAAGACTTGGATGCACTACAATCTCAGATTGGAATACCAGTAATCTTTATAGAATCTGACTTGGAGAATATGGCGTCTGCATTCCGTACTCTTGGTAGAATTCTCTCCATGGAAGAGAGAGGAGAGGCTCTCGGAGCCTTTGTTGATGAGACAATGGCTATGGCGAAAGAGAACAGGGAGAAGATTATAGACGACGAAGTGGTGTCAGTAATGTACACAACTGGCTTAGATGGCCTCGGAACAAACGCCAGAGGCTCATCTCAGGCACAAGTACTGGAGATAGTGGGAGCTGAGAACGCAATAGTTGTAGAGAAATTATCAAATAAGGGTGGCGGCAACCAGATTAACCTAGAGACAGCTATGGCTGCTGACCCAGATGTCATCATATTTACTGACGACTCTATTGCAACTGAAGTATCCACGCTCTCAGGATGGAAAGAAATGAGCGCAATAAAGAACGGTAAATACTGTGTAGTTCCTTCTTCTCCATATAACTGGCTGGGAAATCCACCAAGTATGAACATGATCATCGGAGTATGGTGGCTTGGTAACCTTCTCTATCCTGAATACTACTCCTACTCCATGGTAGAAAGAATCAGAGAGATATACTCTCTTCTTTGGAACTATGATATGACAC